>JBMDWN010000319.1:0-6514 GCA_048595275.1 Olivibacter sp. | reverse complement strand
TAAAATCGCCCCGGGCTATTTTATTGTTGGTACCTGCCGGCAAGCCGGTTGATGGTGCTGTTGCCAGCTTAATACCCTATTTAGATAAAGGCGATATTATTGTTGATGGCGGTAACTCTTATTTTACTGATACTGAACGCCGTTTTAATGAACTGGAAGAGAAAGGCATTCACTTTTTTGGTATGGGGATTTCGGGGGGGGAAGAAGGTGCCCGCTTTGGCCCGAGTATGATGCCCGGTGGTGATGCTGATGCTTATAAAAGGTTAAGACCCGTATTTGAAGCCATTGCTGCCAAAGTAAACGGGGAGCCTTGCGTCACGTATATGGGCGCCGGTTCGGCAGGACATTATGTGAAAATGGTGCATAACGGTATTGAATATGCGATTATGCAGCTTATTTCAGAGGTGTACGATCTGCTTAAGCGCGGCCTGAATTATACCGACGACCAATTGCAACAAACGTTTGAGTCGTGGAACGAAGGTGAATTGAAATCGTTTTTATTAGAGATTACAGGCATCATACTAAAAAAGGTGGACGACGAAACGGGTAACCGCTTAGTGAACATGATACTGGATGTAGCCCGTTCCAAAGGTACTGGTAAGTGGACTTCGCAAAATGCTATGGATATCCAGGCTTCCATTCCGGTAATTGATACCGCTGTGTCGATGCGGGATTTATCCAAATACAAAGAAGAACGGGTTAAAGCGGCCCAAAAATTGGTGTGGAACAATACCGAAAAGGATACCGATGCTCATGGCGGTTTGATTGAACACATCAAAAAAGCTTATCATTTTTCGGTACTGATCATTTATGCGCAGGGTATGGCGCAATTGCAATTGGCTTCTAAAGAGTATAATTACGGTCTTAAACTGTCTGATATTGCTAAAATATGGCGTGGCGGCTGTATCATTCGTTCGGCTACTTTAGAAGATTTAATGCAGGCTTATTTAAAAGATCCGGAATTGCCAAACCTGATGCTTGACGAGGTGATTGCCGCTAAACTGGTTAACACGCAGGAGGGAGCCCGTTTCAGTGTGAAATTTGCTGCTGATAACGGCCTTCCGGCTCCCGTGCTCATGTCGGCCCTGTCGTATTTTGATGCTTATCGCAGCGCCCGTATGGCGACCAATATTATCCAGGCCCAGCGCGATTATTTTGGTGCGCATACCTATGAGCGTACCGATAAAGAGGGTAAGTTTCACACTCAATGGGATTAATCAAACCAATATAACCGTAGATCGATTTCCTGATGAAAAATAATAAAAAGACACCGCCAACCATCATTGTTATTTTTGGTGGAACCGGCGATTTAGCTAAGCGAAAATTAATACCTGCCTTTTATAATCTGTTCAAGGATGGTTGGATGCCTGAAAAATTTGCCGTTGTTGGTTTAGGACGTACCAAGCTGGATGATGAGCAATATCACGGCAGATTGTACGAAGGGTTGAACGAGTTTTCGCGAACAAAGCCTACTGATGCGTTATGGAATAAGTTTAAAGATAGCGTATCTTATTTCGTATCAGACATCGGCGATGAAAACGCTTACACCGAACTGGCGGGCAAGCTGGATGCTATTGACCAGCAATGGGGAAGCCGCGCAAACAGGTTGTTCTACACGTCGGTTGCGCCCCGTTTTATTGGAGATGTAGCCCGTAACCTTTCCTCATCAGGCTTGGTTACGGATGCTGAAAAAGACAGAATAGTGGTGGAGAAACCCTTTGGCCATGACAAGGCCAGCGCTATTGAGTTGAACAATCTGCTGACCAGCGTTTTTCAGGAAAATCAGATCTACCGGATTGACCATTACCTGGGTAAAGATACGGTTCAGAATATACTGGTGTTCAGGTTTGCCAATGCGTTATTTGAGCCCCTATGGAACCGCAGCTTTATTGATAACGTGCAGATAACCGTTGCCGAGCAGGTAGGCGTTGAAGAAAGGGGAGGATATTATGAAAGCGCGGGGGCATTAAAAGATATGATCCAGAATCATCTTTTGCAGTTGTTGTGTATGATCGCTATGGAGCCACCCATATCATTTGAAGCCGAAGAAATACGTAACCGCAAGGTAGACGTGTTGAGAGCAGTTAGGAAAATACAACCAGAAGACGTGCATCATTATGCGGTACGCGGACAGTATGAAGAGGGTTGGATGCAGGGTGAGAAGGTATCGGGCTATCGTGAAGAACAAGATGTTGATCCCCAATCGAACACTGAGACCTTCGCTGCCCTTAAAATCTATTTAGATAACTGGCGCTGGCAAAATGTGCCTTTTTACCTTCGTACAGGTAAACGTATGCAGGAAAAGACTTCTTCCATTACCGTCCAGTTCCGACCTGTTCCGCACTCTACTTTTGAGAGTACACAAGCCGATAGTCTGGCACCCAACAAACTCACCATTAACATACAGCCACAAATGGATATCCGCCTCCGGTTTATGGCCAAAGATCCCGGACTGGAAATGGATTTAATGCCTGCAGAAATGGTTTACGACTTTGCTTGCGGAAAAGTATCTCCGGAGGCTTATGAAACGTTATTGCTGGACGCTATGGTAGGCGACGCTACTTTATTTATGCGCAGCGATCAGGTTGAACAGGCCTGGGAGGTGATAACACCGGTGCAAAATGCCTGGGAGTCGCGTCCATCCTTAGATTTTCCAAATTACGCCGCAGGTTCGTGGGGACCCGAAGGCGCTGAAGCATTGATTGCGCGGCAAGGGCATACCTGGCTGGTTAACAAGCATCCTTTGACCTGATTACTAAGAATTGAACGATTATGCTAGAGATATTCGATGATAAAGATGAGATAAGCGCAAGTGCAGCCCGGCTATTTATCGAGATAGCCCAAAGGGCTGTTCGTGAACGGGGTCGGTTTACGGTAGCGTTAACCGGAGGTACGTCGCCCGATGCGTTGTATAAGCTGCTCAGTTCTACGGATTTTAAAGGTCAGGTTGATTGGGAACACACCTTTGTCTTTTGGGGAGATGAACGCTGGGTGCCGCTGGAAGATGATCGAAGCAACGCTAAAATGGCAGAACGCACTTTACTGAAGAACGTTCCGGTTCCTGCCAGGCAGGTTTTTTATATGTGGGGCGACGGCAAAGCTCCCGAAGAATTTGCACAGGATTATGAGCGACAGGTGCGGCAGGTTTTGGGCGATGCGTTGAGCTTCGACCTGGTATTATTGGGGATGGGAGCCGATGGACATACGGCATCTTTGTTCCCGCACGAAGCGGTTTTAAATGAGAAGGATAACCTGGTGTACGCCTACTTTCTCGCCTCACAAGATATGTACAGGATAACCTTAACCGCGCCGTTAATTAACAAAGCTGACAACATAATTGTGATGGCTTTTGTATAAGCTAAGTCTGCTGCTTTACACGAAGTTTTAGAAGGTGAACGCAATCCTGACCTTTACCCCGCACAGTTGTTAAAGCCTGAACAAGGTAAGTTAATCTGGCTGGTCGATAAAACTGCGGCTACTTTTCTTGAGAATGAACGGAAATTGTAGCGAAATGCACAATGCGGCGTCCCAATTCTGTTCGATGCGGTTAATCCTGAGATTCCCAATTCTGCTTATATTCGAATACTTACCTTCCTAGTGCAAGAACCACAGGCTAACGCCGGTAGCTGTGGCCTGTAAATAGGAGTAGGCCACAGCCTCTAAGCGGATATTTGAAGGCTAAGCAAAGGCACTAAGCTTTACGTTGATAAAACATTTCTCCTACACGTTCAACATGGTCTAATAGCTCCGGATTACCAATATGGTCATACATCGATAAATCAATTTTATAGGGCAATAGCAAATCATCCAAGTCTGCTTCTATTTTAGCCAGCAAGGTAAAAGTTAAGTCTTTACCCATTAAAGTAAAATCGATATCAGAAGCATCCCGATAATTGCCTTTTGCCCTAGAACCGTACAGCACAGCTTTTTCAATTGCTGGATAAACCGTGAAAACTTGGTTGATGGCGTCAATCGTTTTGTTTAAGGCCAAATTTCATCATTCAAATAACTGAGCTTGACCATCATTGCTAAGCCCTTCCATTTTCTGCTGAAATTGCAAGAAAGCTTTATGGTAATGGTTGATTACTTTAGCAAAGATATCATCTGCCGTTATTTCGTTATAAGTGTGCCAAGTTTCATTTCTACTCTTGATCATTTCCATCCACAATTCACCATCTTGTAATCAACTCAGCCGAAAAGGCTTCTCTGGTGGAATCCTTAGACCCAAACACTTTAACGCCCCCTTGATGCTCCAAAAAATCTTTCATCACTTTCCAGGCCAGCTCGTGGGTATATTCAAAGCGTTGTATCACCACTTCTTTAATAATGTCGTCTAAAAAATCGTCATCATTAATATTGCCATCTTCATCAGCGATAAAATCTTTATTAATCTTTTCCACCGCAATGGACAACTTGGCTAAAGCCTTTTTATAATAGCTGAAGCGCTGTTCCCAGCGAATATCTCCCTCATTCATGACTTTAAATTAAAAAAGGTTTTTCTCAGATAAAGTAATCTCGAAATATTATTTATTCCGTACGCCTAAAGCGATAACATCAATAATCACCAAGATGCTCAAACACTTAGGGTTCCTTAAAGAGTCAGTTCGATTATGATCGCGCGACAGAGCCACGTTCTTAAGCTAAGCTATCTGTTAAATAAGGAGTTGAGTCCCAAAAAAAGGGGACAACGAACCGAAACTCGGTGTTGTCCCCTTTGGTGATCCCGCTGGGATTCGAACCCAGGACCCATACATTAAAAGTGTATTGCTCTACCAGCTGAGCTACGGAATCTGGAGTCGGCTATTTGTATTAGCCTTCCGTTTAATGTGCTGCAAATATAGAAGTTCAAAGCGCCTTTTGCAAGGTAAATCCAGGTAAAAGCAGGATGACGTTATTAACTCCTTTAGATTCAGTTAAAAAAAATGAAAAATCTTTCATACCAATCCCGTTATTGGCCTTTGAGAGCGCCGAAAACAATCTCTCCATTCACCATAGTAGACGCTACTTTTGTTTGTCGCAGCTTATTTTCCGGAATTTTCATAATATCTTCTTCCAAAACAACAATATCAGCAAATTTGCCGGGCTCAAGGCTTCCCCGGTTATCTTCCTGAAAACAGGCGTAAGCGGCCCAGGTTGTCATCCCTCTCAGTGCGTTTTCTCTGGATAATGCATCAGACATCTGGAAGCCTCCGGTTGGTTGAGAGTCGGTATTAACGCGAGCCACAGCTGCATGAAAGCCATACAATGGACTATAATGCTCGACCGGGAAATCACTACCCAACGCAATTAGTCCTCGCTGTTCCAACAGTCGCTGATACGCATAAGCATTTTTTAGACGATCTTCACCAATCCGGTCTTTTGCCCAGAACATATCAGAGGTTGCGTGCGTCGGTTGAATGGAAGGAATGATGTGGTATTTTCCAAACTTATCGAAATCCTGCTCATTAACAATCTGAGCATGCTCAATCCTCCATCTACGGCCTTCGTCCTGACCAATGTATTTACCGAAAAGATCAAGAATTTCACGGTTAGTCGAGTCACCAATAGCGTGAACATTGAGTTGAAAAGGGCTCTCAGCAACCATCTTAACAACTTGCTCCAGGAGTTCGGGTTGCAGAAGCAAAAAGCCAGTCTGATTGGGTGCATCGGAATAGGGATGGAGCAGACACGCACCCCTGGAGCCCAGGGCGCCATCGCCTACAATTTTAAAGGAGCGTACATCTAGCCGATCGCTCATGGAAATGCCTTTTTGAAGATAGCTTTTTAAGCTTTCTTCTGACAGCATCACCATAGCATAATCCCGTATTTTCAGCACATTCCGATCGTAGAGCTGTTCAAGTAACTCGATCTGATCCTGAGCCAATCCCGCATCAGCAATCGTTGTCAGACCAACCGAAAAACAGGCTGCTTCCGCCTGTTTAAGCAGCTTTTCCATCGCTTGTTTATCTAGACTCGCTATGTTCCGGGCAACTAGTTCCATGGCGTTATCGAGAAGAATACCGGTAGGCTCACCGCTGATGCCCTCGATCAGGCCACCATCTACGGACTTTTTCTTGCGGATACCAGACAGATCAAGCGCTTTACTGTTTACGAAGGCGGCATGGTAATCAATGCGGGTTACATAAACGGGTATATCCGGGAAATGCGCATCGAGAATCTTTTTGTTCGGGAAATGCTTTTCAGGCCATCTATTCTGATCCCAGCCATGGCCAAGGATCCAGGGAGCATCAGGATGCTCCTTTCGGAACGTAAGGAGACGTTCGAGGAGCTCGTCTTCAGAGGCGACGCCGACGAGGTCGGCCGATTGGAATCCTTCTGCCAGACCGAAGAAATGGGCGTGGGCGTCGTAAAATCCTGGATACACCGGCAAGCCTTTCAGATCACCTACACTGTCGGCTTCAAATGCGTCGAGAATTTCCTGGTTACTGCCCACCGCAAGAATTTTTCCATCCTTTATAGCAATGGCCTCCTGGATGCTAAAGGCAGAATCTACCGTATAGATAACGCCATGATG
>JBMDWN010000318.1:0-9692 GCA_048595275.1 Olivibacter sp. | reverse complement strand
TTCCAGGCTTCATTCGCGATGATGGCCATAGGCTTACCGGCTTCCAGGCCGAAGTTAAAACAGGCACTCAGGATCCCGGACACAATGGCTACTGTCAGGCCAAGGCTCAGATTAAATTCCTTGTTTCCGCTGGCATCCTGGTGGCCTCCGAGATCCTTTTCCTTTCGCGTGCCCGCCAGGCCGCAAAGGTAAATTCCGATTACGCAGACACCTAAACCCAGCAGAGTCAGCTGCCCCCACCCTGTTCCGGTAAAATCAGAGATGGCGTCTTTACCCGGCGCTGGGTTCAGCTCGTAGTAGAAGGAAGGGATCATAGATCCGATGACCATGCTCAAGCCGAGCATGATGCTGCTTCCCAGGGAAACGCCCAGGTATCGGACACCGAGCCCATATGTCAGGCCACCTATACCCCAGAGCAGGCCAAACACGTAAGTGTAGGTTAGTGTGCTGACCGATGCCTCGCGAATGATCGTGGAAAATCCCGGAATGGTTATCCACGCGGCCAGCGGCGGTACAATGAGCCAGGAAAATAATCCACCTAATAGCCAATAGCTTTCCCATGACCATTTCCTGACCTTTTTGTAGGGTATATAAAAACTGCTGGAGGCGAATCCTCCGACAAAATGAAAAATGACTCCTAAAAACGCCTGCATAGCTGGTTTAATCTGGATTGTTGATGCCAATATCTCCAAAGATCCTTAAAGAACTGTCATGCGCTGTTCTGTTAAAGCCTCTGCGGGTTGATTAATTTAGGCATCCACACCAGAAAAGCCGAAGACGTGGTCGTGTATCCCGCGGAGGCATAGTCTATCATATCCAGTTCGACAGGCTCCGCGGCGGTTTCCGTATAAGCCTCCGGCTGAAAAGTGACTTTACAGCTGACCCAGCTTTGAGAGCCGGGAGCAGGCGCTAAGCTTACCCGGACGCTCCCATCCGGATTCAACAGCGGTGTCAGGCTGGCCTGAAGCGGAGGGCCAGGCAAACTGGAATCTCGGGTTAATACGATGGGCCCACGCCGAACAGCAAAGAAATGCCCCTGTTTCTCGTTTTGCAAGACCTTAGCCCGCATGTCGAGCTCAAGCTCCACCTGATCTCCGACCTTCCAGGTCCGCTTTAGCTTCATATAACCGTTCTCTCGTACTGCATCTGCAGGTTGACCGTTGATCAGTAATTTTGCATGTTCGCTCCATTCCGGAATACGGAGCGACAGCGTGAAGGCCGCTGGCTTTTTCGGATCGATCAAAACCAAGATTTTCCCGTTGATTGGATAATCCGTTTGCTGTGTTATTTTTACCGGAACGGGTGCTGCTTTAACTTGATAGACCCCCGGAATAAAATAATTCACAGATAAGCCTTCCTGCCCCGGCATAACGATGTGCGAGGGCAGGTTGAACAAGGCGCGGGGACCGCTGGCATCACAACAGTTCATACCCATGCCACACTGTTCGCTACCGGGGAGCCGCTCTCCAGCTAAAGGCGTGTATTTTGCCCATTTCGCCCCTTCGGCACTCATTGACCCAAGCAACGCATTATAATAAGCCTTTTCCACCGCATCCGCGTATTTAGCATTGCCGGTTAAGCGGAGCAGATGATGGCTGAATTTGATCCACGTAACGGTAACACAGGTTTCCTGATAGTGGTGAATCGGGTGCGTCTGATATTGCTTTCCACCAAACCACATCTCTGCCGCTGCTCCGGATCCGACGACATTGATTTCCGTTTCGTTGATGTTTTCCCAGGTTTTTTCTGCAGCATTCAGGTACTCCTGTTTCCCGGTTTCCCGGTAAAGATCCAGGAGACCTTCGTAGCATGACATCATTTCATAAGCCTTCTGACCCTGCTCCCAGCTGTACCAGCTTTCCGGTTTCGGGAAGCGCAATGCTACGTCGATTCCCGAACGGCTGATCAGCTGCGGGCCGGAATCCATTTCCCATTGTGCTACGATGCGCTCGGCAAAATCAAGGTATTTTTTTTCGCCGGTGCTGCGATACAGGGCAACCATAGGTTCCAATATGGACGAAGCCGCCATACCGCGGTAGTTCCCTTTGGTAACAATGGTGCCATCAGCTTCATTTAGTTCCTTCATAAAATGATCGGCAACCCGCCTGGCAACATTAAGAACCTTTTTATCCTTTTTGATTTTATAGTAATCCAGCAATCCGAGCAATACATACTTCCGTCCCCAGATATCCCATTGTTCCAGCCGGTGCTCCGCTGCATAATTGCCGATATAACCTTCCTTGTCCTGGGTGGCTACGAGCTTTTCAACCGCTTCCCTGAGCTTACTTTCAAGCTCAGGACCGGGCTGATAACGGTAGGCAGATACCGCTGAAGTGAACCATTTCCCCCAAAACTCCGTTTGCCAGCAACGGGATTCCGTGCGGTGCCGGAAAGGCTCCACGAGCCGGTCGACATCCTGAGCCAGTATCCGGTTTCGGTATGAACCGCTGAGTCTGTCAGCAAGATAGCCCTCGGGATCAGCAGCGTAGCTTTCGTTTAATTGATTCGAAACTCTTTGTGCGTGCAGCTGGTCCATGCAGACCAGAAGCACGATAAGAAACAAGATGCGATATATGATCGTCATAATAAGGTTTGTTTATTGTTTACGAAGTTCGGCCTTTTCCGTCCAACCAGCATCATGGACCGTACTGTATATCAAACTATTCCCTTTTTATTTTGTATTTTTAAAACCTAACAGATAGAAACCTTTGAAGCTTTATTCAGCATGCCTTTAACCCGTACCCTTTTTTTGTCTGTTAGTTGCCTGATCTTTCAACTTGTTGGCTTTACAACGGTATTTGCACAGCGGGAGAAAATTCTAAACCTGAAGGACAACCTGGATAGCCTTCGTCGACAAGTCCCTTATGAGAAAGTCTATCTTCACCTGGACAAACCGACTTACCTCCTCGATGATAGCATTTATTATAAGGTCTATGTTCTGGACGGCATTCTGCCCTACCCTTCGCAGACCAGCGGAATCGTTTATACCGAACTTTATAATCCGGAAGGCCAATTGGTTTCGCGTGTCCGGCAGCATCTTGCGCTGGGAAGTACTTTTGGAACCCTGGCGCTTCCGGAAACGGATCGGGAGGCGGGAATCTATACCCTTCGTGCCTACACACAATGGATGCAGAATTTCGGACCGGAGTTCTATTATGAACGAAAAATACCGATAGAAGGGGATTTCAGGCAGGAATGGACGGCTAGGGTTCAGCCTATCCCGGTTGAAGAACAAGAAAACAAAAGGGTATTCCGCCTTCAAATTGCTTTGGAATTAATGGATGGCAAGCGATTTCCGGTTGTGCCGGTAGAGCTTTCCTTCCACGATAAAAACGGCCGTGAGCTTCTGAGGCAAAGGGAAGTAACGAGCAGCTCGGGAACCCTGGATATTGCTGCTGCTCTGCCGCAGAAACAAAACCTGAACGAAGTCGAGGTCCGCCTGGCGCAAGAAGGGGCCCTAAAATTGCAATTCCCGCTGGCGGCCCATATCCGAACAAAAGACGTTGATATCCAGATGCTTCCGGAGGGTGGAAAATGGATCCATGGGCGACCAGTAACCCTTGGCATCAAAGCGATCGGTCCCGACGGGATGGGCGTACCTTTCCAGGGCTTCATACATTCGGAGCAGGGCGACACAATTGCTTCCTTCCATTCCCTTCATGCCGGTATGAGCACCGTGCACCTTCAACCTATCGATCAGCGGAATTATCAGGCCAGCTTTCGCTTTGAAGACGGATCAGAAAAGACGGTAACTTTGCCCCGGCAGACACCGCAGGGGATAAGCCTGAGCTGTCCTTCAGGTGTCAGTATAACTACATCTAAGTCGCATCTGATGTTGTTGCTGGCCGACTCGGCAACGGCCCGTCTTGAGCCATCTTTACTCTTGCTGATCCGACATCGGGGAATGTTGGTGTATGGATCGGTCATATCCCTGAAAAGTGAGGAGCAGGTTTTGCCCTTAGACCCATCAACCATGCCCGAAGGGCTTTTGCGTATAACGGTGGCGGATGCGGAGGGAAAGCCGCTCAGCGAGCGCCTGATCTTTAACCGCAGCCCTGATGAAGGCATGAAAATCAAACTGGAAACAGACAAGGCTGTCTACTCCACACGCGATAGTGTGGGGCTAAAGCTTACCTTGCGGGACAGTCTGAACCAGCCGCTGAAAGGAAATTTTTCGTTCACGGTAACGGATGACAGCCTTGTCCGGAATGACCCGGCGATGGAAAACCTTTTTACTTATTACAACCTTCAGTCGGAATTGAAGGGGACGCTGGAGAAACCGGGCTTTTACTTTTCTGATGACGCCACAGCCGGCGAGGCGCTCAATAGTCTGTTGCTGACGCAGGGTTGGGTCCGTTACGATGAAAGCTGGCTGGAGAAGAAAGCAGCTTTTAATTATGAGGCAGAACCGTTTTTCAAGATGGCGGGTAAAGTTTCCAATGCGTTTGGAAGGCCTTCCAAAGGCGTTCAGGTTGTTGCTTTCGGAGTCGGCCAGCAAACGGTATTACTGGATACGTTGACAAATGATGACGGGAGCTTCTTTTTTGATGAGCTGCCGCTGTTCGATACTCTTGGTTTTATCGTACAGGCCAGAAACCGAAGGGGCAAAAGCTTCAATGTAGGCGTCGAGATGAAGGACGATTTCAAGGCTGCAGTTAATGAACTAACACCTATGCCGTTTCGAAACAATGGTTATGTTAACCCGGATACCAGCCTGGCCAGGATCATCAGGGAGCAGAAAACTTTTATAGCCAATAAAAGAGCGCTTTTGGAAGGCCTGGATCCGAATACAATTTTGCTAGGAGAGGCCGTGGTAACCGCTAAAAAGTCTGTTAAAAATTCCAAAAACCTGAATGGACCGGGCGAGTCGGACCAGATGCTGGATGAGGCCGATCTGCTTCAGCAAAGCCCAAAAAATCTGCTGCAGGTCCTTTACGAGAAAATAGATGGCTTCAGCCAGGGTATTTATCCGCGTAAGCAGGGAAGGCCGGAGTTCATGGTCTATGAAAAGAAAGCACGGCTGATTGTAGATGGTATCGATCTGGAATTCTTCTATGAGCCTCCGGCTCCGGAAATGCAGCAGCAACTCATGAACGACCATCTGAATTTCATCAGGGGCTACCTAGAATACTACAGCGCGGAAGATCTTCTGGGAGTTGAGATCATGTATAATCCCAGGTATAACGGTTCATATAATCAGCGATACCTGAACGGCATGGAACTCATGAATATCAGCCCGGTTATGGGTACAGACCCGGTTTATATTGAAATCACCACCCGTGGCGGACAGGGGCCTTTTATGAGCAAGACTCCCGGTGTTACTCATTTCCGCCCCTTTCCCTTTACCTGGCCAAAAGATTTCTACCGTCCGAAGTACCCTACGAAGGAAGCGTTGCCCCTGGGTACAGATCTACGTTCCACGATTCACTGGGAGCCTATGCTGCTGATTGGAGCCGAGGGGGAGGCAGAAGTTTCCTTTTTTACTTCCGACCGGAGAGGCGCTTATACCATAAGAATGGAGGGAATTGACTTTGAAGGAAACATTGGGATTTTCGAAGGAAAAATCAAGGTGGAATGATTTGTAATGAATCTGAACCAAAAACCTTCGGGTACTTCCGAAAAAAATAAGCGGGTGTACAGCTCCAGGCATGGCAGTAACTGTTGACCGGAAAGAAACCATAAGGAGATCGTTTTTCATCCTGCGGATCAAATACTTCCCAGAAGGTATCCGCGCCTTTATCTGCCATAGCGCCCCAGTAGGCGGTTAACTCGTTCCGGGCATGCATGGTTAGACCTGCCTCTATCAACGCCTCAATGTAAAAATGGTAAAGATAAGGGCCGCCTGGTCTCACTGCTTCTGAATTCAACATCGTCTTTTTCCAGGTCTTCGCCGCAGTTTTTTGATCCAGAACACCTCCAAGTGTAGCCCATATGGTCGACGCATAAGAAAGCTGTCCTTCTTTTCCGCTACGGACCAGTCCGGTTGACTGCTCGAAAAAGCGTTGCTTCGCCATTTTTCGCATACGGGCTATTTGCTTTTCGAGTCCGGAAAGCTCTTTTTCTTTGCCAAGGCTTCTCGCCAGTTGAAGTGTTTCTCCGAAGGCGAAAAGAAGGAGCCCGGTGAAAGCGGCTTCCCGGTCCAGGCCGTCCTTCCAGTCGATGAAAATCCAGTTTTCCCGACTGGCAAGGGCAAAATCTACCTGGTCTTGCTCAATATACTTTTGGGCTAATTCAACCTGTCTCCTGGCAACTGGCCATAAATCCATTACCGTCTCCCGGTCTTTGCTGTAAAGCAGGTAATCTTTTAGTGCCACGTTGTAAAGCAGAGAGTAGTCCAGCAAGAATTGTCCTTTCTGGGCCTGCGGAAAAGGTTGCTCCAATACGGTGCCATGTAACAAACCGGTGGAGTCTGACAGCCCTGCCAGTAAATATAAACAGCGCTTTGTGAGCTGATGGTTCTTAAACGTAAAACTGTTGGTGAGTGCCTCGAGGTAAAGATCTCCAATCCAGAGCCGCTGATCTCTTTTTGGACCATCTTCGTATACGGTTTGCATACATTCTTTCAACGTATTCAAAGCGATTCGATCAATTCGCCGAAGCTGCTCGCCTAAGCCGGGAGACAGAGCCGGCACTTCACCGTTTGCGGAACTTTGCGCTTCCACCTCAAGATCATCAATAAAAAAATCGTAAGCTTGCGAAGGACTCAACAGTTCAATTTTGACATAGCGGAAGGATAATCGGCGGGGGATGTTGACCTGCTCTGGCAGGTGCATAACCGTAATGATCTCATCCTGCAGCCAGGCTCTGCTCAGACCACCGGGATAGGGATCGAATGGAATGCTGTATTCCGAAGGGATCTCGGCGAAAGTGAGCTTTAAACGGGTCGGGGCATCGGCCGTTACATCTTTGGGAGATAGCTTCAGACGCACTTGTCCGGTAACATGTTCTCCGAAATCGATGATAAGGCCGGATTGTGCCTTAAAACCGTTTTCCTTAAATGCCGCTATCTCCGAAACAGGCTCCGTCCCCCAACCCTGGAATTTGTTCTCGTCGGCCACCAGTTTAACAACTTGCTTTGCTTTTACCATCCTTTTGATGAGCTTCGGCTTAGCAGCGGCGGCTTTTTCCATCCAGTTTTGGCGAACAGGCGCATAGGGATCTTGACCCCGTCCCATCAGGCAGGCGAATAAAAAACAAAAGACAAGCCAATACGCTTTCAAGCCGATTTCCCTTAGCATTATAGCTTAATCCAGGTATTTTCCTGTGAAGGTATAAAGGCCTGAACCTATTTTAATATCTTTTCCGCCATGCTTCCCCTCTACGTTCGGTGGAAGCACGATGGTCGATGTGGTATTCGGCGGAATAAGCACCTGTAAACGGAACTCGCCGTCCTCGACTTCCCATTCGGAACTGATTTTACCATAGGGTGACTCCAGGCTTCCCTTTGCATAAGTCATTCCGCCGCCAGGACGAGGAGCGATCCGGCTGGTTTTATAGGCTACAGAACCTTCCCCCAACTGTATTCCCGCGATGTGCTGATACATCCAGTTCCCTATGGCGCCGTAGGCATAGTGGTTGAAGGAATTCATATCCTTATTCTGGAACGTGCCATCCGGCTTGATTCCGTCCCAACGTTCCCAGATCGTGGTAGCACCTTTGGTTACCGGATACAACCAGGATGGATACGTCTTTTGCATAAGCAGTTTATAAGCCACATCCCAACGGCCAAAGCGGCTCAACACGTGACAAATGTAAGGCGTTCCGAGAAAGCCAGTGGTGATGTGTGTATCGTAACTTTCTATGTTTTCTACGAGCCGGTCAACCGCCTGCGGGCGAAGCGTTTCCGGCAACAAATCAAACTGCAAAGCAAGTACATAAGCCGTCTGGGAACTGGAGACCAATCTCCCGCTTGGCGTAACGAACTCCCTTAAAAAGGCCGCCTTAATATTTTCGAGAAGGTCTTTGTAGGTTTTTTCATCGTTTTCTTTACCAAGGGTTGCTGCGGCTTTGGCCATCAGGCTGGTGGAATAGGCATAAAAAGCCTGAGCAATTAAATATTTATCGGTTATAGCCGCGCGTCCATCCCGGTCATCATCCGGCGCGTAAAACAGCCAGTCGCCAAAATGCCAACCTTTTATCCAGAGGTTATTTTCGCTGTTGCTGGTCATGAACTGAACCCATTTCTGCATGGATTCATACTGCTGCTCCAATAGGCGGCGATCGCCATAACGTTCGTAGAACTCCCAGGGGATAATGGTTGCTACATCCGACCATCCTGCCGAACCGCCCTGCTTATGATCCCAGAAAGCCGGCACGACGTGCGGAATGGCGCCGCTTTCAAACTGATCTAACTGAACGTCTTTCAGCCATTTCACAAAAAAGCCCGATACATCCATATTGTAAGCTGCGGTACTGAAAAATGCCTGAGCATCGCCGGTCCATCCAAGGCGTTCATCGCGCTGCGGACAATCGGTCGGTACATCCAGAAAATTCCCCTTCTGACCCCATTGAATATTGTGCTGAAGCTGATTTAACAGGGAGTCAGAACTTTTGAAGGTTCCCGTTGTCTTCATGTCCGTGTACAGTACTTTCGCTTCCAGGCTCTCCAGATCGAGACTTTCTGCCACTCCGCCGATCTTAATGTAGCGAAAGCCCTGAAAGGTGAAATGCGGCTGATAGTTTTCAGGACTTTCCCCAATGACGTAAGTCAGGGTGGCGTCTGCGGCACGCAGGTTTTCGGTATAGAAATTCCCTTCTCTATCCAATACTTCCGCATGCTGGATGCGGATCGTATCTCCTTTATTTCCCTTTACGCTGAAGGAAATGAAACCCGTCAGATTTTGTCCAAAATCCACTACCTGCTCCCCCTTTGGCGTTTTGAAAATCTCTTTTGGACGAAGTACTTCATGAGTTCGCACCGGAGGTGCTGCTGAAGCCGATATAAGATCGAATGCCAAACCCGGATGTACCCTTGCCGCCTGCCAGCCCTCCCCGGCAAATCCTGGCCGGTCCCAGCCTTTCTGTTCGAAATTCGCATCGTAAAGCTCGCCATCGTACAGATCAGAAAAGCGAATGGGGCCATCGGCGCTCCATTTCCAATCGGGTGCCGTAGCGACTCGTTCCACCGATCCGTCGTCATACTGAATTTCCAGTTGTGCCAGCAGCCCAAGCTGCTTTCCGAAGAAATTGCGTCCGCCGGGCAGGTTCCCACGATACCAACCATCGCCCACCGCGACGGCAAGAGCGTTATCTTTTCCCTGGCTTACCAGTCCCGTTACATCGTAACTTTGGTAGTTAAGGTTTTGCGAATAGCTGGTCCATCCCGGCGTAAAGTACTCGTCTCCTACCCGCTTCCCATTCAGGAAAGCCTCATAAATACCCAGTGAAGTAATGTACAGTCGTGCCTTTTTTACAGAACTTTTTAATTTGAACTCTTTTCGAAACATTGGTGCCGGTTCCGGTTTTCCGCTCTGTTCGCCGGTCCCTATCCATTGTGCCGTCCAGTCGGATGGCTTCATCAAACCCATCTCCCAGAAAGCCGGCGCACTCCACTTTGATACTTTTCCTTTATTATCCCAGATCCGCACCCTCCAGTAATAGCGCTTCCCGGATTGTAATTCCGGTCCGCGATAGCCCACCAGCACAGAGGAGTCTGAATCGACTTTGCCTGAAGTCCACAAAGGTTTTTTCCA
>JBMDWN010000317.1:0-2511 GCA_048595275.1 Olivibacter sp. | reverse complement strand
ATTTCGAGAAGAATAGGTTGGAGCAGGCAAGGGAGGAAGAGAAGTTGCTAACAAAAAGCTTCTCCGGGCGTTATGCCCGGGGAGTTCGAAACCGCTTTATCGAGCAGACGGATAACTCGGGTTTTATTTTACCCTATCCGTGGCAGAATAAGATTACCGGACCCTTACGCAAAGCGGCAAGAGAACTGCAGAACGCGGAATTTGTGAACCTTTGGGTGGGGCAATCGGCGTATCCCTTTAGCTGGGAATCAACCGAAAAGATTTTAAAGAACCTGATCGATGAGGTGAACGAAGCTGAGGCTTAACGCCCGAAATACTTTTTCCGCCCCCGGTAGTAGGTCTCACTGCGAAGCTGAAGCAATTGCCGGGCATATTGAGCGGGTAGGACAGCTGCAAGCTCGGGCAGCTTTTCGTAATAGGCGCCGAAGCGGTCGATCGTAGGTATGGAAAGAATGCCGAGGAGAACGCGTAATTGTTCCAGTTTTCGCTGTTTTAGCACATGAATATATTCGCTGAAATCCGGAAAGGATTTTTGCGCTTGCCGAAAGGCCGGATAGGGCAGTAGTAAGACTTCCGTATGGGCAAGAAACCGAATTTCGAGCTCAAATCCCTGATTACTGAAGGGATGTTTGGTTCCGGTAAAGTAATTTTTTTCCGGACAGGCCCATTGTAGACGCTCCCGCCCGGAAGCGTCTACAAAAAAAGCACCTGCTATACCCCTGAGCGTATAGCACCAAAACTTTTTCTCTTCACTTTTCAAAGCGAAAACGGTATTTCTACGGTAGATACGTTTTGTAAGGTGCTCATTAAGAAAGCCTTGTGTGCTGTCTTTTACCTGAACGTGTTGTTGCATATGATTAATTAAACTTTCCATAGGGCAATGCAACCTAGTGCGCGGACGCCGAATAAGCAATGCCGCTGGGACGAACGACGGCATTTTGGGACGAAGCATTTCGTCCCAGGCTTTGCATTTCGTCCCACCCCCTTGTAATTACCGCTGATGATTATCATAATTGCCTTAAAACGCAATATTTGCTTTAATCATAAAGTTGATGTAAATCTTAGGTGTGAATACCTATATTTGATTGCCAATAACATTAAACATGAATCTATGTTACTAACGTTTATCGACCGTAAAGGCTTTCCACGATTTTTGCTGTATGCTGTCCCAATCTCCGCTTACTTAATTGCTTCGTTGTTGATGAAAAGTAGCAAACAACCTGAACTTGACGCCTGGGAGATTGTTTGCCTTGATCTTTACATGCTGCTCTGCATAGTGATTTACGCCCGGATTTCTAAAGTATTGCTTTCCCGAAAGGGATGGTATTGGGGGCTGGTACTGATGGTTTTCGCTTTCTTGCTAACCAGCGCTATGGTGTATTATCTCATCTATGACCCATCCAGACCCTTCGTTTTGCCGACCTACCATGAACACCACAGCTTCGACCTCCGGGAATTCCTGGAGGCATCTCTAAGCGGCTTTGTTTTAGCTTTCAGTGTCGGTTTAATTTATTCCCTCTTCCGGCAATTGAAAGTGCTGAATAGGCGCCTCGATGCGTTGGCCAGGAAAGGTCTGACTGGGCTGGAGCCTCACCCGGATGTTGCTGCCTTGAATCCATCACGCTTTCTTTTCTTCAAAGATCTCAACAGCGGCCAGGAGATCAGCATTAAATCGGACAGGATACGCTACGTACAAGTCATGAAGAACTATTGCCACATTGAAGCGGTAGACGGGCTATACCGCGTGCGGGATCGTCTGAAGTCGATCTTTTCCGAACTCGGCGACCGGCACTTTATGCAGGTGGAGCGATCCTTCGTCGTCAACAAAAGCCTGATCGGATACATACGGGATAACCAGCTTTACCTTAAAGATGACGACCTGCATGGAATCAGGATCGGCCCGAAATACGAACAATCCTTAAAGAATTTCTTACAGCAAAATAGCTGATTTTTTATACGATAAAACCTAAATTTCATGCGTAAACCCTGCCATCAAAATTGCCGGGACAGGCTGAACTATGTCCATTCCATCCTGCTTAAAATCCTCAAAAGTCAGGAATCTCTGTATGATCATCTAATTCAAAAAAGCGAAGAAGAAGCTGTGTACCTGAACGCTAAGCAGGTGCAGGACCGGGTAGGGATCAGTCCCAGTACGCTTTTCAGGTATCAGGATCTCGGATTGATAAAAATTGCCAAGAACATAGGCGGAAGGCGGCTTTACCTGGAATCGGAGGTTGAGCGATTTCGAAAGGAATACAGGCGGCTCCCCTGATCGCCATTTTCGTTTGCCTTTCCTCCACTTCTACTTACCACCGTATCAACTTCGTACCAAATTCGACTGAAAAACAGGTTTTTTTCAGCTCAGATGGGCTTTAAAATAGGTCAACATCAGGTTTGACCTGTTTTGAAGCTGTTTTAGACCCGATGTTGAGCTATTCCGCGGAAAAATTTGGTTCGGATTTGCTACGGACTTTTCCCAGTCCTGATTCGCGATCGGCCAGTAATCGGTCA
>JBMDWN010000316.1:0-4083 GCA_048595275.1 Olivibacter sp. | reverse complement strand
TCCGCATCCGTCATGATAATCACCCGATGGTACCGGAGCTTTTCCAGGTTAAGCGCTTTGGCGTCATCCGGCGTACCGATGCTGACCCCCAAAGCCGTGAACATGTTTTTTATCTCCTCATTCTCGTAGATCTTGTGTTCCATGGCTTTTTCGACATTCAGGATTTTACCCCTGAGTGGCAGGATAGCCTGGAACTCACGGTTCCGGCCCTGCTTGGCCGTTCCGCCCGCGGAATCACCCTCTACGAGGTAAATCTCGCATTTCGCCGGATCATTATTCGCACAATCTGCCAGTTTTCCGGGCAAGCCGCTACCGCCCATCACGGTCTTACGTTGCACCATATCCCTGGCTTTACGTGCCGCAGCACGAGCTTGGGCAGCAATGATGACTTTCTGAACGATGGACTTGGCCTCTCTCGGATTTTCTTCCAGGTAAATGCCCAGAATCTCTCCGACAGCCATATCTACCGCACCCATAACCTCATTATTACCCAGCTTGGTCTTGGTTTGCCCTTCAAATTGCGGCTCTCCGACTTTAACCGAGATAACGGCCGTTAACCCTTCACGAAAATCATCTCCGGTGATGTCTACCTTAAGATTCTTTAGCAAGCCCGATTTGTCCGCATAATTCTTAAGCGTTCTGGTCAAACCTCTTCTGAAACCGGCAACATGCGTCCCACCCTCAATGGTGTTGATGTTATTCACGTAGGAGTGAACGTTCTCCGAATAGGTATCGTTGTACTGTAAGGCTAGTTCAACAGGAATGCCCTGCTTTACGCCTTCGACATGAATGGGCTCGGGAATAAGCGGCTGACGGTTTCCGTCAAGGAATTTGACAAATTCGCTAAGTCCGCCTTCCGAATAAAATTCGTTGTGGCGGAGTGCGCCATCCTCCTGCTCGTCACGCTCATCAAGTAGCGTCAGGCGTATTCCCTTGTTCAGGAAAGCCAATTCCCGCAACCGGCTGGCCAGCGTGTCGTAGCTGTACGTAGTGGTTAGAGTGAAAATGGTCGGATCGGGGTGAAAGGTTACTTTCGTTCCGGTACGATCCGTCTCACCGATGACTTTAACGTCATACAGCGGTTTGCCTTGTTCGTATTCCTGTTTGAATACTTTCCCCTCGCGGTGTACTTCGGCGATGAGTAAGGTAGACAGCGCGTTCACACAAGACACCCCGACGCCGTGCAGACCGCCGGAAACCTTATAGGTATCTTTATCAAACTTACCACCGGCATGGAGCATGGTCATAACCATTTCCAGGGCGGATTTATTTTCTTTTTTGTTGATGCCGGTCGGAATACCGCGACCATTATCTTCAACAGATATGGAATTGTCTCTGTGTATCGTTACGTGGATGTCCGTACAATACCCAGCCAGGGCTTCATCAATCGAGTTATCCACTACCTCATATACCAAGTGGTGCAAACCCTTGATACCAACATCGCCAATGTACATCGAAGGACGTTTTCTAACGGCCTCGAGTCCTTCTAAAACCTGAATATTATCGGCTGAATAATTGGATTGATTCTTCTTTTCTTCGCTCATGTAGTATTTGTTCCAGAACTACAAAAATACGAAAATAAGCCCTAATTAGCAACTTTTTAATCGCTATACGACAGCCGTAAAAGGCCAAAAATAAAATCATAATCACTTGTTAAACAAGGGGTTCAAATGACGTCTTTAGTTTCGGGCAAAAACCACGGCTTATGCATTCTTCGTTTCATTGCTAAATAAGTGATTAATCCTATCTTTGTTTTTTTAATGTCATCAGAAAAATAAAGATCAAATGAATAACCCATTTTCAACCTTCTCGAAATTAGCGTTGGCGCTGGTTATCGGGTTAGGCTTATCATCCTGTAACAACAACACCCCTCAGAACAAAACCACAGCGACGGGCGACAGTACTGCTACTAACGCTTCTTCGGGCAGCGAAAAAATTGTCTTTGTCAATTCAGATTCTTTGCTGGCCAATTACGGCTACTTCAAGGAAATGCAGACCAAATTGGAAGAAAAAGCTAAAAAAACGCAAGCGGAACTGACCACTAAAGGTAACGCTTTCCAGCGTGAAGTGTCGGAATACCAGCAGAAAGCGGCTACTATGAGCGCACAAGAACGACAGAATACCGCAGAACGACTGGCGCGCAAGCAAGAAGAGCTGGGTAAGTTTAACCAAAACGCCAACCAATCGTTCGCTAAAGATGAAGCGGATGAACAGGAAAAGTTATATAATAAAGTTTCTGACTACCTGAAAACTTATGCCGCGGATAAAGGTTTTAAAATGGTTTTAACCTATTCCAGAGGCAATCCTAATGTTTTGTTCGCCGATAAAAGCCTGGATGTAACAACCGAAGTTTTGTCTGGCCTGAACAGCGCTTACGATAAAGAAAAGAAAAAATAACGGGCTAAGATAAAATTATGAAAAAGGGTCCCGCTTCAGGAAGAGGGACCCTTTTTCATATATAATATTTAGAAACCTATTCCTGTCTGAAACGCAACATGACCTGGTCTTCGGTCAGCAATTCAAGTTTATGCTCATCGGTTATCCGGACGCCGTTAATCTTTTTGAGTGCCTGCGTATAAACGAGTTCGCCACTTCCGGGGCAGAACATACGGGTCATAGCAAGATTATCACCGATCTTAAGTTGAGGGCCGTTCAGTTCGAAGGTCCCATTATACCGGTTACAACCGGAAAATCCGGAAACCCTTCCGCTGTCGGTATCAAATTCAATGGTAGGCTTATCCTCCGGATAAAGTCCATCCGCGGTAATTCGTGCTCCGCTGATCCATTCCAATGTCCACGTCCCCTGCATTTTTTCCGGTTCCGGTCCGGTTATCTTTCGTTTTGACGAACAGCCTGTGAGAAAAGCGATAAAAAAGGCCATTACAATAGTCGTGTGTTTCATAAGAGTGATGTTGCGTTATTTCTTAACAGAAAGATACACAAAAAGTGTGCAAAAGCGATTTTTCCGTATCTTTAGCCCATGACTCCAAAGCTCCCTTTCGACATCGAACTGAATGGAATTGACTATGCTATCTTTCCGGAAGAGGAAGGAACGTACACCGTGTTCAGGGATGGGGAGGAATTTGCTAAGATCATGAAAGACACCGAAAACTTCTGGATCAAGCTGGATCCGGAAACAGAATTACCCCGCTTTCATGCCGATGAAGAGATCAACGCCATCGGGAAAGCCATTATCGCCTACGAAAGCCAAAACCCGTAATAAATTCCCCCGGGCATGCAACGTTTCTTTTCCGGGCTCGTCTTTAAGAGCAGAACAGAAGACGAGGCATAAAACTCTTTTCATCCACCTAAAAAAAACGGACGTTCACCGATAGCCGGTGGAAGCTCACCTAAATCCTGTGTGGAAGCGAAAACACACCGCCTACTTTTGCTTCATAACACATTAACAAATGAAAACGTCATACTTACCCTTTCTTGTTTTTATCTTACTATTAGCCCTTTCCCATAATCTTATCGCGCAGAGCGAACTTACCAAAATCAGCGGTCGCATCGTGGATGAACAGCATCAGCCGCTGGACCTGGCAACGGTCTCCATTCTCCGGGCGAGCGACTCCAGTCATGTGCGCTCCGCTTATTCCGACGAACAGGGAGCCTTTAGCCTTAGCGCTCCGGAGGGAAAATACTTGCTGGTCGCGTCGTCGATGGGCTATGGCCGTACTTTTCAGGCTATCGAATGCCTGACCGGCTCCGGTGAATTAAAAACAACAGACCTGGTCCTGTCGGCAGAGGCAACATCGCTCGGTGAAGTGACCGTTACCGCGCAACGTCCGCAGATCGAGCGCAAAGACGGCGCACTGGTGGTGAACGTGGAGAACTCGACGCTTGCGGCGGGTAATACAGCCCTGGATATTTTACGCAGATCGCCGGGCGTATCGGTCGATAAAGATGGTAACATCAGCCTGATGGGTCGTCAGGGGGTTATCGTCATGATCGACGGAAAACAGACCTTTCTATCGGCCGAACAGCTGGCCAACCTTTTGGAATCCATGGATGGCGGCAATATCCAGTCCGTCGAACTCAACAGCAGTCCGTCGGCCAAATACGATGCTGCGGGAACGGCGG
>JBMDWN010000315.1:0-9129 GCA_048595275.1 Olivibacter sp. | reverse complement strand
AAATTCCCGCCCTTACCTCTTTTGCGTCTTCTTTATGAATTAACTTAAACCAAGTATCGATCCGGTCGAGATGATCTGCATCCGGATAATGGAATATGGTGCCGAAGTTTTCACTTAACCAGACTTTATTCTTAACGAGATCCCAGTCCCGGATACAATCGTTGGTAGCCCGGGCAACCAGCCGGAACCGTTCCTCACTTTGAGACAATTGCAGGGTGCGGTTGGTTACTTCTGACTCCAGATTTGTATTGAGCTCACGGAGGCGTTCCCTCGCAATAATAAGCTCGTTGTAATTTTTTCGCAGCTTGGTAATCGCGTCACGCTGCAAGGTCATATCGGTGAAGGTCAGCACCAATCCGTCCTTCATGCTTACGGTACTGATTTCAAACCATTTACCGGTATTGTTGATGTTGAGTTCGACTTCCAGCCGGAGGGGTTTGGCGGTTTGATAGCTCTGCTTCAGCTTGGACAAGACGTCGTCGTTCAGCTGCCTGCTGAATATTCTATTGAAAGATAAAAGCTGCTTACCGGCATCAGCTTTTTCATCGAAAGCCTCTATCATCTGCTCGGCGGCATAATTTTGTGTGACGATCAGAAAATCCCCGGCAGATTGATTCACCCCGTTACTGTCCGAGTTCAGGATAAATATGGCATTCAGGCTCGAATCAAATACCCCTTTTAGAATCCCGTGAAGGTTTTTAACGTCGCTGATGTCTACGAACGTCAAGACCACGCCGTCCACTTCCCGGTCTTTGCGGATGAAGGGATAAATCCGAAGAAGTATTACGGAACCATTAACCGTCTTGACTTCCTTTTCCAGCACCTGGTTCGTTTCCCGAACCGTTTCAATGTCTTCCGCGAGCTTATCGTTATGCAGGTTGTTGGAAATATGTGTGATGGGCCTGCCGATATCGCTTTCAATTAAATTAATCAAACGCATCGCCGGCTGGTTGAATTTCCGGATACTCAAACTTTTATCCAGAAAAACCTGGCCGATTTCGGTGCTGCTCAGGTAATTGTCCAGGTCATCGTTCAGGTCGGTAAGCTCCTTTATTTTATTCTGATGTTCAACATTCAGCGTGTGCAATTCCTCGTTAAGCGACTGCAGCTCTTCGTTGGAACTTTGCAGCTCCTCGTTACTGGAAAGCAGTTCCTCGTTTGAGCTCTGGAGCTCCTCATTGGTAGTTTCAAGTCCCTCGACCGCCATCTGAAGGCTTCCACGGGTATCTTCCAACTGTCCTTCAAGTTCTTCAATATAGCGCTTCTCGTCCTCCGGAAGCTGATGAAGATCTCCTTTAAATTCATTCCCGCCATCTTCTGCCTTCGCTTCCGAGAGGATAACCATAGTGAGGTATTCATATGGCTCTGCAGCCGGTTGCAGAATGGCAGATACGGATCGAATAGACCCTTCATCTTTAAACTTCAGGTTAGACAGGCGGACGATCGTCTTATCGTTCCTGCACTTCCGGATAGCATTGCCTAAAGAAAGACTGATGTCTTCCGGCACCATAGACAGTAAATTCAGGTTCAGCTTCTTCTTAGGCAGGCTAAGTAAGTTTTTATAGTTCCCGAAGCTTTCTTTTATTTCGTAATAACCGTCGACATACAAGACAACGTAACCCATTTGCTCCAGAAGCGTCTTCTGAAAGTCGCTTTGTAAACCTTCAGCCATAGAAGACGGCTGATCGAAACCTCTTATTGTCGGAATGCGGCTTTCTGTGAGTCTGAATGGCTGGCGTATAGAGTCCGGATACACAAAACTATCGACCCGCCTGAACATCTTCCATTTCTGATCGAACTTTTCAAAGCCACGATCGCCGGGTACTGTTTCACTGGGACCGAGAAAAAGGTAACTTCCCGGAAGCAAAGAGAAATGAAAGGTAGCCAATACCTTCTCCTGCAGCATCTTGTTAATGTAAATCAACATATTCCTGCAGGAAACAAGGTCATTCCGAATAAATGCCGGATCCTTGATCACGTTATGTCTGGCAAAAACAATTTGTTTACGTATACGGGGGATCACGGAATAACCAAGTTCATCCTTGATGAAATAACGTTGCAGACGTTCCTTGTCTATATCCTGTTCGATGTTATAAGGATATTGATTTTTTGCGGCAAAACGAATGTTGGACTCATCCAGATCCGTTGCAAAAATTTTAACCTGTAGGGTCAAGTTATCCTTTCGGATCAATTCATCAATGGCTATGGCAATGGAATATGCTTCCTCACCGGTACTGCAGCCGCAGACCCAAATTTTCAGGTTGTCACCTTCCTTTTTCTTTCGAAGAATAGCCGGGATCAGCTTCGTTTGTAAAGTCTTGAAACTATCGGGATCGCGAAAAAAGCGAGTTACGTTGATCAAAAAGTCCTTTCCCAGTTCCTGCGCTTCCTGCTGATCTCCCTTGAGTTTTTCGATATACGGTTCAACTTCGCTTATATGATGCTGCTTCATCCGATTTTGAATACGGCGCAACATCGTGGGTGTTTTATAATAATTGAAATCGTTTCCTCCTTGTGAGGTAATGGTCTTCAAAATCCGTTGAAATTGCTCATCATCCGGAGCATGGATGTTTCCTTCCAATGGTCTGGCGTCTCCGTTATCATCATCCTGTATGTAGCGGCGAATCTCTTCAGGCATCTTTTTAGGATTTAGAATAGCGTCGGCGTTCCCGCTTAAAATAGCCATGTTTGGCATTCCATCAAACTTAGCAGAATTGGGTTCCTGCACCAGTACATAACCGCCCGATCGTTTCACAGCATCAATACCCTTCGTGCCATCGCTCCCGGTACCGGAAAGGATTACGGCAACCACATTGGATTTAGCATCCTGGGCAAGAGACTCCAGGAAAATATCAATGGCGTTATTCGGGATGTTGCTGGAAGTTTTTTCAATGAGCCGCAACAGTCCGTCTTCAATCGTCATCATCATCCTGTTCGGGATAACATAAATGTGCCCTTCTTTAACCTCCATATTGTCGGCTGCTTCCAGCACCTGCATATTGGTGTGCTTTCCCACCAGCTCAACCAACAAGCTTTTGTAATCCGGCGATAAATGCTGGATGATGACAAACGCCTGGCGACTATAGTCTTCCAGGGAGTCAAAAAAGGAATTGATAGCCTCAAGGCCGCCCGCTGAAGCACCAATAGCTACGATAAAACATTTCTGACGTTTCGATTTCCTGACTTCGGCCATCGGTTTATTTTTCACTAACAAGTATTAACACGAAATCCTTAAAGATGTTTACTCAGATATTCAAATAGATGATTACGGAGTGTCTGAGCCGCTTGAATATGCTGTTCGTGCCAGGGGAGTGAAGTATTCTGTACTTCCTGCTTCCAAAGCTGAAAAGAATTCCTGGGGTGGTACGTCTTGTTATCCGGTTCGAAACGGATTGCGTCATCGGGATTGCCGCCCCAACTAATTGTATAAGGACGTTCCTTGCGGAACAACACAATAAAATTGCCCCTTTCCCGGTCTAGTTCAATGGCCAGGATGCCACTTGCTACAGCAGTATAATCAAGCGCCTCCTCGAACTGACCGGATAAATAATCGGTGGCAAAAACCTTCGAGTCTTTGCTTTGAAGCCAAAAAATCAGGTTTTGTATTTCTTCATCGGGAAGCGTAAGCCCGGCGGAGTAACTTTTCTTGCCGATGGTAACAAAGGCGCCATCCGCCCTAAAAAGCTCCATCAAATTCACTTTTCCACCGAGGAGGGCTTCCCTGATATCGGAAATCGTATACAGCTGCTGCTGAATTTCAGCACTTTTTGAGGTCAGGGAACTTATAAACTCAAAAGATTTCTTATTCAACAGGTTGCTCAACACCCTCGATACGTATTCAGACAGAAGTTCCAGAGAGGCACAAGCCTGGAAATCAGGGTAAAGCGCTGTGTTATGATGAAAAGAAATGAGACCCCAAAGTACATTGTTCACAACGATGCGGAACGACATGGAGGCATCTACTCCCATATTCTCCAGGAATTCAAGATGAACTGGCGCAACGCTTCTTAAACTACTGTTGGACAGATCAACAAAAGACAAAGTGACGGGATTAATAACCGGATAAAGCTTAACGGGCGTATAATGGATCGTAGGGATAAGCCGGAAAGACATTCGCTGATACATTTCCCTGGCCTGACGGGGGATGTCTGAAGCCGGAAACTGATGACCGAGGTAATCCTGCTTGCCGGTTGCATTTTGCTCCGCGATAACTTTACCATTCCATTGCGGATCAAACTGGTAGAACATTACTCGCTCGAAACCAGAAATGTCCTGCATTTCCCGCACAACAACCTCTGCAAGTTCCTGAACAGATTTAGCTTCCTCAAATTTGGAAAGAATATACCGGATATTTTGATAAACTTCGGTAAAAGAAGTGTTAGCTGAACTGTTCTTTTGTAATTCCAGGATGAAATAATCAGCGTGCGTCTGAATCAAACCGAGAAACGGTCTGTCCATCCCTTTCCAGTTCAGGTAGACCGGTACTTCCCTGTCGGAACCATCGGTCTGATGACTAAGTATTTCACTTATGTCTTCCTGGATAAATCCCTGGAGTTCTTGTTCAACAATTTCGTTGAGCGGGGCATCAAACAGTTCATTGCAATTTTCGCTCAGCTGCTGAATGGCCAGGGAGTTTTTATCCAGCACCAATAAGTATCCGTGAGGCTGGATCAAATTGATGTTACTTAAAGGCACATTTCCGCAAAAGGCGGAATCGTAATCCTTTATTGCTTCTCTGAAATTCTGTGTTGACATTATCGAAATAATTTACTGAATTTAACAAATGTATCCTTGGCGCCTTCCAGGGCCTGAGACTTATCTTCTTCCGTTTGACAATACCGATCAAGCACGTCCAAAAATGTTAGCCATTTAGCCCTGATCTTTTCTTCACCATAAGAGAGAAAAAAAAGATGACCTTTCTCTATACCGGCTTTTTTCTTCAGAATTGATACGATAACCGGTCCGCCAAGAGTAGATCCTTCCAGAACATAGAGCGCACCTAATGCCGTTTGAACATTTTGTATAGTTGGTAATTCGATCATTTTACCTTCAGGAAGATCTGCTCCAAGATCTTTAATATCTACCTTAAGACTATGCGCTTTTCGTCGATCCTGAATGTCTGGCAGGACAGAAGCATCAATGAAATTTCGGATAAGCGGTTCTATAGCTACGTTGAAACGATAGAACTTTCCCAGGAGACGGGCGTAATCCGCTTCGGACCGAATGTGCTTAAGCTCCGATAAAACATTTGACTCTAATTCGTGGTGATGACTTTTAGTTTCTTCTTTCAATAACCTGTGCGCGGAAAGAATATTCTCCAATGGCTGCTCCTGACTTTTTATGCTAACCTTACGAAAGTAGTAAAAAAGCTTGTATAAATTCATCAGGAGCTAAAAATGTATAAGGCGGAGGCAGGTAAGAAGTCGCTAAATAGCGCGGTTAGAAGCAAACAATTTCTAATCAGGAGAGTTAGAAACACGGAGTAGGGGCAATCTTTCAAGGATTGCCGGAGACATACCTGTAAAAGCCCGAAGTGCATTATGAGTAAAAATCAATCGGTCGTTGAGACGGAAAATCAGGAATGGCTTGAGTCCATTCGATGGGTCATTGAAAATGAATCTCCGCAACGAGTCGGGGAGCTGCTTGCCTTGATAACGGATGAGGCTGCTTCCAAAGGAGTAGCCGCGCATGCGCGGCTGAACACGCCCTATATCAATACCATCCCAAAAGAAGATGAGGAAGCTTATCCGGGAGATGTAGAATTAGAAAAGAAAATAGCTGCGATTATCCGGTGGAATGCGCTGGCGATGGTGATCAAGGCCAATAAAAACACGGATGGGATCGGGGGGCACATTTCTACTTTTTCCTCCATCGCCGATCTGTATGAGGTTGGATTCAATCATTTTTTCAAGATTCACGAGGGCGGCCTTCCGGATCTGATTTATTTTCAGGGCCATTCCTCACCCGGTATTTACGCCAGGAGTTTCCTGGAAGGGCGGTTAAGCGAAGAGCAGTTAAAGAACTTCCGCCTGGAGGTGAGCACGGACAATGGCTTGCCCTCATATCCGCACCCCCGCTTCATGCCGGAATACTGGAGTTTTCCTACAGTCTCTATGGGCCTGGCCCCGATCATGGCTATTTATCAGGCGCGCTTTTCAAAGTACCTGGTAAACCGCGGATTGATGAAGGAAGATAAACAGCGGGTTTGGGCATACATCGGAGATGGAGAAATGGATGAACCCGAATCGTCCGGTGCATTGGCTATCGCTACACGTGAAAAGCTTGATAACCTGACCTTCGTGGTGAATTGCAATTTACAACGCCTTGACGGCCCCGTGAGAGGAAACGGCAAAATTGTTCAGGAACTCGAAGGAATCTTCAAAGGTGCAGGATGGAATGTGATCAAACTGCTCTGGGGAAGTGAATGGGATGCGGTGTTTGAAAAAGATAAGGCCAATAGCCTCGTCAAGCTGTTGAATGATATTCCGGACGGGGAATTGCAGAAAATGTCTACGTCAGATGGCAGCTATATCCGTAAGAAATTATTCACAGAGGATAAGGAGCTCGCCGCTTTGGTTGAAAGCTTCTCCGATCAGGACTTATTGCGTTTCAAAAGAGGCGGCCATGACCCGCAAAAGATCTTCAATGCATACAAGGCCGCAACCGAATTCAAGGATGCCCCTACCGTGCTTCTGGTTCAAACCATTAAGGGTTACGGGCAGGGAAAGAATGGTGAAGGGAGCAACGTTACGCATCAACTTAAAAAAATAGATAAGGAAGGACTGAAATATTTCCGTGATCGCTTTAGTGTACCGCTTTCGGATGATGATCTGGAAAAGATGCCTTTTATCAAGCCGGATAAGAACAGTAAAGAGGTTAAATACCTGAAGAGCAGGAGGGAAGAGCTCGGCGGATTTCTACCGCAGCGTAAGCATGAACTTGAACCGGTGAAGGAGCCGGATCAGCGCTTGTTCGATCGCTTCCTGAAAGGCTCTGGCAAGGACAAAGCGGCCACTACCATGGCAATGGTCCAGGTGATGACACGACTCTTGAGCGACGATGGTATCGGTAAACTTATCGTTCCGATCATACCAGACGAGTCCAGAACCTTTGGGATGGAGTCGCTGTTCCGTAAAATCGGCATTTACAACCCGGAAGGTCAGCAATATGATCCGGTAGACAAGGAAAGCCTGATGTTCTATAAAGAAGCAAAAGATGGCCAGCTGCTTGAAGAAGGTATTACGGAGGCCGGGTCAGCCAGCTCCTTTATTGCTGCCGGTACGGCTTACAGCAACCATGGTGTCAACACCATCCCCTTCTTCTTTTTTTATTCCATGTTTGGCTTCCAGCGTATAGGTGACCTGCTATGGGCTGCGGCTGACGCGCATACCAAAGGATTTCTTTGCGCAGGGGTATCGGGCAGAACATCCCTCCCTGGAGAAGGGCTACAGCATTCCGACGGACAGGGGCAGCTCTATGCAATGGCTTTCCCGAATGTTATGGCTTATGATCCGTGTTTCGCCTATGAAGTCGCCCTGATCGTACAGGACGGAATTCGCAGAATGTATGTGAAAAATGAGTCCATATTTTATTATCTCTCCCTCACCAATCAGACTTACCAGATGCCGGAGATGCCCAAAGGGGTAGAGGAAGGCGTTTTGAAAGGAATGTATCGTTTTCGGGCACATAAAGGGGGCAGAACGAAAAAGAAAGCGCATCTGTTTGGTAGTGGAGCTATTATGAGCGAGGTATTGGAAGCTGCCCGTATTTTGCTGGAAGATTATAAGGTGTCAACCGACGTATGGAGTGTTACCAGTTATAAGTTGTTGAACGAAAACGCGATTGATACGGAACGCGAAAACTTGCTTCGCGGGCAGGTCAATAAATCGAAGAACTATATTGAGGAACAGCTTGACGGTGAAAAAGGCGTTTTTGTGTCGGTGTCGGATTACGTTAAATCCATTCCGCTGTCGGTTTCCAAATGGTTTCCTGCAAACCTGTCCGTACTCGGAACGGATGGCTTTGGCAGAAGCGACTCGTATAGCGGTATGCGGAATTACTTTGAAGTTAACAGTAACCATATCGTCTACGCAGCGTTGTATGAGCTTGCTGCCGAAGGCAACTTCAAGGCAACGGAGCTTAAAAAAGCGGCGAAAGACCTGAAAATAGAGGCGAATAAAGAAAACCCGAGAAAACTAATATAACCATGGCAAAAGATTTAAAAGTTCCGCATCTGGCAGACGGTGTAGACAGCGCACAGGTATCTGAAATTCTGGTTTCTGTTGGCGATGAAATTCAGGAGGGAGATTCCGTCATAGCGGTCGACACCGATAAGGCTTCGGTAGAAGTTCCGGCAACTGAAGGAGGAAAAATAAAGGAGATAAAAATTAGCGAAGGCGATGAGGTCAAAACAGGAGATGTAATTATCATACTGGAAGGATCCGGCGGGGCCAAGCAATCCGGGGATGAAAAAGAGTCTGAAGAAGACAATCAGGACGAAGAAGAGGGTCGGCATCAGCATCGGGAGGGTGACGCTGCGGAAGATGCGGAGATTCGTCGCGCCATCGATCCGCGCGCTCTCGTAAAGGTCTTCCGGGATCCCTTGCAGCCCGCTGAGCAGAACGATGAAGTTGAAGCCGATCCCCGCCCAGATCGAGAGCAAGGCTACCGCCCAGAGGGCCGCGCGCGGCTCGGTCAACCACTCGACTGCGGGGAGGCCCACCACATTCAGGAAATAGTTGAGTACGCCCGCCCGGCCGTTGTACAACAGCAAGAAGACAATCGATGCCGCGCCGACTGAAACGCCGATCGGCAAGGCATAGACGGTGCGGAAGAAACCGATCCCGCGCACCCGGAGATTGGCCAGCACAGCCAGCCCGAGGGCGATCGCCATCCCGAGCGGCACGGTGTAGATGGTGTAGAGGATCGTTACCCCGAGCCCGTCGCGGTACGATTGCGACTTCAGCGCGATCTGATATTGCTGCAAGCCGACGAACGGGGTTCGTCCGAGTCCGAACGGATCGCTGGCAAAGAAACTGAGATAGATCGACTTGAAGAGCGGATAGAAGATGAAGATCCCGAAGATGACGAGCGATGGGACCAGATAGAGGAGCGAGATCGCCGTCTCGC
>JBMDWN010000314.1:0-1655 GCA_048595275.1 Olivibacter sp. | reverse complement strand
ATCCTCACCGCATTGACTTGGGCTTGGGCAGAGCGCCAGGCACCGATACACAGACTGCTCAAGCCATTCGGTCGGATTTTATGCAGGCAGCACATTCCTTTCCGCAGGAAGTCAATAAAATTCAAACTTACTTTTCGTTGTCCAACCAGACGTCAAAAGTCAGAGCCGCCATTGCGGAAGGCACAGATGTACCACTTTATATATTAGGATCGAGTACCGACAGCGCACATTTAGCCGCTGCAAAAGGGCTGCCTTATGCTTTTGCCAGCCATTTTGCTTCTACTCATCTGCTAAACGCTTTACCTATTTACCGGAATGAATTCGTTCCTTCCGAAGCTTTGGATAAACCCTATACGATGGCTGGAGTGAATGTATTTGTCGCCGATACCGATGAAGAGGCCAACCGATTATTTACCACGTTAATAAGGATGTTTATAGGCGTATTGACGGGAAAATCAGAAGCCTTACAACCACCCACCGAAATGAATGCTGAAATGCAGGAGATGCTACGGCACCCAGCGGTGTACCAAATGTTGAAGTATTCTTTTGTAGGAAGTAAATCAACGGTTAAGAAACAGATTCGATCGTTTATAGCAGACACCCAGGTGAACGAACTCATCATGGTTTCTACGACCTATGCCCTAGAGGACCGAATAAAATCCGCCAGGCTATTTGCGGAAATTATGGGAGAGATTAACAGTGAAAAACAGATAAACGCTGATGAGAAGGTCAAGCGTTAAATAAGTAACATGAAGCTCCGGATATACTGACGTCTCCCCGAAAAACCGGGGCATTTAGAGGTATAGGAAACAGGGATGAATCACTAATTTTAGACAGGGGAAACAGGATTAAAAATCCAGGTTTACCGAGGCGCAGATCACCTTTGCCCTTAAATAGGCCAAGACAGATACGAGGGTAAAAGATATCTGCCACAAGATGGGGATCAGTGAGGCGACGTTCTACAACTGGAAGAAGCGATATGGCGGCCTAGTGTTGCTGAGCTGCGCAAACTACGCCAGCCGAAGGAAGAAAATGAATCAGTTGATCGAAACGGATAAGTGCTTCTTGGTTGACAAATTTTGCCGGACTTCATTGTAATAATGTTCCAAGTCGCCCTTTTCATTAATCACCCAAGTCTGGTCAGGATTGAAGCTGTCTTGAATCAGATAACCTTTCTTAGTGACCTCCGAAGCCATGGCGCTAATGTCGACCTTTACTTCCTGCTGACTATCTGGGATAGCAATATTGTCAATGTAAACGAAGTCGAGATAAAGCTTTCCGTCTTTTGTCGCCAGCGCATCGCCAATCTTCTCTTTCGGAGTTGACATTTCCGGATTATACCATAATCCCAGAAGCGTAGCATCAGAAATTTTGTTCTCCTCCGCAAACTTAACGAATTCAGGATCGTGATTTTTAAGTTCTGGTTCGGTCTCATTTTGGCTTTCGAAAAGCTTCGAATCCCAGAAAAGAAAGTAAGCTATGATCAGGGCTATTAATCCGATAAATATGCGCTTCATTTTGATTAGTTTAATGGTATCAGCAAGATACACTAATCCGAAGACTTCCGTGAATATTTTCTGTTAAGAATCTTTATAGGGATTCTTTCCCGATCGGATCTCTGCCTTTTTCTCTTCGATGTGTTTCATAACAATTAA
>JBMDWN010000313.1:0-2997 GCA_048595275.1 Olivibacter sp. | reverse complement strand
GTATAGGCTACGATCATGGCAGGTTTTCCGTTCTCGTTATAACCCGCAGCGTTCTCATAGTCGATGATGGCTGAACCGGAGAACATCGTGCCGGTGCTGTCCGGGTATAAAGCAGTCGGAAGTTCTTTCCAGTGCATAAGGTCTTTGCTTACCGCGTGCCCCCAATGCATGTTTTCCCACTCTCGTTCATATGGATTGTGCTGGTAAAATAAGTGATACTCACCGTCGTGAAAAATGAGACCGTTCGGATCGTTTATCCATCCGCGTTTGGTAGTAAAATGAAATTGCGGACGTTTATGCTCCCGGTACAACGAATCATGACCTTTAATTTCGTCCGATTGTTCAAGCTGTTTAAGTCCGGCCGAAGGTCCGTCGTATCGAATCGTTATGGTTTCACCGAGGTATTCAGATAAGTCTGAAAACACCCAGTAGTCTGCCGATTGAGGTGCCAGGCGAATATTGAATTTACGGGAAGGTTGCCCGTTGCTTATGATCTCCATGCCGGAGCGTTCTACGTTATGCGATACCGGAAGATTCAGGTATCGCTTGGTAACCTTCATTTTTATTTCGTCCGCTACAGCAGAAAGGTGCATTGCGCATGCTGCGATTATGGTCAGGCAATGTAAAGTTAGTTTCATAGCCCGAATATAAGGTTTTCGGATAAACAAGTTGATGTCCTTCTTGTTGTGATGTTGTGACGCAACATATAGGAATTATCGGAGCCGGAGCCAGTGGCATTGCTTGCTTCGTTCAACTGATCAGGAAATTACACACAAAGAAGCCGCGCAGCGCGGTGAAAATTACGATCTGGGAAAGAAAGAAAGAGTTCGGACCAGGCCTTGCTTTCGGAACCGGGCAGGAGGGGCACCTGTTGAATACGCGGGCAGGCATTATGAGCATTATTCCGGAAGAACCACTGCACTTTGTTCAATGGATGCACGATCATGACGCGTTTATTCAGGACAAATTCCCGCAGGTTACCACGCATCCGGACTCTTATCCCCCAAGAATGCTTTATGGGGAATATACGCAGGCTGTCTTTGAAGATCATCTTCGGCTGGCTGAAAGCAGAGGTATTTCGGTCGACCGCAAACAACTGGAGATCGAAGATCTTCAGGTCGATCCGGACGGACAGATTACGGTTATTTCAAAGAATCATCAGAAAACGACGCTAAGTCGGGTTATCCTGGCCACGGGTTGTCCGGGACCGGCGGTCTTCTCCCATCTTGAAGAATATCCGAATTTTCTGGCTTCTCCATGGCCTTCCGGTAACGTGCTGAGTACGATCAGTGATAAAGCGTCTTCCGTAGCCATCGTGGGCAGTAGCCTTACCGCCATCGATGCAGCCATCACGCTTACCTCAAACGGGCATCACGGACCTATAACATTCTTTTCAATCAAAGGGTTGCTTCCGCGCGTACAGTCGCCGAGCGAGGTCCCTTTTGAGCGCAGGTTTCTGACTTTGGCAGAAGCCCGTAAAATCGCTCATTCTGAGGGAAAATTGACCGTGAAGAAGCTCATTCGCCTTTTCAGGAAAGAGGTTGAAGCCTGCGCCGGGAAGAAAATTGATTGGAGCAAGGATGAGCGGGTAGATAAAGATCACCTAAGTCTTATGGAGTATGATATCCGGAAAGCGCTGGATGGAAAAAGTATATACCAGAATATTCTTTATTCGCTTCGAAAGGATACATATCCAATCTGGCAGCTGCTCGATGCCGATCAGAAGCAGCTGTTTGGAAAATGGATAAAGCCATATTACGACATCAACCGCCACGCTATTCCAGTTGAAAACGGCATTAAGGTCATGAACTTGCTGAAATCAGGTCAATTGAGCGTAATCGGACACAGCGATGATATTAAATGGAAAGAGCAGCACTTTGAGCTTAGAACCGAAAATGGGAAGTGTTATGAGGTTGATTACGTAATTAACGCATCCGGGCCCACCATGGATATTGAAAAAATGGATGATATCCCCTTGTTGCCAAGATTGCTGGAAAAAGGATATATATCCAAGTATGAAGGAGGGGGAGTAAAGGCCGATCTGGCCTCGCTGAAGGTGATTGCAGGCCATGGTGATATCGAACCTGAAATCTATATTATCGGTCATCCTCTTGCCGGCCTGCAGCACGACGTCAACGCCTTGTGGTTTAATGCCGAGCAAGCCGATCGCCTGACGGACCACCTCATAAAGCAATTCGCATGATAAAGATTCAACGAGGGGTATACCGGCTGTTGTTTGTTGTGCTGAGTGTTATCGTGCTCTACTATGGTAAACCTTTCCTGATACCGCTTATTCTAGCCGGAGTACTGGCTACACTGGTCGTTGGTTTTGCTCAGAAACTGGAAGCGCGGGGGTCAGGAAGGGCCATGTCGTCCTTAGTTGGTACGCTGACGGTCGTTTTTGCCATAGCGCTAATCGTGAGCCTGCTGGTTTGGAGAATGCAGGACTTTTCGGAGAGCATGAGTGGTATGAAAGAGAGCAGTTTACAGCTAGTAGAAAAATTAAAGATCTGGGTTGATAGCACGTTGGGAATTCCTTCCAATGAACAGGAAAAGCTGATTGAAAAAACCAATCCGGCGAATGGGGATGCCGGAGGAATGTTAATGACCTTTGCGGGTAATACGTTGAGTATTCTGGTAGATACTATTTTAGTTTTGGTCTACATGTTCCTTTTTCTGTATTCACGTTCGCGCATCAAACATTTTATCCTGCAACTTTCTTCTTCGGAACAGGAGGCGCGGACGAAAACCATTCTGGACCAGTCGCTTAACGTTTCCAGGCGTTACCTGGCCGGAATGGCGGCTATGATTGCGATGTTATGGGTGCTTTACGGAATCGGTTTCAGCATTATAGGCGTTGAAAATGCTATCTTCTTTGCGATTCTTTGCGGCTTGCTGGAAATCATTCCCTTTGTGGGCAACATTACCGGTACCACCATCACCATTTTAGCCGTTGTTGCGCAGGGTGGCGGAAGCGGAATGATCATCGGAGTGCTG
>JBMDWN010000312.1:0-5396 GCA_048595275.1 Olivibacter sp. | reverse complement strand
ATCAGCCGGTATCTCTTACATTTTTTAGAAACGGTCGACTTCCCGATAAGCCTGGATTAGACGATCTTCTCCTTCTTTTCCTTTCCGGGAGATTCCATGTTCCATACCTACAACCCCTTTATAACCTTTTTCATGGATATGTTTAAAGAGATTGAGGTAATTTATTTCACCGGTAGTGGGTTCATTTCTTCCGGGGTTGTCGCCGGTTTGAAAGTATCCGATTTCGCTCCATGTCCGATCAATGTTAGCGATTAAATCGCCTTCATTCCGTTGCATATGGTATACATCGTATAAAATCTTACAAGAAGGACTGTTAACCCCTTTACAAATCAGATAGGTCTGCGTTGAGGTTCTCAAAAACAAGTCTGGCGTATCGCTAAGCGGCTCCAACACCATCATAATCCCATGTGGTTCAAGTATTTCAGCACCTCTTCTTAACGCTTCAATTACATTAGCCGTTTGAATATCCATCGGTAGGTTGCGTGCAAAGTCGCCAGGCACCACCGTGGTTAATTTCCCTCCGCAACGCTTGGAAACCTCAACAGCCTGATGGCACCCTTTTAAAAAAATCTCAACAAACTCCTGCTTTCCGGCAGCCAGTGTATTTGCACCATTCCCCCCCTTGTCCAGCACAAAGACGCCCATAGCCATGTTCAGCTTACTGAGCAGGCTGCCGATTTTTTCCTGCTCCTGAGGACTGCGACCTGACATACCATTATCCTCAATACCGCGAAACCCCTGATCATACATATACTGAATTTGATCCAGGAAGTTATTACCGGCCGAATTTCGGAACATGCCGTCGTGCGGACCATAATTTAATTTGAACGGGGTACCTTTCTGGCTTTCCGCATCGTGATTACCTATTGGTGCAGCATAAGCATTCACCGCACCGCTTCCGGCTACAAATGCTCCCGTGGCCATAAGCCCCTTCTGCAAAAATTCAGATCTTTTCATTTTTTATTGTCTTATCTTAAGCAACTTTCAATTAGTTATTTACGAGCATTTTCTTAAATCCGCTCGTCATGGTATCGCATACTAGCCCTTCTGTGTTTTTAAAAACGAAATAAGCTTCCATATCCTTTTGCTGCTCGGTAAAGGAAAGCGCTTGTTTCATTCCCATCCCCATCAGTGCGTTGTCGTAAGCATCAGCGTTCAGGGCATCCTTCGCATATAAGGTCACGCTTAGTAAATCCGTATCAAGCGGGTAACCTGATCTCGGATCAATCAAATGAGACCTCCTTCTTTTTGACTCATCCTCAATGTACTTACGATAGTTACCGGAAGTGGTTATCGCTCCTTTATTCAATTGCACGATGTGTACCAGTCCGGCCTCACCCTTATCGTCCGGTCCTTCGATACCGATCCGGAAGGGTTGCCCTCCGGTTTTGCTACCCGCCACCCGCAACTCTCCTCCTACCTCAACCAGGTAATTTTTTATACCCTTTGAAGCCAGAAAATCCGCCAGCAAATCCACCGTATACCCCTGGGCAATGCCGTTTACATCCACCTGAATCTCCGGCCTTGTCTTCAGCAACGAATCCCCTCGCAGTTCAAGTTGCTGAGAGCCCACAAAGCGCTTTAACGAATCGATTTCCTGTTGATCGGGACGCGATCGCTCGCCATCGGGTCCGAAGCCCCAGGCCGCAACTAAAGGACCGACCGTTACGTCGAACAAACCGTCGGTTTCCTGAAAAACCAAAATGGCTTTTTGCATCACCTTCCGGAAATGTGTGTCGATCTGCACGCCTTTCTCAGACGCGTTAAATGACTTTATCGTGCTGGCAGAACGATAGAGTGACATCGACTCATCGATGAGCTCCAGTAAACTATCAATTTGTGGGCGTTTAACTTGCTCCCGTTCTGCATAATAGCTGACCTGGAAACTTGTTCCCTGAGCATAGCCCTTCATTTCAAAAAATTGAAGATCCTCCCGACCACTTGAAAAGGCAAGCAGAAAGCAAGAAGCGGTAAGCGTTGAAAGCAGAAAGCCCGGTGTTTTTTTCACGGATGTCAGGCCGGTTGATCCCATTTAAAGGTTCCCGGCTGCGCGTAAGGATAAAAACCATCTTCTTTCGGCAGAATTTTCGGCATTGCATCAAAGCTGAATGTATCCGGCATGAGCGAATTGTTCGCATTCAGTGCATCATCCCATTTGATAACCTGACCAGAATACGTTGCATAGCGACCGATAATCCCCGTGAGGGTGCTCTTTGCACCATACTCCGCATCGGCATGTTTATATTCCCCTTTACTGATGGTTTCGAACAACTCGTCGTGTTCCGTCTGATAAGGATTAGCCTGAGATTTTGTTGGATGATTGAACAGACTCTCCCCTTTCCAGTCCCACAGGCGGCCGGTGTTATTGGCAGACAAGTACGCCTTCCCTTTGGTACCCTGAAAACTTTCATCTACCCGGTTGCTGATGCCTTCAAAATGCCGGCACTGACTGTAGATCACGGAACCATCGGCATAAGTCAGTTCCACGGCATGATTGTCATAGATCTCGCCGTACTCCTTGCCTGTACGCCAGGCCCGGCTGCCGGTACCCTGAATAGAAACCGGATAACTTCCTTTAACCCAATTCGCTATGTCAATGTTATGGACATGTTGTTCCACAATATGGTCGCCGCATAGCCAGTTGAAGTAAAACCAGTTTCGCATCTGATACTCCATTTCCGTTTGTTCCGGCTTTCTGGGACGAACCCATACGCCACCACTGTTCCAATAAACCTGGCCGCTCACAATGTCACCGATTTCACCATCCTGGATGCGTTTAATGGTCTCACGGTAATTTTTCTGATAACGACGCTGCAAGCCGACAACCACATTCAGTTTTTTTCTCTTCGCTTCCTCAGCCACTTCGAGTACCTTTCGGATGCCGGGAGAATCAACCGCTACCGGTTTCTCCATAAAGACATGCTTGCCCTGTTTAATTGCCTCTTCAAAATGATAAGGTCTGAAACCAGGAGAGGTTGCCAAAATCACGACATCTGCCAGTGCAATCGCTTGCTTATAGGCCTCAAAGCCGACAAACTTCTGATCCTCCGGAACCGCAACCTTATCTTTATGCTTTTCCGTCAAAGACTGATAGGCTTCGTCCAGCCGGTCGCGGAAGGCATCTGCCATCGCAACGAGCTTGATGTTGAACTTAGTTGAAAGAGCCTGATCGGCGGCCCCGGTCCCCCGACCGCCACAACCGATTAGAGCAATTTTAATCGTATCTTCTACAGATGCGTGTCCCATGAATGGGAGACCGCTGAGCAGCGTACCGCCGGCAAGTGCCGCAGAGGTCTTCAGAAACTGCCTCCGGGGCAGTTGCAGATGGTTGTTGTTCATAAATATAGTTTTAAATCTGACGTTATAAATTATCGGTTATAGGCGCTATATTATAGTAGGCTTTGATTTCTGCTTCATTTGGTGGATTTACCGGACGCACCAGACGCATACCAACAAAAGGAGCCTCCGGGAACCACCAGTTGCTTTTTGGAATCTGCGGGTCAAGTTGTTTCCAGGAAGGATCGGAATAGAAACGCGCCGTTGAACGCAAAGCGACAGCCTCATCATCGTACGCCCCGCCCCTCACACTATGCGGATAGAGTTTTTCCGGCTTATTGACCGGATTGTCGCCGGAAGACTTTTCGTAAAATTCCGCATCGTACTGGTCGTAGGTCCATTCTGAAACATTTCCGTGCATGTCATAAATCCCCCAGGCATTCGCCTTTTTCTTACCCACCGGATGCGTTTTGCTGTCGCTGTTGTCCAGGAACCAGGCATATTCGGCCAGGTTCTGTTCAGCACCTCCCGGATAGTCATCCGCGGAACCGGCCCGGCAGGCATATTCCCATTCGGCTTCGGTGGGCAGACGGTAAAACTCGCCCGTGCGCTCATAAAGCCATTTACAAAACTGGATGGCGTTGTAATGAGTCATAGCAATAGCCGGATGTCCCTCCTTTCCCATTCCGAACGTCATATCCAGGTAAGGCTTAGTGGGACGTGTTACCGCGTCCACATTAGGCGGGATTTTACCGCCTTTGCTCTTGGTCAGTTCAAAATCCTTATAAAGAAACGGTTCGAAGAGATCCCAGGTAACTTCGTACTTTCCTATCCAGAAAGCGTCGAGCTCCACTTCATGCACCGGCTTTTCGTCATCATTGCCCTTGTCACTACCCATACGGAAGCTTCCTTTCGGAACAGCCACCATATCGAAGGATAAATCTGTTCCTTCAATTTGTTGTGTATAAGAATCTGATGTTTGAGAAAAAGCTGCAGACGTATAGAGCGCAGCGCAGAATATAAGTGTTTTGGAAAATCCGGACAGTCGATTACTCATTTTGGTTAATTCATACTGGTGTTAGTGCCACACATAAAGTGCCCCCTAAGTAAACCAATATTCACAACTTAACCAAAAACTACTGCAAAATTTCGGTTACGAAGCATTGATAACTGTCGATAAGACAGTATTCCATTCCGCCTCCAGCGATTCTTCCGGAAAGCGCTTTCCTGCCCGCCGATACCAATATGCGGCATTACCCTCATCGCCTTCCTTGCGGTGCAGGTAAGCGTGAATGTAAGCGCTCATCGGATCCGTGAGATCCTGAATTTGCTTATGTGCCTTGTCCCAAAGCTCTTTCTTATCCAACCAAAGGGCTTTTAGTTGAGGACTATAGGTAGCTGGAACAAATTCATCCTGCAGGGATTGTATAAAAGAATCTTTATTCATTTTCATAATCTAAGGTTGTATCTGCCACCCTTCTTCCGTTTTAACCAACAGCACGTTGGTGGTATCCGGAACATCATAATTCTTACGGTGAAGCTTTGAGAACGGACTGATGTCTACGTATTTACTTTGGTAAGACACCGCTGCACGACTGCCGTCTTCGCTTGTCTTCATCTCGATGATTTTATCGAACACTTCCTCCGCAACTTTTACTTTTTGTATAGAACTCAGTTGTCCGGGATCGGCATCCATAAGATAGGGCTGCGCCTGCTTGGTGAACTGAATAACTACCCGTTTTTCGTTGTTACGAGTCCGGTCAACCTCTACCACCCCAGCTTTAACCAATCCGCTATCAATGGCCTTGCGGCCGTCTTCCGTATCGTTAAAATAAATCTGCGTGGAAACAACTTTAGGATAGCGTCCGCAGTACTTGATTAAGGACGCCGCTTCCTCCTCTCCAAAAGTCTGATGGCAGTCATAAGCCAGGGAACTGAGAAGCACTATAGAAAAAAATAATCGAATTTGCATATCTTTCTATTGTACAGCAATATTAAGGAAAAGATTAATAAACCTGATCAACTCCTGACCAACTTCGTACGAAATTCGATGAACTTCCAGGTCGTTCCCAGGTTATCCCAGGTCGTTCCCAGGTCGTTTCCGGGTTTGACCTGGAAAC
>JBMDWN010000311.1:0-4104 GCA_048595275.1 Olivibacter sp. | reverse complement strand
TTTTTTAAACACCAACTAGATTACTTGAATATGCATGCAGTTGAAGGAATGGCCTGGCTAGACAAAAACTACTTCACCAACATGCTGGATACACAAAATAGCAGAAACTTGACGGAGCTTATTCAAATCACAGAGACGGATAGCAATCTATTATCTTTTAGCCCACACATCATGATTGCTGTACAAAAGAAAGACCAATGGAAAACAAAGAAAAATACTACAAGGCATTAGTCCGGAACAACGGCCGACTTAATGAAATTGAGCTTGGCGAAACACTTTGGCTAAAAGAAGACGAAACGATGGAAATAATAGCGCGTCTTTTAACTGAACATAGAATAGCATACAAGACAAACAACGCTTGCAATTATTCACCTATAGCCAGGAGAAAAGCAAAACAGTAAGAGGGAGAAACCCTGAAGTATTTTACAAAATCAAGACTAGTTCAATGAATTGAAAGAAATTTTGGAAGTATATATATTGAAAAAAATCGGGACGGAATCAATCCGTCTCGATTTGCAAAATAATCAGCTTACACCTAATTGAGCTTTCGCTCCGGCTATATGATTTTCGTCCTGTGTTTCCAACGCGAAAAATCCATATTGTAAAGCAGAGGCGGCATCTCTTTCTATGGCTTGTTCGTAAAGATTGTCCCAGGTTCTACCGCCTTGATTTTCATAAGCCGAAATTAATTCTCTAAGGCTTTCTTCGCCAAAGACGCGCACATGGCCAGAAAAGTCAATCGATGACTCGCCAATATGAGCCGTCGACCAATCAATTAGGCCTGCAACGACACCATCCTGTGTGGCAAGCACATGTCCGGCATATTTTAATAATAGAGGAAACAAACTCGTAAACTGTTATAGACAGGCGCTACATTTACTCTTCAAAACGATCATTACGCTAGTATAAGCTCTTCATTCAGAATCATTGTTTTGGCTACAACAAACGTTGATTCGATCACGTGTGCTCATTCTATTCTCAGCAATTTTGGATTGTCATATCAAAATGGCGATTAAAATTAAAAAAAATGAACACACAGAAAGTATGGTTTGTAACCGGAGCATCAAAGGGCCTGGGGTTATCATTGGTAAAAAGATTATTGAGTGAAGGTTATCGAGTGGCGGCAACATCCAGAAACAAAGAAGTATGGATCGCTGAATTAGCAGAGTCTGACAACTTATTCCCGATAGCGGTAAACCTAAGCGATGATTACAGCGTCAGGGATGCAATTAACCAAACGATTGAAAAATTTGGTCAACTGGATGTTGTGGTAAACAACGCAGGCTATGGACAGCTTGGGACAATTGAAGAACTGGCCGATATGGAAGCTCGCCAAAACTTTGAAGTAAACGTCTTCGGATTATTAAATGTTATGAGAAATGCTTTGCCACATCTTCGGAAACAAGGTAGAGGACATATCATTAACATTTCCTCGATCGCAGGATTTTTAGGAACATTCCCGGGCTGGGGAATCTATAATGCAACCAAATTTGCGGTGGCAGGCTTGACGGAAGCATTCTTTGCGGAAGCGGCCTCATTAGGGATCAAAGCGACGATTGTTTACCCAGGTTATTTTAGAACGAATTTTCTATCTCAGGGTTCGTTGAACTTAGCTAACAATCCTATCTCAGACTACAGGGAAGCAAGAGAGGTTGAACGATCACATTTGCAAGACATCGTTGGTAACCAAATCGGAGATCCGGAAAAAGCTGCTCAAGCCTTCATTGATTTAGTTGGTTTAGAGGAAACACCATTACATTTCTTTATGGGAAGCGATGCATTCGCTATGGCTGGCAGCAAGTTGGAGGCAGTTCACAAGGATCTGGCAGCTAATGAGGCCTTGAGCAAATCAACAGACTTCTAACCATAGCACTGATCCAATGCTTTATCGCAGAGTGAAAGGAAGGCAAAGCAATTTTAGGAGTAAGAAATTATTAACTTGCTTTGCCTATTCTTTTAAAGCAGCATGATAAGGCAGGTTTAACCGAATGATAAAAGATCTCCGATTGAAAAGTAAAATTTACACCTTTGATACCATAAGCAAATTTCACGAAATGAGTGGTTTGCCAAAGCCTCGACATCCGATGGTGAGTTTGGTAGATTACGGTGCGGTGGAATATCAAATTGATGCACCAGAAATTACTTGGGTGCAAAGTTTCTATACCATTGGGCTGAAACGTGATATCCAAGGGAAATTTAGCTACGGGCAACAGCGCTATGATTTTGACGAAGGCTTGCTAGCCTTTGTCTCGGCGGGTCAACTTGTACATCTTTCTACGGAACTACAAAGTCCAAGGCCATCCGGTTTTTTACTTTTAATTCATCCCGATTTTATATGGAATACCTCGTTGGCGAAGTCAATTAAGCAGTACGATTTTTTTGGATATGCGGTTAACGAGGCGTTGTTTTTATCTCAGACAGAGGAGAAAATTATAGTTGATATTCTACAAAATATCCAACGAGAATACCACAGCAATATCGACACCTTTAGCCAAAAGATCGTTGTATCCCATATCGAATTGCTATTAAGCTATTGCGAGCGCTTTTACCAACGGCAATTTATTACCCGTAAGAAAAGTAACCATCAGATCTTAGAGAAATTAGAACGTGTTTTAGAGAAGTATTTCAACAATGAAGCATTGACGGAAACAGGGCTGCCAACAGCACAATCTATTGCTTCCGAACTCAATGTCTCGCCTAATTATTTGGGTAGTTTACTCAAAAACCTAACCGGAAAAACCACCCAGCAGCATATCCACGACAAATTGATAGGAAAAGCCAAGGAAAAACTATCTACCACGGAACTATCCGTAAGCGAAATCGCTTATGAACTTGGGTTTGAACACCCACAGTCTTTCAGCAAGCTATTCAAGAAGCAGACTTCTCAGAGTCCGCTACAGTTTCGATCGAAGTTTTCTTGAGTCTATTGAATAAGAATTTAGAGTTGGATAAATTTTATTTGCTTGATTTCATTGCTTTCACTTTTGTGGTTTTCGCATCTTTCAAAAACTGTCGATATCGTTCTGTCTCCATGCCGTAAAGTGCTACTTTTCCGCTTTCATCACTGTGGATTCCGAACCCATAAGTTTTTGTTAACGGCGAAGCCCGGAAACAAGGTTGCCCTTTTGAGAAAAACTGTTCTCTTGCGTTTTTATATTCTGCTTTCGTGAGATCGTTTCTGTCTGCGTATACCTGAAACAATACGTCATCAGAAGTATATTTATACGGATTCTTTGCAATCAATTCATACTGCATTTCCGCAACCGTCTTTTTGTCTTTTGCTGGCGGCTTTGTTCCACTTGTTGCTTTAGTATCCTCTGCAACTTCAATCAACGTGTCAAAATAATTTGTCGTGTGTACTCCCATGTCTTTTGATTTTATCATCAATATTTTCAACTCCTTTCCCGTATCGACTTAAGGCTCTTGAACGCTGTCGATTTTTTCTATATGACGTTCGATCGTATCAGTCAGTTCATGAGCAGGAATATTCTTTGCAATTATTCTTCCGTCAGGATTGATTAAATAATTTGCAGGGATACTGGATATATAATAATCAACTGCAACAGGGTTTTTCCATCCGTTGAGATCAGAGACATTAAACCATGTGAGCTGGTCCTTTTTAATAGCCTTAATCCAGCTTTCCCGCTCGCTGTCCAAAGAAACACCGAAAACTGTAAATCCTTGATCTTTCAATTTAGAGTAGGCTGATAAGACGTCCACATTTGCTTTCCGGCAGGGTACACACCACCCCGCCCAAAAGTCTAACAGCACATACTTTCCTCTCAGATCCGATAATTTGATAACAACCCCTTCCTCATTTTTTTGACCAAAATCAGGGGCTGTCGAACCGACTAAAAGATTATCGATATAATAGCTCAGCTCTTTAGCCCAGGTGTTCTTCTTCTGAGTTTCGGGTATAGCATTCGCCAATTCTCTAACTTCATCCCCAGGCATGAAATCAATCTCCTCAAACAGAATTTTAGTATTGATGGGGGAATCGGGTCTTTCCCGAATCCATGCTGATACGGCCTTTGAAGCGGTTCTTTTCCATTCGAGGCGTGCTTCTTCTACTGCCTTTTCTTTTTTGATTAGCGTGTCTTTGTC
>JBMDWN010000310.1:0-8533 GCA_048595275.1 Olivibacter sp. | reverse complement strand
CCTTTGCCGTATCGCCGTACTGAAGATAGCGTATCAGCCATTCCGCAGCGTACCAGAGGTAAAAGGGCAACACGAGCATTTCGATTTGCTGACGGTGATGTATACGCTCATGGTTAAGTACTTCTGCAGAAATACCCGCTTCGGAATATCGCTTATTGGCTATCAGAAAAGGCCAGAGCGCCATTGCGGTAATCGGGCTTTTTTCAGAAAGAATGTAAAAAACACGCATCAATCGTTATTTAGAAGCTGGTAATTACCCGCAATCCTCCGTGTCTTAAATCCATATCTTGCCTTGATAAGCGGCCAACCGGCAGCTTAACATAGGGCTCCAGCGACAGGCCGACTTTCCGGGAAAGGGGCCACTGGTGGCCAACGGAAAAGTTCAGGAAGCCGGAATAACTGTTACCCTCATAAGGGCCTTGCGGCGCTGTTTCACTGAGTTCAAAGAGCTGACCTGTACGGCTGTTTTGGGTAAAGCCTTCCCCTGCAAAATCGAGCGACCTCATGGAATTGTCCGTAACAAGATAGTTGTTAACGCGATTCTCTTTTAGCCCCGCTAAAACAGAAACTCCGGCGCTGGCATAAAAGCGTTCGCTTATCCTGTAACGAAACTCGACCGGCACATCCAGCGCAAAAAGGTTGGTCTGAACGGAAACCAGCTCCCTCTGTTCAGGGCTACGCATAGCCAGCAAAGCACCTCCATAAGCGGCATTGGGGAGACTGGCCGGACTGGCGGCTACCGGTGGTGCAACATCTGCATTCTGACGGAGCCCCAGATCCATAACCGATATACCGGAGCCAACGGATAGTTTCTTGTTGATGTTATAGGCGACGCGCACCCCTCCTCCCATATTTACCCGGTCCACATTAGTAACGGCGGGGGATATCAGCACCCCGACATCCCAGCTCTTGATCTTCTCGGTTTCTGCGCTGCTTTTTTCGTCGCTAAGATCATCATAGGTGTAAAGTAACGGCTCTTGCTTCTTCCGTATAACGGATTCAACTTCTTCTTCAGCAGAGATGATCGCCTTACGGGCCGCTGGCACGGACAAGGTCGTTGGCCTCAATACCGTAGAATATGTACGTTGATAGCCGGAAAGTTTTGCCGGTGTTAAGTTTGCCAGCAGCGCTCCCCGGTGCGAAACTTTATTTACAGCTTGGGGTGACCAGGATTCGGTTTCAACCTCCGAGGGGGGGACTATTGCAACATCCTCCCTTATGCCCGGTGCCTCGGGCTTTGGTTCCTGGTTAACTACGACAGGATTTTCCTTCACAGGAGCTTCGGAAGGCGTATAGAAAATATAAAAGGCAATGCCAGCCAGCAGGACTGCCGCTACGCTGCTCAGCCATGGCCATAAAGGACGGACTGGTCTTTTCGACTGCTGCTCATGGGCAAGAAAACCCTCCCAGGCCCCCTCCTTATAGGGCTCGGAATGATCCCGCAGTGCATCGACCATGTCTCTGATCAATTTCTCTTCGTGTTCTTCCTTCATCTATCGTTCATTTCTTAAGTCAACGCCAGGTACATTTTACGCAGGCGCTGTTTAGCCCGGGTAAGATAGGTACGAGACGTGCTGTCGGGAATCGCCAACAGCTTTCCTATTTCTTCGTGTGAATAACCTTCCAGTTCGTACAGGTTAAAGATGGTACGCTGTATTTCAGGAAGGCGATCCAGTAATTTCATAATATCTTCCGCCATGAGCTTTTCCGCGGCATTAGCTTGTACAGGCTGAATTTCAGCTTCTGACACGTCTTCCAGCATGAAGACCTTTTTCTTCGATCGTAAAAGATCTATGCATAAGTTAGCTGCTATTCTGGCTATCCAGGCTTTAAAAGATCGTTCCAAGGCCTCCGCTTCCGGAACAATCTGAAACTTGGACAGGTTATTAAATGCCTTTACAAAAGCTTCATTCACCAATTCTTCCCGCTCGTATTCATCCTTTATGTATCGACGCACAACACCGGCTATATATCCGTAATATTTTTTGTAAACATATTCCTTACCGCGCTGATCACCATTTTGCGTACAGGCGTACAGCGCCCCTTCCAAACTCAAGGCGCGTTCTTTTCCTACGTGTCCAAAACGGTATCCCACTACTGGCTTGCTTAAACGTAATCGGGTTATTCTTTTCTCTACAAAACTACCAATTACGCACTCAATGCTGTAGCGAAATCTTTACAAAGGGTATTCATCATTCTACCTGCTAAACGGAATGCTCCATCAGGACGCTACAATGCTTAAGATTTATCTAATGTCGCTTCAATTCAGTATTTTTGCGCAAATTTCAATTAAGATGAGTCATAACCTATCCGAACAGGAAGTCATGCGCCGTGAGGCGTTATCACAATTGCATAAACTGGGAATCGATCCTTATCCTGCTGCGGCATTTGAAATAAACGCCAACGCGAAGGACATCCTCAGGAACTACGAACGTGATAAACTCAATTACAAGACCATAAGCATTGCCGGGCGCATGATGAGCCGTCGGGTAATGGGTAGCGCTTCCTTCTTTGAACTTCAGGATGCGACTGGTCGCATTCAGGTTTACGTTAGCCGGGATGAACTCTGCCCCGAGGAAGACAAAACGTTATACAACACCGTTTTTAAGAAGTTGCTGGACATCGGCGATTTCATCGGGGTCAAAGGGTATGTGTTCACAACCAAAACGGGAACTATTTCCGTCCATGCCGATGAATTGATTGTCTTATCAAAATCCCTGAAGCCTTTACCGGTTGTTAAAGAGGCGGACGGAAAGGTTTATGACGCCGTTACCGATCCGGAATTCAGGTATCGTCAGCGTTATGTCGATCTGGTGGTTAATCCGCAGGTAAGGGAAACCTTCAGGAAGGTGAGCAAGATCAAATCCACTATTCGCACTTTTTTGGACGAAAGAGGCGCTCTGGAAGTGGATACTCCTGTTCTTCAGAGCATTCCCGGTGGCGCGGCGGCAAGACCTTTCGTAACGCATCATAACGCACTGGATATTCCGCTCTACCTGCGTATCGCAAATGAACTTTACCTGAAGCGGTTAATCGTTGGGGGATATGACTGGGTTTATGAGTTCAGCCGGAACTTCAGAAATGAAGGGATGGACCGTACGCATAACCCGGAATTTACGGTGTTGGAATTTTATGTTGCCTACAAGGATTATCTCTGGATGATGGAGATCACGGAACAGCTTTTTGAGAAGATTGCTCAGGAAACGAATGGGACAACTAAACTGCAGGTTGGCGATCGCGAAATCAATTTTGCGGCTCCTTATAAGCGGATCAGCATTTACGATGCTATTCAAGAGCATACTGGTGTAGATGTTAGTGCAATGGATGAGCATGCATTGCGTGAAACGTGCCTTTCTCTGGGTGTTGAGGTTAACGCCAGCATGGGAAGAGGTAAGTTGATTGACGAATTGTTTGGCGAGAAGTGCGAACCGCATTATATACAACCGACCTTCATCATCGATTACCCGGTGGAAATGAGTCCGCTTACGAAAAAGCATCGCAGTAAAGAAGGATTGGTGGAGCGTTTCGAGTTGATGGTCAATGGAAAAGAACTGGCTAATGCGTACTCCGAACTGAACGATCCGATAGATCAGTTAAATCGTTTCGAAGATCAGGTCAAACTGATGGAGCGGGGCGATGATGAAGCCATGTTTATTGACTATGATTTTCTCCGCTCGCTGGAATATGGGATGCCTCCGACCTCCGGGATTGGCATCGGAATTGATCGCCTGGCGATGTTGATGACGAACCAACCGAGTATCCAGGATGTCTTATTCTTTCCTCAGATGCGTCCGGAGAAAGTTGTAAAGGCCGCATCCGTAAAGGATTACCTGGAGCGTGGCGTTCCTGAAGAATGGGTCCCTGTTCTTCAAAAGATGGGGTTAACGACAATGGAGGCCATGGATGCCGCAAACCCTAATAAAGTCTTCAACGATCTTGGTGGTCTGAGAAAAAAAATGAAACTGGACATTACCATGCCGGGTAAGGAGCTTGTGTTCTCCTGGTTTAACCAATAGACTTTTGATCAATATCGTTGATCAGTACCGCCCTTCAATAGATCGGCGGTATTTTTTTTCCAGCTGTGACAAGATTAAGGAACGCGGAAGCAGGAACGAAAGGCGTTTACTCCAGCGATTGCTTCTTCCGGGAATGAAGTTCTTTTTACGTTTCTTAAACGCGGCTATTCCTTCTTTTGCGACGTTACCAACGGGCATCAGGTAGGCTCTGAGAGCTTCAAAACCTTGACCATCCGTCATTTCTGTAGCTATTCCGCCGGGCAACAGCACTGTTAACGAAAGTTCACTTCCTTTTAACTCCTGACGCAGCGCTTCCGTAAAGCTGAGCATAAAGGATTTCGTACCGGCATAGACAGCCTGATAGGGTGTAGGAAATAGTGCGGCCATACTGGAAACCAATAGCAAACCAGCAGGCTGAGCTTTCTTCAGGAAATGATGTTGTAAAAAAGTGCTTAGCTGAACCACTCCTGTCACATTAGTCCTGATCAGTTTTTCCAGCTGTTGCTCTTCGATGTTTTTGTGTTCGCCAAGGTAAGTTACACCTGCGTTTAGGATGGCGGCACAAAGGTCGATATCCTCCAAACTTTTAATAAATTCTTCCTTAAAAGAATGAAAGTCGCTTAAGTCTGCAACCAGCAAACGGACCTGGGCCTTCGATTGTCGCTGAATTTCCGCTTGAAGTGCTTGCAAGCGGTCGTGCCGACGCGCAACGAGCAGAAGGTTTGCTCCCTCATGAAGGGCAAGCTGCAAAGCCATTTCTGCTCCCAGACCAGAGGAAGCACCGGTGACCATCACCCAGCGATCCTGGAAATTCAACGTCTTCATCCTTCAAATTCGATCACGCCTGCGCTGTCGGGCCTCCAAAATTCATCGGGAAGGGAGGCTCATCGTGCGCATTGATCTTTCCGTTAATGGATTCGTATTTAGTCACATTGTCCTGTAAAGCCCGCATCAGGCGCTTCGCATGTTCCGGCGTCAGTAGTATGCGCGATTTCACTTTGGCTTTCGGCACCCCGGGCATAACCCGTATGAAATCCAGTATGAATTCAGTTTGCGAATGAGTTATGACAGCAAGGTTTGAGTATATTCCTTCAGCCATTTCTTCCGATAACTCTATGTTCAACTGCTGGTCTTGCTGATTCTCTTCCATAATTGTCGTTCTTTGCGACAAAGATATCTTTTATTGGCTACTTGGTCTCTCTTACACCGGATAAAAATAAAAAGCCGGATGCTGTATGGCACCCGGCTGTTCTGTGTATGAAAGATCGAAAGCGCTGGCTTAAACCTCTTCTTTCGAAGCCATCAATTGCTCGTACTCTTCTTTCGAACCTACAATGATTCGCTCGTAAGAACGCATCCCCGTTCCTGATGGGATCAGGTGACCAACGATAACATTCTCTTTCAAGCCGAGTAAGTCATCGCGCTTACCACTGATTGCCGCCTCGTTAAGGACCTTGGTGGTTTCCTGGAAGGAAGCTGCCGAGATGAACGATTTGGTTCCAAGGGAAGCTCTGGTGATACCCTGAAGCATCGGGCTGGAAGTCGCTGCAATAGCATCCCGCACTTGCACCAGTTTAAGATCCCGGCGTTTTAGGCTGGAATTTTCCTCACGAAGTTTACGCAGGGATACAATCTGACCAGCTTTCAGCGTGTTCGAATCTCCGGAATCCGTTACGACTTTCTTATCGTACATGGAATCGTTCTCGATGGTGAAGTCCCATTTGTTAACGGCGTCCTTCTCCAGGAAGCGTGTATCACCCGGATCCTCGATCATCACTTTTTGCATCATCTGGTGGACGATGGTCTCGAAGTGCTTATCGTTGATTTTTACACCCTGCAAACGGTATACTTCCTGAATACCATTTACCAGGTATTCCTGTACTGCAGCAGGTCCCTTGATAGCCAGGATATCCGCAGGTGAGATGGATCCGTCTGAAAGCGGCATACCGGCCTTGATAAAGTCGTTGTCCTGAACCAGGATATGCTTCGAAAGGGATACCAGGTATTTCTTGACCTGCCCGTCGCGGGACTCGATCTGAATTTCCCGGTTACCACGTTTTACGCCGCCCAGGGTCACTACTCCGTCAATCTCGGTAACAACCGCCGGATTGGATGGATTACGTGCTTCGAACAATTCGGTTACACGAGGCAGACCCCCTGTAATATCACGGGTTTTTCCGGCCGAACGAGGAATCTTGGCCACGATCTCACCAACCTTCGCTTTGCTCTTATCGTCTACCGAAATGTGCGCACCCACAGGAAGGTTATAAGTCCGGATAACCTCACCACTAGAATCTAATACCTTGATGGCAGGGTTCTTAGTCTTATCGCGGGTATCGATAATTACTTTTTCACGGTGGCCGGTTTGTTCGTCTGATTCTTCCCGGAAGGTTACTCCTTCGATGATCGACTCAAATTCAACCTTACCTGCAAATTCAGAGATAATGACCGCGTTGTAAGGATCCCATGAGCAAATTCGGTCGCCTTTGGTAACTTTATCGCCATCGGCAACATACAGGAATGAACCATAAGGAATGTTGTTTGTCATCAAGACCTTACCGGATTCCGGATCCAAGATCCTGAATTCTCCGGAACGCCCCAATACAATATGCAAACGGCCGTCTTCCGTTTCGCGTTCAACGGAGCGCATATTTTCGAATTCGATGACCCCATCAAACTTCGCTGTAATCTGAGATTCAGCAGCGATGTTCGAAGCTGTACCACCCACGTGGAAGGTACGAAGCGTTAGCTGCGTGCCTGGCTCACCGATGGACTGCGCAGCGATAACACCGACAGCTTCACCCATCTGAACCCGCTTACCGGAAGCCAGGTTGCGTCCGTAACAAAGGGCACAAACACCCCTTTTGCTTTCGCAGGTCAAAACGGAACGAATTTCAATTCCTTCCACTGAAGACTGCTCGATACTGCGGGCAATATCTTCATTGATATCCTGATCTGCTCCAACCAAAAGCTCGTTCGTTACAGGATCGTATACATCGTGTAGCGAAGTTCTACCCAAAATGCGGTCGTACAATGGCTCTACGATGTCTTCGTTATCCTTCAATGCGGTAGTGAAGATTCCCCGGAGTGTTCCGCAATCTGCTTCTGTTACGATCATGTCTTGCGCAACATCATGAAGACGACGGGTCAGGTAACCAGCATCCGCTGTTTTAAGGGCTGTATCGGCAAGACCTTTACGGGCACCGTGTGTGGAAATGAAGTATTCCAATACAGACAATCCTTCTTTAAAGTTGGAAAGGATCGGGTTTTCGATAATTTCCCCACCCGAAGCGCCGGATTTCTGTGGCTTGGCCATCAGACCCCTCATACCGCAAAGCTGACGAATTTGTTCTTTAGAACCACGCGCCCCGGAATCCAACATCATGTAAACCGAGTTGAATCCTTGGTTATCATTCGAAAGAATATCCATCACATTCGCCGTAAGGCGGTTGTTGATACGGGTCCAGATATCGATAATCTGATTGTAACGCTCGTTATTGGTAATGAATCCCATATTGTAGTTATTCATCACTTCTTCCACCTCGCGGGTGGCTTGCTCGATTAAACCGGCTTTTGCATCCGGAATGTTCAGATCCTGCAGGTTAAAGGAGAGACCGCCACGGAAAGCCATCTGGAATCCAAGTTCTTTGATCTCATCCAGGAACTGAGCGGCGCGAGCCATACCGGTATTTTTCACGACCTCACCAATGATGTCTCTAAGCGACTTTTTGGTAAGCAGTTCGTTGATGTAACCAACTTCGGTAGGAACCATCTGGTTGAACAGAACACGACCAACTGTTGTATCGATCAATTGCTCAACAATCTGACCTTTTTTATCTTTTACAAGCGTCTTAACCTTGATGAAGGCGTGCAGGTCTACTTTTTTCTCGTTGTAAGCAATAATCACTTCTTCCGGAGAATAGAAAGACATACCCTCTCCGTTGACCACGCGTGAATCATCGGTTTTCCGGCCTTTCGTAATGTAGTAAAGACCAAGAACCATATCCTGCGAAGGAACAGTGATTGGCGTACCATTTGCAGGATTCAGAATATTATGTGAAGCCAGCATAAGAATCTGAGCTTCTAGTATGGCTGCATTTCCAAGCGGAAGGTGAACCGCCATCTGGTCACCATCGAAGTCAGCGTTGAATGCCGTACAAACCAATGGGTGAAGTTGGATGGCTTTACCCTCTACCAGCTTCGGTTGAAATGCCTGAATACCTAAACGGTGAAGTGTAGGTGCCCGGTTTAATAACACAGGGTGACCTTTCAATACGTTCTCTAAAATATCCCAAACTAATGGGTCTTTACGGTCAACTATCTTTTTGGCAGATTTTACTGTTTTAACCACACCACGCTCAATCATCTTACGGATGATGAACGGTTTGTAAAGCTCAGCAGCCATATCTTTAGGAATACCGCACTCGTGTAATTTAAGGCTAGGCCCTACAACAATTACCGAACGAGCTGAATAATCGACACGTTTACCTAATAAGTTCTGACGGAAACGACCTTGT
>JBMDWN010000309.1:0-3080 GCA_048595275.1 Olivibacter sp. | reverse complement strand
GTGGCAAACCCTTATATCTCGGTACTCGGTGATCCGGAATCCGCAACGAAGCGGCTTAACTTCGCCCAATCCTTCAACGGCTTGGGGTCCGTGGTAGCCCCCATTCTGGGAGGTAGATTTATTTTATCCGGTATCGAATATACTCAGGAGGAGCTGAGCAATATGAGCACGGATGAGGTCTTGCGCTACCTCGAAACAGAAGCCTCATCGCTGAAGATTCCATATCTCGTTATTGCAGCCTGCGTCGCCGGGCTTTTTCTCCTTTTTCTTTTTACCTCGCTTCCGGAAGGAAAATCTTCTGGAGAGAAGGGGAAGGCTAAACTGAACAATCATCATACGGCCGGAACGAATTTTTCCTTGCGGGTCTTCAGACACCGGCATTTCCGTTGGGCCGTTATCAGTCAGTTCTTTTACATCGGTGCACAGGTTGGCGTACTGAGCTTTTTCATCCGCTACGCGGCATCTGTTGCGGGTCTGGGAGAAAAACAATCCTCTTTTCTGTTGGGTTCGGTTGCCATGGTCGGCTTCATGCTCGGACGCTTTATCGGAACCTTCCTTATGAATTATGTCCGGCCGGAGCGGCTGCTGGGGGTTTACGGGTTGCTGAGCATCCTGCTCACCCTGATCGTCGTGGGGGCCACAGGAAACTTAGCCCTATATGCCTTGATCGGAATTCCTTTTTTCATGTCCATTATGTACCCGACCATCTTTTCTCTCGGAATAAAAGGACTGAATGATGAGGAGACTAAAATTGGCTCTTCCTTTCTCGTGATGTCCATCGTAGGCGGTGCGGTGGCTCCTCTCTTAATGGGACTGCTTTCCGTACAGTTTGGGGGCATACAAAAGGGTTACCTGGTGCCGCTTATCTGTTTTTTCTTTGTAACTTATTACGGTTTCTACGGGTACCGGCAAATGAAGAAGACTCTATGAGAAGATATGCATTGACATTGGATCTGAAGGATGACGACGCACTGATTGCGCAATATGAACGGCATCACGAGCAGATATGGCCGGAAATAGAGCATTCGATCCGAACTGCCGGAATAGAACGAATGACGATTTACCGCATGCACACCCGGCTGTTCATGCTAATGGAAGTGAACGACCATTTCAGCTTTGAACGCAAGGCCGAAATGGACCGGGAAGATCCCCGGGTGCAAGATTGGGAAGATTTGATGTGGCGCTATCAGCAGTCTCTGCCCCAGGCCAGACCAGGAGAGAAATGGGTTTTAATGCAGGAAATATTTGATTTAAAATAGAATGACTCAATACTTACAGATTCATCCGGATGATAACGTGCTGGTAGCACTACAGGATTTGAAGAAGGGTAACCGGATATTGTTCCGCGATCAGGAGATCGTGCTCACAGAAGATGTGAAGGCGAAGCATAAGTTTACGATTGAGGCGATGGAGGCCGACGCAGAAATTTATATGTATGGCGTATTGGTTGGAAAAGCCGAAACAGCCCTACAGGCGGGACAAGGCATCACCATCGATAACATCTACCATGCTTCCAGCGACTTCGAGCTGGGGAAGCGAAAGACCGAATGGTCAAAACCCGATGTTTCCGATTACCGGGAGCGGCATTTTATGGGGTATCACCGAAGCAATGGGACGGTTGGAACCGCAAATTACTGGCTGGTGATACCGCTGGTCTTTTGTGAAAACCGAAATGTTCTGGTGATGAAGGAAGCTTTTGAATCCAGGCTAGGCTTCAAAAAAGCGAAAAGTTATGAACCCGAAGTGGATCGGCTGATATCCTTATATGAAACGGGAGCGGATGTGCAGGCCATTCTGGAAGCGGATTTATCGTTAACAAGCGTAGAAAACGGCGAAAACCGAATCTTTGAACGGATAGACGGCATCAAATTTCTGAACCACGACATGGGTTGCGGTGGAACAAGGATGGATTCAGATGCGCTGTGTGGACTGCTTGCCGGTTATATTACGCATCCAAACGTAGCGGGAGCGACGATTTTAAGCCTCGGCTGTCAGCATGCACAGGCCTCCATTCTCCGGGAAGAAATCCGGAAGAGAGATCCGCATTTTGATCGTCCCTTACACATCTTCGAACAGCAGCTGCTGGGCTCGGAACAAGTACTTTTACAGGAAGCCCTGAAGCATACCTTCGCAGGCCTGATGCAGGCCAACCAACTGAGACGTGAACCGGCAGGACTTAATAAGTTGTGCATCGGACTGGAATGCGGCGGCTCAGACGGTTTCTCTGGCATCTCTGCCAACCCCGCTCTCGGAGCAGTCTCAGACATGTTGGTGGCATTGGGCGGGTCGGTAATCCTGGCAGAGTTCCCGGAATTGTGTGGGGTGGAACAGGAACTCAGCGACCGCTGTCAAACGGAAGAAATGGCGCTTCGTTTTATGAGCCTGATGAAAACCTACAATGCAAAAGCAGAACAGGACGGCAGCGGCTTTTATGCCAACCCTTCGCCCGGAAACATAAGAGATGGCCTCATTACCGATGCAATTAAATCGGCCGGAGCAGCCAAGAAAGCAGGAACCTCCCCCGTTCAGGCGGTGGTCGATTATCCAAATCTGGCCAATGGACCTGGTTTGAATTTGCTCTGCACACCTGGAAACGATGTGGAAAGCACGACCGCCGAAGTAGCCGCCGGGGCGACGATCGTTTTATTTACCACAGGACTAGGCACTCCGACCGGTAACCCGGTTACACCGGTCATCAAACTTTCAAGCAATACGAAAATCTTTGAGCGCATGCGGGATATCATTGATATCAACTGCGGAACAATCATCGATGGCCAGGAAGATATCAATACCGTTGGAAAACGGATTTTAGATTACGTGATCGAAGTGGCCAGCGGAAGGGAAACACCCAGGGCCGTTGAACTTGGACAGGATGATTTTATCCCCTGGAGAAGAGGCGTCTCGCTTTAAATACATCATCAAAAAAATGACTATGTTTAGTTTATCAGGGAAAGTTGCGTTAATAACCGGTGGCGGTAGCGGAATTGGACAGGCCCTCAGCCTGACCTTCGCGGAGGCTGGCGCTACCGGCCATTTGTTCGAGCTCAATCAATCAGCCGGAGAGGCAGTAGCGGAAGTGA
>JBMDWN010000308.1:0-54460 GCA_048595275.1 Olivibacter sp. | reverse complement strand
AGTTCCTCCGCAAGGCTGTTTTTACGCGCGGTCACGTCTACCCGCATGCTGTCGACCAGATTCTTTGCCAAGGTAAAGGATGTGGAGGTGATAAAATACAGCCAGTAGCAGGATAACCTGGGACTGAGGACTGGAACGACGAATATATAACGGTTTAACTGCCGTACCTCCGCAAACTTTAGGAGCATCTGCTTATAGCTTAAGGTTTCCGGTCCATAAATGTCAAAATGCTGACCGAAGTAACGCTCCTTATTGAGGACAGCACTCAGGAACTCGATCACATTACGAACGGCGATTGGATCACACTTTGTTTTCAGCCATTTTGGTGCAACCATTACCGGAAGCTTCTCCACCAAGTCCCGTATGATCTCGAACGATGCACTCCCGGACCCAACGATAATCCCGGCCCTCAAGGTCGTTAGCGGAACCCGGCCTTTGCCGAGAATCTCTTCTACGGCCTTCCTGGACTGAAGGTGTTTGGAAAGTCGCTCGCTGTTGACAATGCCACTAAGATAGATTAATTGGCGGGCACGCGTCGTATTAAGATAACCAACCATATTTTCTGCAGCCTTTTTTTCCTGCTTGTCAAAATCTTTGCCGGACATAGAATGGACCAGGTAGTACGCGGCATCGATATCCTTTGGTATCGCATCAAAACTCCCCGCATCCAGCAGGTCAACTTTAACAAGTGTTACCTGACCTGGAGCAAATTTTTTGAGGTCGACCCTCCCCGGATCCCTGACAGCGCATACAAGCTCGTGATTTTGTTCCAGGAGTACCGGCAGGAGTCGCCTGCCGATATAACCGCTTGCACCGGTGAGTAAGATTTTCATATAGAAAATAACAATTTATACGGTGAAGGGTTGGGGCTTATTAAAGTTTCGTGTACGGAAATGGCAGTTTCGTGTAATTAATTTGGTTTTAGAGTAGTTTAGTTTTTAAATTTAAAAAACTAACGCATACCGCTATGAGTAATTTAATTTTATATACGGTTGTTGTTTTGGGTTCGTTAGTTTTATTGCTTTGCGCTGAAACATTTATTTTTCGTCCGAAACAAATTGAAGGGCATGTTAAAGGCCTGCGTCTGCAAGATCTTTTTAGCTACGTTATCTGGATAGGATTTTATCTATTAACCGCTCTGATAATCCTCGATTTATAATCCGGAATTTGTATCTGGCAAAGGGGTCGCTGTTTATTAGCGAACCCTTTATGGTTTTATTCCCCAAGGCCAATCTTCACGGAAAGCATGTTTAATGAACCACCTATCAGAGCATCGTTGAAAATATCCGCTTGTTCATCATCTTCCTGCAGCGCTAAACAATATAGCAACGGAAGATAGTGCTCCGGCGTTGGGATAGATAACAAAAATTCCTTCCCTTGTTTTGTGTATTGCGTCAGCGCCTGATGGTTCCGGTTTATAATAAAATCTTTTATTTTTTCGTTCGCCGATAAAGCCCAGTCGTATCCGTAACCGGGCCCGGATAGTCTGTTCCAGGCAACCATGCTCAGGTTATGTATGCTATTTCCACTCCCGATAATCAGCACGCCTTTGCGTCTTAACGCCGCCAGTTCTTTTCCGAGAGCGTAATGATACTCGGGACCTTTCGTGTAGTCAATACTCATCTGTACAATAGGAACATTGGCATCCGGATATAAGAACTTGACAACAGACCAGCAACCATGATCAAGTCCCCAGTTGTCGTTAAAACCCACATCCGTTAGCCTTACCAAGTTCCGCGTTTCTTGCGCAAGCACCGGGCTACCCGGAGCCGGATATTGAACATCAAATAACTCTTTTGGAAATCCTCCGAAATCGTGAATAGTGGAGGGCCTTTCCATTGACGTTACAAAGCTTCCGCGAGTTTCCCAATGGGCAGAAACGCAAAGGATTGCCTGCGGTTTGGGCAAGTGTGTTGCTAATGAGCGAAATCCTTTCGTGAAAACGTTATCCTCGATGGCGTTCATCGGGCTTCCATGACCAAGAAAAAGCACCGGCATTCTTTCGGTAGCGGTTAGTTTATCGGTTATATTTTTTAAATCTCCAACTTTCATCAGAATGTCCTCCTATAAAGTTTATCTGGTCAGCAATAACTACCCGGATAAATCAAAATAACTGTCTAAACGCAAAAATACAAATAGGTAATAGCCCATTAAGTGATATATGTTAAAAAATGCGGGGTAATTTTTTAACCAAGGCCAGCAATCAGCAGTACTGAATGAGTATGAAGGTAGAACCTAATCTAGTCCAAAAGCACTCCTGATACTGGATAAATACTTACCAAATACTATTATTCACCGTAAAACGACCGTAAACCGACCGTAAATTCACCGTAAGTTGACCGTAAATTTTACGGTCAACTTACGGTGAATTTACGGTCGGTTTACGGTTAAACCTACTATTAGATAAGTATTTGAATAGCTTTTTTAAAGCATCTGTATACTATCTAAACCGGCTAAGGTGACAGTATGGTGAGTTATTTCCCCAATCTCAAGATTTTCGGAGAATATCCGTAAGCCAGTTTGAATACTTCTCTATATAAGACTTCCGGCAAAGATTTTAGACGAGCAGCTTAAAACGAACAATTTCCAGGATGATCATGTTGAGTTTACTTGTTACCGATGAAATCAAAGCTGTCGTCACATCGTTCGAGTCCGAAGACAAGGCGCTCCTTCATTTGCTGGAGAGTGCCTATGCGCAGACACGGTATAGAAGCGATTATGTGGTGGACGAGCAATCCGTGCTGCCGCTGAAAGATTTGGCAAAACGGCTTCTGACCAAAATCGAACAGGAATATCAGAAGTTTATGGAAAATAAAGCTACATTACGATGAATTAATCCTAAACGATATACGCCAAATGGATAATTTTCAAATCGCTGGTCCCGCTAAACCGCAGCGCATTCTTTCCATCGATATTATGCGTGGATTGACGTTATTCCTGATGCTTTTTGTGAATGATGTCTATCTGCCCGGAGGAGTACCTGCCTGGATTGGCCATACTACGGCTGACGTAGATGGAATGGGACTTGCCGACTGGGTATTTCCGGGTTTTTTGTTTATGGTAGGGATGTCGGTTCCATATGCCATTCAATCGCGTATTAAACTTGGTCATTCCAAATGGGAAGTCTTCCTGCATATACTGGCGCGAACGTTGAGTCTCCTTGTGATGGGCGTACTGATTGTTAACATAGAAAGGCTTAATCCGGAACTGGCCGGAATGAACCGTTACCTGTGGGCGCTGTTGGTATACCTGTCTGTTTTTCTGGTGTGGAATCAGTATCCGTCACGAGAAAATCGGAAACGTCTTTTTACAGGACTTAGGGTATTAGGAATTATCGGGCTACTGGTTTCTGCATTCATCTTCAGAGCGGGAGAAGAGGGAAATGTATCATGGCTGCAACCGAGCTGGTGGGGTATACTTGGGCTGATCGGATGGGGATATTTTGTTTCAGCTACGGTCGGTTTATGCTTTGGTGAAAAGTTGGTCCCTATTGTCGCTACCTGGATCTTTTTTGTCATTTTGAATGTGCTGGATCAAAGGAATATGCTGGAATCAGTAGACTTTCTGAAGCCTGTATTCGGCGTTATCCTGAGTGGAAATGTTCCCTCGATTGTATTGGCCGGATTAGTGACTTCTATTATACTGCGTCGCGTAAAAAAAACGGATGCGAGGGTAGCCTTATGGATTGTCATTTTAGGGCTGTTTTGTCTGGCGTTGGGTTTCGTTTTGCGACAGGGGTTCATTATCTCCAAGATACACGGCACCCCGAGTTGGGCAATGATTTGCAACGGCATTAGTATGTTGCTTTACGCAGCATTATATATGCTGATTGATTATTTAGGGAAACGTTCCTGGGCGGATCTGTTCCAGGCTGCCGGTCGAAATTCCCTCACCACTTACCTGGCTCCGGATTTCATTTATTTCACTTGCTGGACACTTAATATTCCTCTATTCTTCTATAAGCAAGAGGCGAGTCCGCTAATGGCCATCAGCGGCTCGGTCGTATGGGCTGTCTTGATGATTGTATTCGCTATAATGCTTTCTAAATTATATATCCGTTTGAAAATGTGATTGATACATGGTAAATAATGGGGGCATATTACCATAATTGGGGTACCTGAAATTCGCGTCTCAACTCCGCTTTTGCTGTACTTTTGAAGAGTGGTTAAACCACGAATTATCGTAATCAAAAGAGATGTTATGAGTAAGCGAAGCAAATCAGGAGGAAGCCTAGTCGCAGAGGCTGAGCCTAAACTGATATCCGGATGGATTTCCATGACGGATCAATTTCCTTCCGATCTGGAAGAGTGCATTGTCTGTCTGGCAAATCGTAAAATTTTTGCAGCCACTTATATTCAATCCAGGTTTTACAGTATAGGAATCGGGTTTGAAATGGCTGAGAACCCCGTTACACATTGGATGCCTCTTCCGGAAGCACCGTCGGAGATTATGTAGGTTTTGGTTAACTGATTGATTTTTAGTATTCTATTTTTTTTGTTTGTAGGTTTAAGGATTTAACTTAAATGAGTTACTGATGCGAAACGATAGTATTTTAAATCGAGGTGTGTTGACACCCGAAAAGGAGGCGGAAATACATCTTATCCTGGCTGCGCAGCTCTTGCCGATCTTGCCGAAGGCGCAGGTATATACGGTGATTAAAACATATTTTAGAGATTATAAAGAGTTGTTTTATGAAATCAAGAAAAACAGCTGATCGACAATTCAATCAGGAAAACGCCAACCAATGAATAATCGTAAAACCAGTGAAGAACGAAGTACTCTAGGACTGGGTTACGTAAATTGCAACCAAACAGATTTTCCGTTTATTTACATTTAACTGTCGCTTGTCCCTGACGCGAAATAATCCCGGTCTGTTTTTGTATTACATTTGATTTCAGGGTTTTATCTTTGAATATGATCAACCAAAGATTTTCTGATATAGTAGATGAGGTGGAAGAGCTGGTGAAAATCTTAAACCTGCCAGGTAAAACAATATTAACGGCAATTTTTGATACGTTTTATGATGATCCGCTGCCGCTTGAATTTCCTTTACTGAAATTATTTTCGAAGAAATACGGCAGGCTACCTTCCATCTCAGACTATAAGCTGATTAAGCGCTTTGGATTTGACGCCTTCAGTCGTTGATTCCAACGCGCGTTCCATTTGCCGTTCAGCAATTCAAATACCTTTAATACGAATAGGACCTTTGATACGATGCACGTTAATGGGAACCCCGCCTTGCGTAATTACCACCTTTCCCTGATTTTGTAATTCAATCGCCACATCAACTACATCTTTCATATGCTCGCGCCAGTTGCTGGGATAAAGCATGCGAGCGATTTCGGATGGGCAAATACTCTTATCCGGACCACGATTGCTGGTGGCGGAAAGTATGGTTTCCGATATTGCCGAGTCAGCCTGCATAGAAGAGTAACATAAATCCCGGACTATTGCTTTATAAATCATTGACATTTAATCCGGCGTGCATGATGAAAGACCGGCGTGCATGATGAAAGATCAGAAATCCTAAAAAACCATCCGGAATAAGACGATAATGTGTAGATTTTGTTTGAGGTATAATGGCTATTAAAACCGAATCAACTGATTTCAGTCAATTCGGTTGTTTTGGCGGAGAGAGAGGGATTCGAACCCTCGATACACTTTTGGCGTATACACACTTTCCAGGCGTGCTCCTTCAACCACTCGGACACCTCTCCGGTTGAGGACTGCAAAGATAAAAGCTTTTCCATTAGAAACAAATGTCTCATTGTTATTCACAGACAATTTCGATAAGTTTGTCCTGTAACGATTCAATTTGCAATCTGATCATGCTCTACGAAAATACTTTTGATGAACTGAAGTTTAAAATTATGCGTAAACTCGTCCCCGAACTGGACAATTCGACATTAAAAACTTCAATGCCTTTTTTCGATATACAAACGGGAATTCACTATCAGGTAGATTTAAGGCAGGATAATGAAAGTGGTTGGGAAATTGAGCGAATCATCAAAATGTAGTGCAAAGGCATTACGATTTATCTGAACTTATTAATCAAATCTACCCCTATGAAATCTTTGACTAAATCGTTGTTCGTATTTGCTATAAGTATGGGTCTGTTTCTTCAGGCGGTTGCTCAGCCGACACAGAAGCCTCCGTTGCATGGAAAGAATTGGATGGCTATTACCGGGAAACCGCTGGCAGCGACCGCAGGAGCCACGCTTTTCCAGCAAGGGGGGAATGCTGTAGACGCCGCTTGTGCTATGCTCGCTGCAACCTGTACGATGTGGGACGTGCTAAGTTGGGGAGGGGAGACACAGGCGATGATCTATAATCCAAAAACCGGAAAGGTCATCGCAATAAATGCACTGGGCGTTGCTCCGACAGGCGCAACACCGGAGTTTTTCAAGTCTAAGGGTTATGCATTCCCGCCAGAATACGGGCCATTGGCTGCTGTAACACCCGGTACTCCCGGTGGGATCTGTTATATGCTGGCACATTACGGCACGAAAAGCCTGAAAGAAGTACTGACTCCGTCTATGGAAATGGCTGTCGGCTATCCGATTGAGGCACAAACCGCAAACAGCATTGAACGGGGGAAAAAAAGAATTCAGGAATGGCCTTATTCGAAAAAGGTGTTCCTTACGCATCCCGATCGGGATCGTCAGGCGCCGGATGCCGGTGAACTTTTTGTTCAGGAGGACTTGCTAAAAACACTGACTAAAATGGTGCAGGCTGAAACGCAGGCCCTGGCTGCTGGAAAATCCAGAGAAGAGGCTATTATGGCGGCTTACGATCGTTTCTATAAGGGCGATATTGCGGAAGAATTTGTAAGAGGGGCTCAGGAACAGGGGGGACTGATTACGATGGGCGATCTGGCAAACTGGAAACCCATTGAAGAAGAAGCGCTGAAAAGCTCTTACAAAGGGATCGATGTTTACAAGCTTCAGGAGTGGACTCAGGGACCGGTATTGCTGCAGAGCCTGAACATGCTGGAAAATATGAACCTGAAAAAGATGGGATACAATTCAGCAGAATACTTACATAACCTTTATCAGGTTATGAACTTAAGTTTTGCGGACCGGGATTTCTACTATGGGGATCCTTATTTTGATCCCCGCCCACCGATTAAAGGGTTGTTGAGTAAATCGTATGCAAAAAGCCGGGTTAAAGAGATCAATCCGCTGCGGAATAAGCCGCTTATCGGACCGGGTGACCCCTATGCTTTTCAAAACGAGCCCAATCCCTTTCAGAATTATTTGAAGGTGCGCGAACGCTATCAGCGTTCGGAGGACACCGCCGGCAACCGGTCTTTTGTTCCCAAACACGATGAAATTCAGCATACTGCGTTAGCGCCATCGGATTCTGCATATCAGGATCGACTTTGGAGAGGCACCACCAGTGTTCAGGCTGCCGACAAAGAAGGTTGGGTGGTATCCATTACGCCAAGCGGTGGCTGGCTTCCGGCCTGCATTGCCGGTAATACCGGAGTAGGAATGAGTCAGCGGCTGCAGAGCTTTGTGCTGGATGATGAGCTGGCTCCATTCAACGTGGTTGGTCCTGGCAGAAGACCAAGGGTAACACTTACTCCTTCTATGGCGCTTAAAGAAGGTAAGCCGTTCTTATCTTTCGCTGTCCAGGGCGGTGATACACAAGACCAGAATCTGCTTCAATTCTTCCTCAATATGGTGGAGTTTGATATGACGGTGCAACAGGCTACGGAAGCGGCCAACATGAACAGCAACCAGCTTTGGTTATCCCTGGGCGGAACAGCAATAGAAGACCGGCTGCCAAAGCCCGGCGATATGTTGCTGAACGAATCTACTCCGGCTGAAACAAGAGACAAGTTAAAAGAAATGGGCTACCAGCTTCATTTCGGGAAGCGGACGAGCGGGCCGATCAATGCAATCTTCTTCGATACGGAACATGGAACGCTCTGGGGAGGGAGCTCAAACCATGGAGAAGACTACGGAATAGCCTGGTGAAAGCCGGTTAAGGCTTTTTTCAGATCAATCTTTGTCGAAGGTTTGATCTTCTATGGCCTTACCTACCGCCTTTATATCGTGTCCCTCCAATTCTCCCCACAACTGCATCCAGGCGCCATCACTTCCGCGTCTTAATTCGCTGACACGCTGGCCGTCTATGGAGCAAATATAGTACGGAACGCCATCCGTGGTTTCTTCAGTACGGACGGTTACTTCTTGATCATCTGAACCCTGAATCCTGGTGCGTATGGTGAATTCGGGTACGGGAGTATCTGCCATGTCAAATTATTTTTCTTTGTCTAACGGTTTTCGTCTGCTTTTGTTTTGCCTATATCGGCATCCAGGGGCAGGCTGGTCGGGCTTTTCTTGTTCATTTTCATTTGCAGGATGTCTACCAGCAGAGAAAAGGCCATCGAGAAGTAAATATAACCTTTAGGTATGTGCAGGCCGAAACCTTCTCCGATCAGGGAGAAGCCAATTAGTAACAAAAAGGAAAGCGCGAGCATTTTGAAAGAGGGGTGTTTGTTTACGAAAGCGCTGATGGGCTCTGCGGCCACGAGCATTATCAGGACGGTTACAATAACGGCTACATACATGACCCAGATTTCTTTTACCAGTCCGATAGCGGTAATGATTGAGTCGATCGAGAAAACCATATCCATTATGAGAATCTGGAGGATAACCTGGGAAAAAGTAGCGGCCTTCAGATTTTGTTGGCCGGCCTCATCACCGGCACCTTCCACCTTATGATAAATTTCTTTGGTGCTTTTATAAAGAAGAAACAATCCGCCCAGGATCAATACGAGATCCTTTCCGGAGAAGCCGTTTCCGAAAATGACGAACAGGTCTTGATCAAGACGCATAATAATGGCAATCAGCGCGAGCAGCCCGAGCCTTAAAGCCCCCGCCAAAATCAATCCCAGACGACGTGCCTTCTTTTGCTGATCTTCAGGAAGTTTACCGGCTATGATCGAGATGAAAATTACGTTGTCGATACCTAAGACTGCTTCAAGAGCGACCAGGCTGAGCAGAGAAATAATGATTTGAACATCCATTGTTGTGTGTGAGCGATTCGGATACGAAAATAAAAAACAATGTCTATATACAAATGTTTAGCAAAAGAACAATATTGCGCTTAAAATAAATCATCATGAATTCAAGTCGTAGAAAATTTATCAACGATTCTTTTAGGGCGTCAGTAGGTGTAGCCGTTGGGGGCAGCCTGGTGAGTGGCCTGAGTGCCTGCGCAGGAAGCGGGCAAAACAGCGAGGGAGAGGACTCAAACGAATCTTCCGGATCCGGAAAACTTGTTTTCAGCAGGATCGAGCTACCCTATGCTTATGGAGCACTGGCGCCGAACATTGACGAGAAGACGATGGATATCCACTACAACAAGCATCATGAAGCTTATGTAAAATCGATAAATGAAGCTATTGAAGCAGAAAATATTGATTACGGAACTCCCGAAGAGTTGCTGAAAAACATTTCAAGTTACTCAGATAAGGCTCGCAACAACGCAGGGGGTGCCTGGAACCATAATTTTTTCTGGGAATGTATGACACCGGATTCTAAAGCGCCTGAAGGCAAGGTGGCGGATGCGTTAAGCAGTGCCTTTGGTTCGCTGGATAAATTCAAAGAGGAGTTTGCCGCCGCAGGGGCTGGTCAGTTCGGTTCTGGATGGGCTTGGTTGATTTCGGACAATGGATCCCTGAAAATTACATCTACCCCAAACCAGGATAATCCGTTGATGGATATAGCTGAAGTTAAAGGTACACCTTTGCTGGGGTTGGATGTTTGGGAACATGCTTATTACCTGAATTATCAAAATCGTCGTCCAGACTACATAAAGAATTTCTGGAATGTTGTGAACTGGAATAAGGTAGCTGAAAGAATGGCTTGACATTTTTTCGGATGACCGAATTAAACTAGCAAAGCCCAGGGAATGTTAAACTCCCTGGGCTTTCTTATTCAGGACAGGTCATCTGTTTTTTTGCTATCAATGATTCGGACATCGCGTTGAGGAAAGGGAAGCTCAATCCCGTTGGCATCTAAGGTCATCTTGATCTTTTCATAGTTGGCGTGATAGGTTGGCCAAAAATCTTTGTTTTTAGCCCAGCCGCGGATTACCAGAACCACGGCATTGTCTCCTAATGAATCCACCAGCACGGCTGGTTTAGGTTCGTCCAGCACAAGCGGATCACTGGTAAGCGTTTGCAGGATTGCCTTTCTGGCGGTATCGATGTTCGCTTCATAAGAAATTCCAATTTTGTATTCCATCTGCCTGGTTTCATTATCCGAAACGTTGTTGATAACCGCGTTTGCCAGCGGACCGTTCGGGGCATAGATGGTGGTCCCGTTACCCGCGCGCAAGGTCGTGTATAGAATGTCGATCCTTAAGACTGTTCCGGATACGCTGTTACTCGAACTAATGAAATGGCCTACCCGAAAGGGTTTGAAAAATAGAATCAGGATGCCTCCGGCAAAATTGGCGAGGCTGCCCTGTAGTGATAGTCCGATGGCTAAACTTGCAGCTCCCAGAATGGCCACGAAAGAAGTGGTTGCAATACCCAGGGTCGAAGCTACGCTTAGCAGCACCAGAATGTATAAGATAACGCGGATGATACTCAGCAGAAATTCAGATACGGAAATATCCATTCTGCCTTTTTTAAAGCGCCTGTGCAGTACACTGTTGAGCATCCGGACAAGCCAGAAGCCTATGATTAAAATTAAGAGTGCTAATAAAATTGAGGGAATACGGTCAATAAACGCATCGAGTATGCGTTCAAGTGATGCTTCAAATTTTTCCATTTCGGGTGCAGGATTTGTATGTTGTGATAACAAGAGCTTTTAAAGCTTTGTTTGAATACGCTCCTTATCTCCGTGTACTTAATGAAAATCTATCGTATAGCTCCTCTTGAAGGTGTGACCGTGAGCCAGCGTGATGATTCCTGCTTTTTCTTCAATCGGAAGTTGCGCTTCTACGGAATCCGCGAAGCCCATCCAGGGTTCAATACAAACAAAATCCGCTCCGGGTTTAGACCAGAGCCCAAGATCGTTAAAGGCTTCAACCGACACCCTGATTTCATAATTTCCTTTGCTGTTTTTCAACCGAACCTCTTCAAAATCGATATTCTTTAATACCAGCGCATCGTTCGCAAAGAGCTCCCGGTTTAAGGGGAGGCGACTTGCTGCAAGTTGATGTTGTTCCGTTTCGCCGGTCAGAAATCCATCACCTGATAAGCGGTAGCTCTGGAGCGTTGTGGCACCGGGGAACTCAAGGTGATAGTCGCTGAACTGATCCTGTTTGTCTACCGGGACACGAAATGCGGGATGGCCGCCCAGAGAAAACCATATTGAGCCTTCATCGAGGTTAATCACTTTGTAAAGAATACGAAGGGCTGAGTCCTGCAGATCGTAGCGTACCTGAAATTCAAAACGGAAGGGGTAGCTTTTAAGGCTTTCGTCAGTAGAATTCAGTGCCAGGATCGCGTGATCGTCCGATGACTCCAGGATATGAAAAAGGCTATGTCTGGCGAAGCCGTGGCGCGGCATCGGATACTTGATACCCTGGTGCAACAGGTTATTGTCGATGAGGCCGCCTACGACGGGAAATAGATTGGGGGCATGCCAGGGCCATATAGTTTCATCAGCCTGCCACATGTATTCACGGTTCTTTTCCGCGCTGAATACGGAGGCTAATTCTGCCCCCTTTTTTTTGATTCCGACGGCGAGTCTATCGTTTTTCAGGAAAACCATAATTGTGTTTTTGGATTCCGTAAAGATAATACAATAGGCTTCAAAGGGGCTGGGTAAAGGATAAAATCTTTGCACAACCATAGCTGATTTCTGACCACGAATCCGCATCAACCGCAAGCAGTGCGAAGGCGGCTGTCGGACAATGCAGATTGGCTTCTCCGCTCAATCCGTTGAGGAGAAGGCTAATGCCGGGATTGTGGCCCACCAGAGCTACGCGACGGGCCTTTTCGGGAATACCGGTCAGAATCCTTAATAATCCAAGACTTTCCGCCGCGTAGATTGCCGGTTCAATTATAAGCTTGTTATCGGGCAGTTCGAGGATGTCCATGAATTCCCGGCTTGTCTCGAGCGTTCTGACGGCGTCACTGCTGAGAACGAGATCAAAGGGCTCATCGGCGGAGAACAATCGGGCCTGATTACCTACTTCCATCCGGCCCCGGTCGGTAAGGGGACGCGTGTGGTCTTTTCCTTGCACTAGAAATGGACTTGCTTCTCCATGCCGGATTAGCAGCAATTCTTTCATAACTGAACTCAATTGGAATGATTGATAAATTGAATAATGGGGTCTTCCGGAATGTCCCACATACACTTAAAATGTCCCTCCGGGCACCTGGATAAACCGAATTTCGAACAGGGCCGACAAGGTAGTTCTACGCCGGTAACGAGCGATCGGGTCACCTGATAAGGTTCTACGCCCAGTAACTCGGGAACGGTACTACCCCAGATTGACGCTATCGGTTTGTTGAAGGCTTCGGCAATATGGGTCAGACCCGTATCAAAACCAATGACGGCATAGGCTCCGGAAAGCAGCTGCACGGATTCGTCCAGACTTGTTTTGCCGCAGGCGTTGTAGAGTAATGCCTTCGAACCTTTTTCAATTTCCATTGCATTGGCTGCAACGTCTTTTCCGCCAAGCAAAACGACAGGGAGGCCTAACTGGTCGCAAATGGAGATGACCTTTGGATTGGGCATTCGCTTGGTGAAGTGAGCGGCTCCAATGACAAAGGCAACGTACTTTTTCGGAAACTCATTTGGAAGAAGGCTGCTGAGGGGTTTTTGCGGACTAAAAAAGTAATCGATCGGCTTTTGATCGTTTGTAACGCCAAGTTGCCTGACGGCCCGGAAATAACGGTCGACCAGGTGCTCTCGCGGAACCAGGCTTTTCCTTAATTTCAGGCTAAGCCATTTCAGCAACCGCTGCTTAGGGTATGTATAGCTACGTACGGGAAGTTGAAGCTTGATAAGGCCGCTGCGGAGATTGTTGTGCAGGTCGATGATGCAGTCGTATTGCTCTTTTCTTAGTAAACGGATGGTTTTCTGAAGGCTCTCCTGTAAGACAATTAGTTTATCGACGTATGGATTTCTGCTATATAAGTAAGCGAAGGCTTCCTTGGTGATAAAGTGTATCTCCGCGTCCGGGAGTTGTTGCTTCAGGGAACGTACAACGGGTGTCGTATAGATGATGTCTCCCAGGGAGCTGAAACGGATGACCAGCACTTTCACGTTTTAGCCTCCTTTGATCCTGGAAATCAGCGCGCTGGTAGATAAACCCTGAACGAAGGGTAGGGTTTTTACTTCTCCGCCGTTTTGTACAACTGCCTCCGCGCCTACTATGTCTTCAATCCGGTAGTCTCCACCCTTTACCAGCACGTCCGGAAGGACCATCTCGATCAGTTTAATCGGCGTCTCTTCAGAAAAGATCACAATGCCGTCGACGAAGCCCAGAGAAGCCATCAGAAGTGCCCGGTAATCTTCCGCTACCAAGGGTCTTGAGGGACCTTTTAACCCTCGTAAAGAGCTGTCGGAATTTAGCCCGATAATCAGTTTGGTCCCCAGATCAGCTGCGGCAGCCAGGTAACTGACGTGGCCGGCATGCAGCAGGTCAAAGCATCCGTTCGTGAATACAATGCGTTCACCGGAATCTTTCCACTGCTGTACTTGATGTTTCAGTTCTTTCAGTCCGAAAATCTTATTCCGTATTTCTGTTAAATGGCCTTTCATGATAAGTGCTCCATAAGTTCATCTAAGGTTACAGTAGCGCTACCTACCTTTTTAACCACAATAGCGGCTGCCTGGTTTGCCAGTTCACAAGCTGTTTCCAGGTTTGTACCCTGGCTGAGGCAATAAGCAATAACCGCCAAAACGGTATCGCCGGCTCCGGTAACGTCAAATACCTCATTGGCTTTTACGGGAAAATGCTCAGTTTTTTGTTCGTCGGTAATCGCAAGACCTTCTTCAGACAAAGTTGTTACCACAAACTCCAGTTCAAGATTTTTCCGGAGGGTACTGGCTGCGAGATGCAGTTCCTCCATGTTATGGATATGCTGAATGCGGCTGGCTTCAATAAGCTCTTTGCGATTTGGTTTTACCAGGTGTGCCCCCCTATATTTATCGTAGTCGATTCCTTTGGGGTCGATCAATACGTTCTTATCGGCGGCCTTGGCCTGTTGAATAATGAACTGTGTGAAAGACGCGGTCATAAGGCCTTTCATGTAATCGCTGATGACAATAATTGCTGCTTTGTTAATTAACGGCAAGATAAGGTTTTCCAGCGCTCTCTGAATAGCCGGAGAAATGGCCGCTGTATTCTCCCGGTCAAGCCGGAGCAATTGATGTGTACCGGCAAGCACTCGGGATTTGAGGGTAGTTGGCCGGCTGGGGTCTCGGAGGAGGGTCGGTGTTATGCCGGCCTCGGCAATTAGTCCCTGGACTTTTTCAGCCATATCATCATTTCCGGCCAGACCGCTCAGCGAGACACTTGCCCCAAGCCTGGCGAGGTTCAGAGCCAGGTTGGCGGCACCACCAAGGCTTTCGCGCTCTTTGCGAACTTCCAGAATAGGCACGGGCGCCTCTGGCGACAAGCGGTTAGCCGAACCGATGATGTAGTGGTCCAGCATGATGTCGCCTACCACCAGTATTTCCGGAGCACTTTTCCCCCGAAGTTGCTCAATTATGTCTTTTGTGATCATGTGATTGCTAGAACCGTTGTGTAAGAAGATTACGTTTTTGTGAAAAGAATGCATCCAGATCATCCCGGTTCAGTGCATTCAGGCAACGATCTGCGCTAAGTCCGCCCTTGCGTGCAGCAAGCACCCCATAATGCATGTCGGATAGCCCTTCCTTCCGGTGGGCATCCGGATTAACGGATAGCCAGGCCCCTTTCTCCAATGCATACTGATGCCAACGCCAGTCGAGATCCAGGCGAAGTGGATTTGAATTGATTTCAATAACCACTCCATTGGCAGCGCAGGCATCTATGACTTTTTTATAATCTATAGGATAGCCTTTCCTGCTCAACAGCAACCTGCCTGTAGGATGCCCGAGGATGGTGGTACAGGGATGTTCAATAGCTTTAATCAGTCGTTTGGTCGCCTGTACTTCATCCATTTTCAGGTTAGCGTGAACGGAAGCCACGATAAAGTCAAATTCTTTCAGCCATTCGTCGGGGTAATCGAGAGAGCCGTCGCCCAGGATATCGGATTCTATCCCTTTGAATACCTTAAAGGGAACCAACTTTTCGTTCAGGGTTTCAATTTCCTTCCACTGCTGTGCCAGACGATTAAGATCAAGCCCTTTCGCGTAAACAGCGGACCTGGAATGGTCGCAGATGCCCAGGTATTCCAGGCCAAGCACATCCCGGCAGTGAAGTGCCATTTCTTCAATACTGTGGACACCATCGCTCCAGGTACTGTGGTTATGAAGGGAGCCTTTCAGGTCCTCGTATTGAATCAGCCTGGGAAGGCGCTGTTGCCGGGCAAGTTCAATTTCGTTTCCACCCTCTCTCAGTTCGGGTGCAATGTAGGAGTAGCCGAACGCATGATAAATCGCTTCCTCATTTTCAGCAGACGGGATATCCTGCAGGCCGTAAATATTCAGCTTTGTTAAATGTTCGGCATGACCTGTAGTGAAGAAAAGCGTGGGCAGAAAGGAGTCTTCCGTTACTCCATAAAATTTGAGTGGGAGACCTGTTTCGTGTACGACTTCGAGCGTTTCTTCATCACGTTCATAAACGGTCCATTGCGTTTCCTTCTCGAAATAGGCGGAGACCTGCGGAATATCCTCCTTATCTAGTAAAAGCTCCACAAGGTTCAGGGTATCCAGGCACCGCCGATATGCACCGGTGGCCTGGAAACGTTTTGACTGACCAAAAAGGCTGCGGAGCTGGGCGAGTAGCGGTTCGACAATACGTTCTGCCTGAGCAAACAGATAAAATCCCTGGCTGGCCAGTTTAAATTCGATCGATCTGATCAGCTCTGCCTGGGTCTTTGGACCAAATCCCTTGGCTTCTGCGAGTCGGTTTTCGTTGCAGGCATAGAGCAACTCTCCAAGGCTTTCTATGCCGAGGTCGTTCCATATTACAGCCAGTTTTTTCGGGCCCAGACCCTTTATTGTCAGTAATTCCAGGACACCTTCCGGAACAGACTCAAGCAATTGCTCAAGCTCGGCCATTGTCCCCTTATCCAGGAGCTCTTTGATCTTTTGGGAAGTTCCGGAACCTATACCGGGAATGGCTGCCAGCTCGTCGAGTGGCTTATCTGCAATTCGAAAAGGCAGTTTGTCAAGCTTGAAGGCCGCGCCATACAGACTTTTAATCCGGTAAGGGTTTCCATTCATCAGCTCGGTTAACTGTCCGAGTAATTTGAACTTGGCGGCAATGGCCTTGTTTTCCATCTAAGCTGGCTTTTTTGTTTAAAGAGCAAACTTATCGAAAATATTGCAAATAGCCTTTTCCGAAAGGAAACCCAGCCTATTGGAACTCTATACTATAAGGCATTCTCGCCAATATACCGCTCCTGGAAGTTACTTCCTTCATTTGTTTAAAATAGGGATAAAATTCTCCAAGCTGCGTTCGTGTGTACCAGGCGCTGATTTCATCTTTCGTATTTCCAAAAAGGGCTTCGAACGGGTCTTTTAAGGTTGGGTAACGCACGAGTCGGTAATCGTCGGCAATCCCGGCTTTTTCTGCGGCTGCTTTTATAGCCTCGTTAAGGCTGCCAAGTTTATCTACCAACCCGATCTCCACGGCTTGTTCTCCTGACCAGACACGTCCCTGACCAATGCTGTCTATGTATTGGCGATCTTTTTTGCGCCCCTCCGCTACTTTACTGGTAAAGGTATGATAAACTTTATTGACTTCTTGCTGAATGATTGACCGCTCATTTGCAGTCAGAGGCCTGTCGACCGAAGCCAGATTAGCATATTCTCCGGTTTTTACTTCATCGAAGGTGATGCCTAATTTATTGTTAAGCAGGTTTTGCATATTGGGCAAGAGACCGAAAACGCCTATTGAACCGGTTATGGTGTTCGGCTCGGCAAAAATTGAGTCTGCCGCGCAGGCAATGTAATAGCCACCGGAGGCAGCTACATCGCCCATGGAAACGATAATCGGCTTAACGGCTTTCGTCAACTGGACTTCCCGCCAGATGACATCGGAGGCCAGGGCGCTTCCTCCCGGCGAATTTACACGCAAGACGACAGCCTTGACTTTATCATCCTCACGAACCTTTCTGATTGCCCTTGATATGCGTTCGGATCCAATCTCTGTATCGCTGCCTTCTCCGGACATAATTTCGCCAACAGCATAGACAACCGCTACACGCTTGTTCATGCTGCCCCGGTCTGAAGCTTCCGGCTGATAATCTTCAATACTGATGGAATTAATATCGTCTTTAGAGTCCAGGCCTAAATAATCACGAAAACGGTTCAGTAACTCATCTTTGTATAGCTGCGCATCAGCCAATCCATAGCGGACGGCATCTTCAGCAGAGCGAACCAGGTACTTATCGGCAATGTTGCGGAGGGAATCCACCTGCATTGTCCTGGATTCACTTATATTAGACAAATAAGTCTGATATAAGGATCCCAGATAAGAAGTGACCTGTTCCCGGTTTGCCTCGCTCATCTTATCCTGAACGAATGGCTCAATCGCGCTTTTATAGGTGCCTACACGGATGACCTGCATTTCAATGCCTAGTTTTTCAAGTGTCCCTTTGAAAAAGGGAGTTACGCTGGAGAAACCACGGAAGTCAATGACGCCTTCGGGATTTACAAAGACGCTATCGGCGGCAGAAGATAAATAATAAGCTCCCTGAGAATAATATTCTGCATAAGACGTGATGTTTTTTCCGGAAGTCCTGAAGTCAACCAAAGCATCCCGTATTTCCTGCAGCGTGGCGTGATTTGCACCCACGGAGCTCATATCCAGGTATATGCCTTTTATTCGGTCATCATCTTTAGCTGCATTTATGCGGTGGAGTATTTCGTCCAGTCCGATTGTCTTGCGATTCTCAAAGGAAGAAAAATTGAGGTTGCGAATGGGATTCTTTTCGGTTCTTTCGGCGATGCCGTAATTCAGGCTTATGCGAAGGAGTGAGTTTTCTTTGATCTCTACCTTATCATCAGCAGCACTGCGAATGGCTACGCCGATCATGCCCAACACGAATACGAAGAGAAACACGATAAATAAAAGCACCCCTAGCATGGAGGCGAACATAAATTTGAAAAACTGCTTCATGGGTTATTGACTATAAGAATAAGTAATACTGCTGCAATTAATAGACAAGTGTAAGGATATTTTGTTACAAGTATGCTTTGAATAAAGCGGCAATGCGGTAAGTTTGTTCGATGTATATATATATGGGTTTGGGCTCAAACCAGGGGGCGCGTGGCGAATACATGGATGCTGCGGAGGCATCGATAGCTAAACGGATCGGGAATATCAGCCGTAAGTCTGCCCGATATGAAACGTCTGCCTGGGGTAAAGAAGATGAGCCGGCCTTCCTGAATGCGGTGGTAGAAGTCGAGACTTCTGTAGGAGCTCAGGAGCTATTGCAGCTGGCGCAACAAATTGAATCGGAGCTGGAACGCCGGCGGGAAGTTCGATGGGGGGCCAGGACCATGGATATCGACATTCTTTTTTATGGAGATGAAGTTATTCGTGAGCCTGAGCTGACCGTGCCTCATCCTTTGTTGCACCTTCGTCGTTTTGTTCTCGTTCCACTGAATGAGATCGCACCGCATTTAAATCATCCGGTGTTGCAAAAGTCTGTTTCTGAATTGCTAATGCAATTGAAAGATCCCCTTTCGGTGAAGCGGTTGACCTCCTAACGGAAGCCCAGGTTTTGGAATTCCAGCAAGGACAGGAGGATGTACCACAAGATGATGAGTGGTATGGCGGCAAGTTTGAGCCAGAACAGCAAGAGTATTGCTCCGAACAGCAGAATGTAGCGCATCTTGTTCGACTTAAAGTCAAGCCGTTTAAACTTAAGAGACAATAGGGGTAGTTCTGCCACCAGAAGAAAGCTTAGCGTGAAGGTCAGGATGAGCAGGATAACCGGGTTTTGTACATAGGCATGCACCAGTAGGTTCTTGCCCTGGGCGATGTGGGGTAAAGACATCACCACCATTGCAGCAGCGGGTGTCGGCAACCCGATGAAGACTTCTGCCTGCCGTTGATCTATATTGAATTTCGCTAAACGTAAAGCAGAGAAAATCGTCAGCAGAAAAGCGCTGTAGGGAAGAATTGCGGTGTCGTAATCAATTACCGGAGTAAACTTGAACAACTGGAATATAATTACGGCTGGGAGTAAGCCGAAACTTACCATGTCAGCCAGAGAATCGAGTTCTTTACCCATCGGAGAGTGCACATTCAGCAGACGAGCAACCATTCCGTCAAAAAAATCAAAAAGGAGGGCGATGATGATGGTGTAGGAGGCGAGGATGAGCTGGTCATTAAAAGCCAACACCACACCGATGCAACCACTAAATAAATTAAGACAGGTTACAGCATTTGGCAGGTGCTTTCTCATTGGTCAGGGCTTAAGCATAAGAAACAGTTAAGATGCAGCACATTGGCTGCATCTTAACTGAATATTTGTTAACCATTCATGCTGATTAAAAACTCTTCGTTGGATCGTGTACCCCGCATCTGAGCAAGCAGGAATTCCATCGCTTCGCTGGAGTTCATGTCCGCCAAATGGTTACGCAACACCCAGATCCGCTGCAAGGTTTCCTTGTCATTCAGCAAGTCGTCGCGCCGTGTGCTGGACGCTGTCAGGTCAATAGCCGGGAAGATGCGCTTGTTGGACAACTTGCGATCCAGCTGCAATTCCATGTTACCGGTTCCTTTGAATTCTTCGAAGATAACTTCGTCCATTTTGGAGCCGGTATCGGTCAAAGCGGTCGCCAGTATGGTAAGCGATCCACCATGCTCGATGTTACGCGCAGCTCCGAAAAAGCGTTTTGGTTTGTGCAGGGCATTGGCGTCGACACCGCCGGACAAAATCTTTCCGGATGCAGGAGCAACGGTATTATAAGCTCTGGCAAGACGCGTGATGGAGTCGAGCAGAATAACGACATCGTGGCCGCATTCCACCATGCGCTTGGCTTTTTCAAGAACAATATTGGCAATTTTTACGTGGCGTTCCGCAGGCTCATCAAAGGTAGAAGAAACGACTTCGGCACGAACGCTTCTGGCCATGTCGGTCACTTCTTCCGGACGCTCGTCAATAAGTAAAATGATCAGGTATACTTCCGGGTGATTTTTTGCAATGGCGTTCGCAACTTCCTTGAGCAGCACGGTTTTCCCGGTTTTAGGCTGTGCTACGATCAGACCCCGCTGACCTTTTCCGATCGGTGTGAAGAGGTCCATGATCCGCGTGGAATAATGTCCGGTATCGGTAAACAGGCGAAGACGTTCCGTCGGGAAGAGCGGTGTAAGGTAATCAAAAGGTACCCGATCTCTTACTTCTGCAGGGACCTGCCCGTTAATAGCCTCAACACGCACCAGCGGAAAATATTTTTCGCCTTCTTTCGGCGGACGAATGCTTCCGCGGACTGTATCTCCTGTTTTTAAACCGAATAATTTTATCTGGGATTGCGATACATATATATCGTCCGGAGATGTAAGGTAGTTGTAATCTGAGGAACGAAGGAATCCGTAGCCGTCAGGCATAATTTCCAGAACGCCCTCGTTTACGATTACATTGTCAAAATCAAGACCGGAAGCCGGTGCAGGAGCGGCATTATCGCTTTTTGCAGACGGGGAAACCGGATTCGGCTGGCTTCGTGTTTCGGAAGGAGGGCGAAAACTTTCCGATGGCTCCTCACGCTCCTGGCGAACACCGATAGGTTGAGCACTTTTGACATTAGTGCGTACACGCTTGCGGAACTTAGGTTCTTCAGCCGAATCCGCTTCAACGGGCTCAGCTATTTCTTCCACAAGCTCTTCTTCTTTGTCGGTTTCAATAATTTTATTGATAAGCTCCTGCTTACGTAGTTTTTCGACGTCTTTCACGCCGATTAATTTTGCAATTTCCCGAAGCTCGGAAACGAGCTTAGCGTTCAATTCGTTGATATTCATTCCTAAAATGTATTAGTATTTTGTTGCGAAAAACAGCTGGTAATAATTGACCAGTAGTTTGTGCAATAAGGTTTATTATAAAATGTAACCATCGATTCGATTGGCATGCTTAAATTTTGCCCGAATGTTTATTTTGAGTTGAGCTTTTCCCTATAAGACGTATTAACGCTTGAGATAGAACCGTAAATGCTTACAATTGTTCTAAAAATTATGGATTTGCTTGTAGAAATCTTCTCTGCCGGATGATGTGTTAACCACAACGCTGACGGAGTAATTTTGGATTCTGCTGCAAGGATATGGATTAGAATTCAAATATCAAAAAAAATGTAAAAAAAAGATCGCCTGTTTTCAATTATTGTACTTTTGTGCCGACTAAAAACAGACTTGATGAATCGTAAGGCACTTATCGAGCAGATAAAATTAAAAAAATCCTTTCTTTGCGTAGGACTTGATACTGATCTTGAGCAAATTCCGGATTTCTTGCTGGAATACGAACAGCCGCTGGTTGAGTTTAATCGAAGAATCATCGAGGCGACGGAAGATCTTTGCGTCGCTTATAAGCCTAACATTGCGTTTTATGAAGCTCAGGGTTTGGCTGGGTGGAAAGCACTGCAAGCCACCTATCGTTTACTGCCGAAGGATTGCCTGAGTATAGCCGATGCAAAGCGGGGAGATATCGGCAATACAGCTGAACGGTATGCAAAGGCTTTTTTTGAGGAGAGCGTAAGTGGTTTGGGGTTTGATTCTATTACGGTTGCCCCTTACATGGGCGAAGATTCTGTTAAGCCTTTCCTTAATTTTAATGAGAAGTGGGCAATTGTTCTGGCGTTGACCAGCAATCAGGGAAGCCGGGATTTTCAGCTTTCAGAAGATGCAAACGGAGAGCGGCTTTTTGAAAAAGTCATCAGACAGGTGAACGCCTGGGGAAGTCCTGAAAATGTTATGTATGTGGTAGGTGCTACCCAGTCCGAGTTGATCGGAGATGTCCGACGAGCAGCACCGGATCACTTTTTCCTTGTGCCCGGTGTAGGAGCGCAGGGGGGAGACCTCCGTTCTGTGTGTGAAGCTGGATTGAACGGTGATGTCGGCTTATTAATTAACGCGACGCGGTCCATAATATATGCGTCTAAGGGAAGGGACTTTGCCGAAAAAGCCCGAGCTGAAGCATTAAAGCTCAGAGACGAGATGCAGCTCATTTTAGAAGAGCGGGGTCTGCTTCAATAATTTACATTGATATTATCTTTTCGGGGAATTGCAATCGGAAACGGGGTAGAATTATGCCTCACAAATCGTAACTTTGCAGAATAAATGGGTATGCTTTGCCCGTTAACTAAATTGCAGATGAGCACCAAAGACGATATATTATTAAAGGAATTAGCGGAAGAGGAATATAAGTACGGTTTCACGACGGATATTGAGATGGATATCGCTCCGAAAGGTCTTTCTGAGGATACCGTTCGTTTGATTTCGGGGAAGAAAAATGAGCCGGAGTGGCTTCTGGAGTGGAGGTTAAAAGCTTTTCGTCATTTTCAAAAAATGACGATGCCCACCTGGCAAAATTTCAAGCATCCCGATGTAGATTTTCAGGATATTTCTTATTACGCCGCTCCGAAAGAAAAACCGAAACTAAATAGTTTGGATGAGGTCGATCCGGAATTGCTTTCTACTTTTGCTAAACTGGGTATCCCATTGGACGAGCAAAAAGTGCTCGCTGGTGTTGTAGCGGTGGATGCTGTATTCGACAGTGTATCCGTTAAAACAACCTTTCGTGAAAAGCTTCAGGAACAGGGTATTATTTTTTGCTCTTTTGGCGAAGCTGTTAAAGAGCATCCTGATCTGGTGAAGCAATATCTCGGGACGGTTGTTCCGCAAACAGATAATATCTACGCGGCGTTAAATGCTGCTGCTTTTTCTGACGGTTCCTTTGTTTATATCCCTAAGGGCGTGCACTGTCCGATGGAATTATCTACTTATTTCCGGATTAACGCTCAGAATACAGGGCAGTTCGAACGGACCCTGATTGTGGCTGATGAAGGAAGTTATGTGAGTTATCTGGAAGGTTGTACGGCACCTATGCGTGATGAGAATCAGCTGCACGCAGCCGTTGTGGAACTGGTGGCTATGGAACGTGCAGAGATTAAGTATTCTACCGTGCAAAACTGGTATCCGGGCGATAAAGATGGTAAAGGTGGGATTTACAATTTCGTCACCAAGCGCGGAATCTGTAAGGGAGACCACAGCAAGATCTCCTGGACGCAAGTCGAAACGGGTTCGTCTATTACCTGGAAATACCCTAGCGTAATTCTGAAGGGGGATAACAGCGTGGGCGAATTTTATTCCGTTGCTCTTACCCGAAATCATCAGCTGGCAGATACCGGGACCAAAATGTACCACATCGGGAAGAACACCAGGAGTAAGATTATCTCTAAAGGTATATCGGCAGGTAAGAGTCATAATAGTTACCGAGGGATGGTTCAAGTTGGGCGTCATGCCGACAGGTCCAGAAACTTTACCCAATGCGACTCCTTGCTTATTGGAGACCGTTGCGGAGCCCATACTTTTCCCTATATTGAAACAAAAAACAAGTCCGCACAGCTGGAGCATGAGGCCACGACTTCAAAAATTGGTGAGGACCAGATCTTTTATCTGAATCAGCGTGGTATTGATCCGGAAAAGGCTGTAGGTTTAATCGTGAATGGTTACGCTAAAGAGGTCTTAAATCAATTGCCGATGGAATTTGCTGTGGAAGCGCAGAAATTGCTTGCCATCTCGCTTGAAGGAAGCGTAGGATAATCGTTATTTTACTAAACTATAATTATATAAAAAATAGAACAGGCTGTTTCTGAAATCAAAATATGTTAACAATTAATAATTTACACGCATCAGTAGAAGGTAAGGAAATTCTGAAGGGGCTAAACCTCAAAGTGAATGCAGGTGAAGTGCATGCCATCATGGGACCGAACGGATCCGGCAAAAGTACTTTAGCGTCTGTCCTGGCTGGAAAGGATGCTTATGAGGTCACCGAAGGGGAAGTGTATATGGACGGAAACGATCTGCTGGATTTATCTCCGGAAGATCGTGCACGGGAAGGGCTTTTCCTAGCTTTTCAATATCCTATTGAAATACCGGGCGTGTCAAACATCAACTTCCTGAAAACTGCCGTCAATGAAATCCGGGCTTACAAAGGGTTGGAACCCATGGAAGCTAAGGAATTTTTAAAACGGGTCCGGGAGAAACAGCAGCTGGTTGAGTTTGATGCAAAGCTGGCGAACAGATCCCTTAACGAAGGTTTCTCTGGAGGGGAAAAGAAGAGGAACGAAATTTTTCAGTTGGCAATGCTTGAACCGAAACTGGCTATTCTGGATGAAACAGATTCAGGTCTGGACATTGATGCCCTGAGGATTGTTGCGAACGGAGTGAATCAATTGCGTTCTGCAAATAACGCTTTCCTTGTGATTACGCATTATCAACGGTTGCTGGATTACATTGTTCCCGACTTTGTACATGTACTCTATAAAGGGAAAATTGTTAAATCAGGCACAAAGGAATTGGCGCTGGAGCTGGAGGAGAAGGGCTATGATTGGTTGAAAGAAACAGTGGATACGCTCTAATGCTTCTGTCGTGTTTACCCTCACTGACAGGAGATTTTATTTTTTTAGATTAAAGAGCTGAGCAGATACCATGATAACAAAAACGTCAAATTCATTATATCAACAAATTTTAGAGGTTTCGGAAGAAGGAACTGATCTCCCTTTGCAGGACGCTGCGCTTGATGCCGTTCGACGGGAAGCACTGGAGCGGTTTAGGGTTAGTGGTTTCCCAACTACCAGACATGAAGATTGGAAATATTGCAATCTGCAGCCCTTGCTGTCGCGTACTTACCAATTAGAGGATGACTCTTTCATTGATGCTAGGGAGCTTGAAGACGCAGATCTCGGTAACGTCGAGTCGCTGAAAATCTTCTTCGTGAATGGAAAGTTCAGGCCTGACCTGTCCAGTTCCGTTGATGCTTTTCAGAACGCCGGAATACAGGTCAGTTCTTTCGAAGATGTACTTGATAATGCTGTTTTTAAGCGGTATTTTGCGAAAACGGCTGATCGCACCGATAATCCAATGGTGTCTGTAAATACGGCCGCCTTTCAGTCGGGACTTTTTATCCATCTTCCGGACGGTGCGAAATTGAGTAAAATGTTGCAGATTATACATCTCGCTTCCAATCATAATCCTCTTTTCAGTCAGGAACGCCTGCTTTTGGTATTCGGCGATAATACGGAAGCAGAAATTGCCCAGCATTATATTAGTGCAGAGCAGTCTGTACATTCGTTCAATAATCAGGTGTCAGAAATCTACCTGGGAAGACAGGCACGGGTTCAGCATTATGTATTGCAAACTGCCCGCGAGCAAGGGAATTATGTTAATCATTTCGAAATCAGCCAGGAAAAACACAGTGTTTATAATAACTACAACTGTACTTTCCCCGGCGCTGCATTTGTTCGGAATAATATTAATGTTCGCCTCAACGATGAAGCGGTTGAAAGTCACCTTTACGGTATTACGCTAACGGCCGGAAAGCAGTTTGTTGATAACCATACCATTGTTGATCATAAAATGCCGCATTGCGAGAGCTACGAGTGGTACAAGAATATGGCTCAGGATAAATCGGTTGCCGTATTTAACGGCAAAATTTTTGTGCGCCTGGATGCACAAAAGACAAATGCTTTCCAGCAGAATAATAATATGCTGATCGGGGATGAGTCCACTGTTTACGCTAAACCTCAGCTGGAGATTTTTGCTGATGACGTTAAATGCAGCCACGGTTGTACGGTCGGGCAATTTGATGATGAGGCATTATTTTACCTGCGTGCACGCGGGGTGGGGGTTGAAACGGCCAGGATATTACTGGTTCATGCCTTCGCTTTCGATGTGACAGAAAAGATCGAAAACAAGATTATACGTGCTTTTGTGGAAGCGCGGATTGAAAAAGGGCTGGGACTTTGACACATTACGATATTCAATCGGTTCGGGAGGATTTCCCTATTTTAGCGACAGAAGTGAATGGGCATCCGCTGGTTTACCTGGATAATGGCGCTACAACGCAGAAGCCCAAGGCGGTTATCGAAGCGATAAGTAATTATTATACCCAGATCAACAGTAACGTTCATCGGGGTGTACATCACCTTAGTCAGGTGGCTACCGAGGCTTTTGAGCAGACGAGGCGAAGGGTTCAGTCCTTCATCAATGCCGAACACGATTATGAAGTTATCTTTACCGGGGGAACGACGCATGCTGTTAATCTCGTGGCGCAGTGTTACGGGAAAGAATTTGTGCGGGCCGGAGATGTGATCCTGATATCTGGCATGGAGCACCACAGTAACATCGTTCCCTGGCAGCTGCTTTGTGAAGAAAAGGAAGCAGAGCTTAAGGTGATTCCGGTGACGGACGAGGGTGAGCTGGATATGGAGGCACTTAGCCGACTACTGGATGAAAGGGTAAAGATGCTGGCGCTGACTTATGTTTCCAATACCCTGGGAACCATCAATCCCATCAAAAGAATTATAGAAGAAGCGCATCGATTCGGCGTGCCTGTGCTTGTTGACGCTGCGCAGGCCGTACAGCATTTTAAACTGGATGTTCAGTCTCTCGATGCTGATTTCGTGGTTTTTTCGGGCCACAAGATGTATGGACCAACGGGAATCGGTATCTTATACGGGAAACAATATTGGCTTGATCAGATGCCGCCTTATCAGGGTGGGGGAGATATGATTAAGGAGGTGACTTTTGAGAGAACGACCTACAATTCCCTTCCTTTTCGCTTCGAGGCCGGCACGCCAAATATTGAAGCCGGTATATGTCTTTTACCCGCGATTGACTACATCGAGCGTCTGGGACTTGAGAATATTGCGTTGTACGAACGTGAGTTGCTGGACTATCTTTTGGAATCACTGGGAGAACTTGAAGGAATTCGTTTTATAGGCGAGGCAAAAGAAAGGTGTTCCGTTGTTTCGTTTTTAATTGACGGTACGCACCCTTATGATGTGGGGGTTATTCTGGACAAGCTCGGTATTGCCGTACGTACCGGTCATCACTGCACGCAACCGCTGATGCAGCGTTATGGTATCCCCGGAACGGTTCGGGCTTCCCTGGCCCTATACAACACAAGGGAGGAAGTTGATGTATTGATCAAAGGCGTCCGTCGGGCGGCGGACATGCTGCGTTAAAGAAAGACTTATGAGTATTGATGAAAAGCAGGATGAATTGATAGAAGATTTTAGCTTCTTTGATGATTGGATGGCCAAATACGAATACATCATCCAATTGGGAAAAGAGTTGCCCTTGATCGCAGAGGAGGATAAGCAGGACGATTTATTGATAAAAGGATGTCAATCCCGCGTGTGGCTGAAGGCTAATGTAGAAGGCGACCGGCTTTTTTTTCGCGCCGACAGTGATGCGGTTATTACAAAAGGCCTGGTCAGCTTGATGATTAAGGTTCTGTCTGGACAATCTGCGACTGAGATCGCGAAAGCTGACTTGTACTTCATTGACCGGATAGGCTTGAAAGATCATTTATCGCCTACCCGGGCTAATGGTCTATTATCCATGCTTAAACAGATGAAACTTTATGCGCTAGCATTAAGTGGTAAATCGGGGATACCCAATCAATAGATCTTATGGCCTTCGAACTGGATAAAATAGACTTAAAGATTATCAAGCTGCTTCAGGAGAACGGACGGATCACCAATCTGCAGCTCTCTGCAAATATCGGCCTTAGCCCTGCGCCTACCCTTGAGCGGGTAAGAAAGCTGGAGCAGGCCGGTTATATTAAGAGTTACCATGCCTTCGTGGACGAAGAACTTCTGGGGATCGGTATTAAGTCGTTTATCCAGATTCAGCTGGACTTCCATACCCATAATGCTATACCGGAATTTGTTGAAGCTATTAAAGCGATCGATGAAGTTACCGAATGCCATCACGTGACGGGACAATGCGATTTTATGCTGAAAGTATATGTTCGGGATATTAAAGCCTACGAAAGGCTCATCATGGAAAAAATCAGTAAAATTCCTTACGTGAAAACGTTCCAGACCATGATGATCATGTCTACCTCTAAACGGGAAGCGGTCGTTCCGATGACGTACTAATCCAGCTTCCAGTTAATGGGAGGTTTCCCGAAGCGTATGAGTAACTCGTTCGTCTTTGAAAAAGGCCTGGAACCGAAAAAGCCATTGTTTGCGGAAAAAGGAGACGGGTGGGGTGCGTGCAGGATTACGTGTTTCCGTGTATCAATCAACGGAGCCTTTTGTTTAGCGTAATTGCCCCATAAAATAAAGACCAGACCTTCCCGTTTCTCTGAGAGTTTTTGTATGGCTGCATCCGTGAAGTTCTCCCAGCCTTTTTTCTGGTGAGAACCCGCAGAATGGGCGCGGACGGTTAGCGTCGCATTTAAAAGCAAAACGCCCTGGCGTGCCCAACTACTCAAATCTCCATGTGCAGGACTTTGAAAACCGTCAATGTCATCTTTCAATTCGATATATATATTTCTCAATGAGGGTGGTATGGATATACCTCTTTGCACTGAAAAGGATAATCCATGCGCCTGCCCCACGTTATGGTAAGGATCTTGACCAAGGATGACCACGCTGACCTGGTCAAATGGAGTTGTATTAAATGCGTTGAAGATTAATTTATTCGGTGGAAAGACCTGAAACTGCTTTTGCTCCTCCTTCAAAAAGGATCGCAACTGATGCATGTAATCTTTCTCAAACTCTGCCGCTAGTGCTTTTTGCCAGCCTGCTTCCAATGCAATGCTCATGTAAATTCAGTAAATAGTAATAGGCCGCTTATAAAAATAATTGCTATTGCGCTTAAATAAGCGGATATTTGCAGTTCAAAATTTAAAGATAATAATATGCCTAATATAGTTCGAATTATTCTGTCTTTTGCTATCCTGGGAGCCGCTGTAAGCCTTTTTGTATTTGGCCACTGGGGTTGGGGAATCGTGGTTTTACTTCTGGCTATTCTGGCTTTTGTCACCATTTTCTTCAATGAGAATATGCTGATCGCTCAGTTTTATCTGCGGAAGGAAAATATGGAAAGGGCAAAAAAATGGTTAGGGCATATTACAAATTATGAACGGCAACTTATTCGTGCGCAACATGGATATTATCACCTTTTAATCGGTTTGATCGAATCGAGAGCTACGCCAATGCAGGCTGAAAAATATTTCCGCAAAGCACTAACCCTTGGTATGCAGATGGATCATAATGTTGCACTTGCAAAATTGAGCCTGGCCGGAATTGCTATGGCTAAGCGTAACAAACGCGAAGCAAATACCTTGTTGCAGGAGGCAAAAAAGGCAGATAAAAATAAGCTGCTGGCTGACCAGATCAAGATGATGAAAGATCAAATGGGCATGCTGGACAAGCAACATATGCGCTTCCGTTAGGTTTCTTCTTCTTCGAGCAGCTGCTTTTCGTACAAATTGAAATAGACACCCCGATTAGCCAGCAGTTCTTCGTGAGCTCCTTCTTCAAGCACCCTGCCATCGTCCATCACTAAGATATGATCTGCATTTTTAATGGTCGATATACGGTGGGCGATGAGTAGAACACTTCTGTGCATCATTACATTCCGCATATTGCTTAAAATTTCTTCTTCCGTTTTAGTGTCTACGGCTGACAGGCAATCGTCGAAAACAAGTATTTTGGGATTGACCGCCAGGGCCCGGGCGATGGACACGCGTTGCTTCTGCCCTCCCGACAAGGTAATACCACGCTCGCCGATGGTGGTTGAAAAACCGTCCGGAAAACGCATGATATTGTCATAGACCGCAGCGTCTTTAGCTGCCTGTTCAATGGGGTGGCGGACTTCCTCATCCATTCCGAACGCGATGTTCCGGGATATGGTATCGGAAAAAAGAAACAGTTCCTGGGGAACGAATCCTGTTTGCCTCCGATAGGCCTGAAGATTAACCTTCTTAAGATCTTCTCCGTCGACCTGAATGCGTCCTTCTTGCGGATCATACATGCGTAATAGCAGTCTTGCAATAGTGGATTTGCCTGAACCTGTTCGGCCGATGATGGCCAGTATTTTACCCGGTTCCAATTCGAAAGAAACGTTCTTAACCGCCTTTATACCCGTTTCGGGATAAGTAAATGAGACTCGGTCAAAGCGTACGGAACCTTTAAAAGATTGTTCACAATGATGCGGTGAGGTAATAGAAGGGCTAGTCTGAAGGAATTCATTAATCCGCTTCTGAGAAGCGGCTGCGCGCTGAACCAGGGAGGTTACCCATGCTAAGGACATTGCCGGGAAGGTGAGCTGATTAACGTAAACAATAAACTCGGCTATATTACCGGATGTAATGCTTCCGCGGGCAACTTCAATGCCACCTACGTAGATCGTAATTACCGTACTCAATCCGATCAGAAAAATAATGAGGGGAAAGAAAATTGCCTGGGCCTTTACCAGCGAAATCGAGACGTCTTTATAACGAACTGCCTCATGTTCGAATAACCCCATTTTGTCTTTTTCCCGGTCGTAAGTTTTTATAACGCGGATTCCGGAGAAAGTTTCCTGTACAAAGGTGCTCAGGTTGGATAATTGCTCTTGTATACGCTCGCTTCGCTGGTTGATGATGCGGTTAATAAATAATATAACGACAGACAGGATTGGAATCGGGAGTAGCGAGTAAAGGGCCAGGGTGGGGTTTACGCTGATCATAGCGGCAATGACCATAACCGCCAGTACGACCGTGTTGATTGCGTACATAATAGCAGGACCCAGGTAGGCCCTGACTCGGGTGACATCCTCGGTAATACGGTTCATGAGGTCGCCTGTGTTATTCCTGCGGTAAAAAGCAGCGTCTAATACCTGGTAGTGATGATAAATCTCGTTCTTAAGGTCATATTCGATGTGCCGGGAGGTCAGGATAATGGTCTGTCTCATCAGGAACAGAAATAATCCGCGTATAAGCGCTAAAATTAAAACCAGAATACCGAAAAGCAGGAGGCTGGATCCTATGATACGGAATATGAGCTCCTGGCGCTCAAATCCTTCGAAAATCCTGTATAAGGCAATGTTCTCCTTCACCAGGTCGAATGCGATACGGATTACCTGCGCCGGAATTACGCCAAAATAATTTGAAATGATAACAAATAAAAAGCCGGGAAGCAGCTTCCATTTATACTGAAAAAAATATTTATTGAGATATGCTAAATGTTTCATAGAATACAGCGATTCAGCGCAGAGCAAAGGTACATATCTTAAACTTTTTAATTTTCAGAGCTTGCTTTTTTTCGTATTTTTGCGACTCGAAATTAGCTCGAATTAAAATCGTTCTTTAAGATATGTTAAATAGGCGCCATTTGAGGGTCAAAGTATTACAGACCTTGTACGCATTCCACCTTAGTGAAGACAAAGATTTGAAGTCTTTTCAAAAAGCACTGCTCAAAAGTGTGGATCAGGTTAATGAGATGTACATATGGGCGCTGGGCCTTATTTCCGAAGTCTCGGATTATGCCATCCAGGATGCTGAAGGAAGAGCCAGCAAATTCCTGCCTACAGAAAAGGACCTTAACGCAGATACCAAACTAGCTACCAATACTTTCGTGGAATCGCTTCGTCAGAACGAGGAATTTTCAGCCCTGGCTAACAAATATCGGGTTTATTCGGTCTTTGATCAGGAGCTGGTCCGCAGCGTATTTAGTCTGCTAAGGGGCAGTGAAGAATACCGGACCTACCTTGAGCTGGAAGACAGGTCAATCAAAGCCGAAAAAGATATCGTTAAGTATATCTTCAAAAAACTCATTTTACAGAATGTATCTGTGGAACAAGTTTTTGAAGAGCGCTTCATTAACTGGCCAACGGATAAAGAGGTCCTGAAGGCGCTGATGGCTAAAACCTTAAAGAATTTTTCCAGTGAAGATTATACGAAAAACCAGCTGGCGCCAATATCGCTCAACTGGGAAGAGGACAGACAATTTATGCTGGATCTTTTCAATATGACTGTCCGATACGGAGAAGATTATCAACTTTACATCAACGGGAAGACTAAAAATTGGGAAGCCGAGCGTATCGCCCTGATGGATACGCTGCTTATGCGAATGGCTGTAGCTGAATTGATTAATTTTTCCTCTATACCTGTGAAGGTCACAATCAACGAGTACATCGAAATCTCGAAGGAATACAGTACCCCGAAAAGCAATGCATTTATTAACGGTATTCTCGATAAAATCAGAACGGAGCTGCAAGCCAGCGGAAAAATACGTAAATTTGGTCGTGGCCTGATGGGGTAACTGTCTAGGATGACTTTTAATCGAATTGTTATGAAGAAAAAAATGCTTTTGTTTGGACTTAGCCTGAGTATACTTGTTGCTTGTAATGGTAGTGGTGAGTCAGAAAATGACAAAAGTGCCGGAGAGGATATTACTGAATCCGTAAATACCTCTGATAATACCGGTATAAATGCTATGGTGCCGGATTCGGCCGAATTGGCCAATGCAGCGGTTCCACAGGTGACGGAAGATACTTACGAGTTTGGTGTAATCAAGGAAGGTGAGAAAGTCACCCATAGTTTTGAAGTAGAAAATACTGGTGCTTCTCCACTGATTATCAGCGATGTTCGGGTAGGCTGTGGGTGCACAACGCCGAAATTTGATAATAAACCCATCAAACCGGGCGATAGAAGTACTATCGAGATCGGTTTCAACAGCGCAGGACAAAAGGGGAAGCAACATAAGATCATCACCGTCATCACAAACGGTCAGCCCGCCCATACGCTTCTGCATTTAAAGGGTGAGGTTCAGTAATTTAAATTATCTAGTTTATTATAATGAATACAGTAACTATTTTAGCACAGGCAGGTGCAGGCGGTTTACAGCCCCTGATTATGATGGGATTGATTGTGGTCGTGTTCTATTTTTTTATGATCAGGCCACAAATGAAGAAGCAAAAGGACCATAAAAAATATATTGAAGAATTAAAGCTCAATGATAAGGTTATCACGACTGCCGGAATCCACGGTCGTATTGTTGAAGTCGGCGAAACGACTTTTATAATCGATGTAGGAAGCGGTACGCGTATTAAGTTTGATAAAGCCTCTATTTCGCTTGATGCATCAAAAGCAGCAAATGCGAATAAGCAAGCCGTAGTAAAAACGGAAGAGAAGAAGTAATTCAATTTAGCGGGAGGAGAAAAAAGCTTGGCAAGTAACTCCTGTCAGGCTTTTTTTTAGTAATTATGGCGGCATTTAATCTTAGCAGAAAGCAACAGCAGAAACTTAGTCTTTTTCTAGGATGCCTTATTATTTCATTTCTTTGCTGGAGCCTTTTTGCGTTGTCTAATCGTTATCTCTATAACGTCGACGCCGCTGTGAAATATGTGAATGTTCCACCTCAACGGGCTTTTCATCCATTGCAATCCGATACCGTAACCATGCGGGTCGAAGGAAGTGGTTGGCAAGTGCTGTTTTCGAGTTTGAGGTTCAGACCGCATGACGTTGAGGTAGATCTTAGCGGACTGAAAACACGCGACTGGATCTTGTTTTCCAGCCAGCTCGGGTATATTAACCGCCAGTTCGACGCTAATCAGCGTATTGTATCGGTTATGCCTGATACGCTTTTTTTCAATTTTTCCAAACAGTCTGAAAAAAGGGTGCCGGTAAAACTCAGCTACGACCTGGAATTTCGTAAACAATACGACATCACCAGTGATGTAGAAATATCTCCGAAATTTGTTCGCGTTACCGGTCCTGTTGAAGATCTCGTCCGCATAGAAAGCTGGGCTACGGATACCTTAAGGCGGACGGATGTTGAACAGAACATACAGGCGAAAGTAGGATTGCAACGTATGACAAAGGCGAACATTTCCGTTTATCCTACGGTAGTAGATGCGAAGATTCCCGTGGGGGAAGTAACAGAGAAAATCATTCAGGTACCTATACGTGCGGAAAACTACCGTCCGTATCGCTCTGTCAAAATCCTTCCGGAAAAGGTTACTCTGACCTTACTGGTTCCTCTGGATCGTTACGCTGCTATTCAACCGGAAAATTTCGAAGCTGTAATTAATATTAACGATTGGAAAGCCAATAATATTTCGGATCTGCCGGTGCTGATCACCCGCTCACCCGAATATACCCGAATCGTGAGAATGAGTCCACAGAACATCCAGTTTTTACTGGATAAATGATAACAGGTAGTAGATTTATGAGTGGAATTCTGGAAGTTGCCGTAACCGGAGGAATAGGAAGTGGAAAAACGACGATATGTCGTATTTTTGAGGTCTTAGGAGTTCCCGTTTTTTACTCAGATAAGGAAGCGAAACGGCTAATGAGCACAGATCAGGTCTTGAAAACAAAAATACGTTCAGCTTTCGGAGACCTGGTGTATGATGAGAAGGGTGACCTGGATCGCGCTTATTTGGCTGCGCAGGTTTTTGAAAATGATGAACAACTTCAACGGCTTAACGGGCTCGTGCATCCGGCAACAGTAAAAGCTTACGAGGATTGGGTTGGACACCAACGGACCGCTTATGTTATTAAAGAGGCCGCTATCCTGTTCGAATCCGGGACAAATAAGTCGAGCGATGTGGTCGTACTGGTTACCGCCAGCGAGACTACAAGAATACAAAGGGTAACCAAGCGTGATCAGGTCAGCGAAGGACAAGTTCGTGCGCGGATGAAGAAGCAGTGGTCAGATGAAAGGAAAAAGGCATTGGCCGATTATCTTATCCATAACGATGAGACAGAGGCGGTTATCCCTCAGATTCTACGGCTCCATGAAGATTTTCTGAAACGGTGACAGAAATACTGGATGATTTTATTATAGTTAAAGCCGAGGGGCTCTATTGTCCTTACGGGGATTTCTATCTGGATGCGATCAAGCCTGTACCAGTGTCTATTGTTTCCCATGCACATGGAGATCATTGCTGTGCGGGTTGTTCGATGGTTTATTCTACACCGGAAACCGCAAGTTTGATGACATATCGATTTGGTAAACGAACTAAGCACACCAAATTTCGCCATTATTCTGAAGACGAACCCTTTGAAATAAACCAGGTTTCAATACGGTTTTTTGCCGCGGGGCATATATTGGGTTCGGTAATGATCCAGCTCAGCTTTAGAGGTGTTGTCTATTTATATACCGGAGATTATAAGCTTCAGGAGGATCGGACCTGCAAAGCTGCGAAGATATCTCAGGCTGATGTGCTGATTACAGAAAGTACATTTGCCGATCCTGCAATCCGTCATCCTGATGTAAACGATGAGTTAGAAAAACTTAAGCACATTTCCTATCCTATATTGCTTGGGGCCTATGCACTGGGAAAAGCTCAGCGATTGACAGCGCTTATCCAGGATTTTCTGCCGGAACGGGAAATTTTTGTTCATCATCAGGTTTTACCCTACCACCGCATCTATGAAGAATTTGGAATGATGCTGGGCACATTTAAGCCTTACCACAGGAAAGCAATGAAGTCGCCTGATTCGGGTGCCATATATATTGTCCCCCCGCTGACCTTTCACAGTTACGCGTATCTGAAGGGAGCCGTAAAGCTCTTTGCATCTGGTTGGGAAGGCCTGCACCGGCGAAATCATGAATCTTTTTATATATCAGACCACGTGGACTGGCCTCAGATTTTAGAAACTATTGAAGCCGTTAACCCATCCAGAATATGGACGGTACATGGAAATGGCAGTTTTCTTGAGAAATACCTGTCCGGTAGAATCGTGAAGGCCCTGATTTAATTTATCAGGAATCTTGGAAGTAAATAAAATATTTTTATTTTCGCATTCATCAAGCCACTGTTTGTTAGCTTATTTTTTACTTTACTGATTAACCGTGTGTTAATGACTTGTTGTAAACACATAAACCTTTATATGAGATGAAAATCGAAGATGCACTTTCAACGGACAAGTTTGAGGACGAGGTCCATAAAGCGGTATTGAACATCATGTACACCAGCAGTTTTATACAGGACTTGTTGAAGGATCGTACAGATTCGGAGGATATAACCCTGCAGCAATACAACGTTCTGAGAATTCTGCGCGGCCAGTATCCCAATCCCTGTACCGTAAACATGATCAAGGAAAGATTGTTGGATAGAATGTCGGACGTTTCCAGGATTATAGACCGGCTGATTCAAAAGGAGCTTGTGAAGCGTTCGGTTAGCTCGAAGGATAGACGTGCGGTAGATATTCTCATTACCAAACGCGGACTTCACGTATTAGACAAACTGCAGGATAATATGAAGACCTCCAACGTGATCCCTTCGAAACTTACACCTAAAGAATGCCTTATGCTTAGTGATTTACTTGATAGATTTCGGGATTTTAACGAAGATTAGGAATGTAAGCCAACACTTGCCAGGGCGATGGCCATTCCTGACAATACAGCCAGCAGTTTTTTCCTGTTGAAATGATGGTGGTCAGACGAAGATGATTCGAATAAAATGGTGGTTGATATATGAAGGAACATTCCAATCACGATAGCCATCAGTAAGTTAAAATAATGAAAGCTATTGGAACCGATAAGCATGCCGATTAAATAACCAGCAGGCGACATAACTGCGAAAACACCTACAAGATAAAGGATTTGGCTAGCCTTTTTTCCAGCGTTCTGCAGTAGGCTGCCCAGTGCAAATGCAGCAGGGATATGATGCAACGCGATACCGAACAGCAATTGCTGTTCGTGGCCCCTTGCGAGCGGTACACCTTCTAGAAAAGCGTGTATGCATAGGCTCAGCATGATACCCAGAGGAAACCGGCCTGTTTTTTCTTCGTGGGCATGCGTGTGTAAATGACCGTGTTCAATACCCTCGGAAAAACGCTCCATGAGGATCTGCAGCAGAAACCCTCCCAACACCCACACACCGATTTCGTGACCAGAGGAGGCATATACTTCCGGCATCAGGTGTAAAATAGTGATGGCGAATAAATAGGCGCCACTGAAGGAAAGGGTTAGCTTCAATAAATCATTCCGGCGATCTTTTATATATAGAACGAGGGCACCTCCAATGAAAGCTGAGGCAAACAAAACCACGACAATAAGCAGACTTGTAGGCATTGATCAAGGATTAACGGTCTTGTTTCCTTCTTGTGGTAAAGGAGTTGATATGTCAGGGATGTACAGCATGAACAAGTAGCCAATCAGATAGCCAATGCCTGTCCCCAGTAAAGCGCCGGCAAGAACGTCCAGCGGGTAATGAACGCCAACATAGACCTGTGCAAGGCAAATAAGCGCAGCCCATAGCAGTGCCCAAAAGGTTACATGCCGCCATACTCTCCGAAAGACAAGGATCAAAAATAAGGCTAGTGCAAAGTGATTGGATGCATGGGTTGACGGAAAGCTGTAGCCCGAGCCACAACGGACCCTGGTAACCACCTCCTCCTTCAGAGATAAATCATTACACGGTCGTATACGCTGTACGGCAGGTTTAATCAGAGAGGCAGAAGTGAAATCAGCTACCCCGAAACTCAGTAATAAACCAAGCAGGATAAGCCCCCCCTTCTTTCCATAGTTCTTTATACAGAAAATGACAATAAAAAGGTACAGTGGTGTCCAAACGTAAGGGTTTCTGACGTAAGGCATCAGCCAGTCAAATATGGGGTTCGCAATTCCCTGGTTGATTATCAGAAAAAGCTCGGTATCCAAGTTATTAATCAACTCCATAATGATCCATTAAGGTGTCGCCCCTTACAGGTTTACACAAGTTCGTCGCAAATATACGGCTTCTTACCTCCCAATGCGTAAAAAAGTGTTAATTTTACGATCTGTTTTTCACTACTCAGTATTTGATAGCATGACTCTTATTAAATCCATTTCCGGTATCCGTGGCACCATAGGAGGGACGCCCGGAGAAGCGCTTACACCAATCGATGTAGTAAAATTTACAGCGGCATTTGCCACTTTTGTAACCCGGGGCTCCCAGAAAAGAAAAATTGTTGTTGGTCGTGATGCCCGCATTTCAGGAGAAATGGTAAGAAACCTCGTTGTCGGAACATTACAGGGGCTCGGTGTGGATGTCGTTGATCTTGGGCTTTCAACAACTCCGACCGTAGAGATGGCCGTTCCTGCGGAGGGTGCAGCTGGGGGCATCATCCTTACTGCCAGCCACAATCCGGGACAGTGGAATGCACTCAAACTTCTTAACCACAAAGGAGAGTTTATCAACGACGAGGAAGGGTTGGAGGTGTTGCGGATAGGAGATTTGCAGGAATTTAGTTTTGCGGAGGTACAGTCACTGGGAACGATTACGCACAGGGAGGATTACATTAAAAAACACATTGATGCAATTCTAAAGCTGGATTTAGTGGACGTTGATGTGATTCGAAACGCTAAGTTTAGCATTGCAGTGGATGCTGTCAATTCCACCGGAGGTATAGCTGTCCCTCAGTTGCTGGAGGCTCTCGGGGTTACCGAGGTTTATCCCATTTATTGTAATCCTAACGGACATTTTCCGCATAATCCGGAACCGCTTGCGGAAAACCTTCGCGACCTTTCCGCATTGGTCTCCGAAAAGCATGCTGATATGGGTATTGCGGTGGACCCCGATGTAGACCGATTATGTTTTGTTATGGAAAATGGGGAGATGTTTGGTGAAGAATATACGCTGGTAGCTGTTGCGGATTATATTCTCGGTGAAAAGATTGGGAATACGGTAAGCAACCTTTCTTCGACCCGTGCGTTAAAAGACGTTACAGAACGCCATGGCGGGGGTTATGCAGCAGCAGCTGTCGGAGAGGTGAATGTTGTAACAAAGATGAAGGAAACCGATGCTGTTATCGGTGGAGAAGGAAATGGCGGCGTTATCTATCCGGCTTTACATTACGGACGTGATGCATTGGTTGGAATAGCACTTTTTCTGACCTATCTGGCTAAAAAGCGAATGAAGGTTACCGAGCTGAGAGCTTCGTATCCTGCTTATTTTATGGCGAAGAATAAAATAACGCTTACTCCGTCTCTGGATATCAATGAACTCATGCGCCGTCTCGAATCGGTATATAAAGATATGCCTCATACTACCATTGACGGATTGAAGATCGACTATCCGGATGGATGGATTCATTTAAGAAAATCCAATACGGAGCCCATTATCAGAATCTACACGGAGGGGAAAACTATCCAGGATGCAACAGCCCTCTCTGAGGAGGTAATGAGACAAATAGAGACCATTGTCAATTCATAGCGTTTGGTTTAAAGAAAAGAGAATTCATGAGAATATATTTAGATAATGCGGCTACCACCGCTATAGATGAGGAAGTGTTGCAGGAAATGGTCAATGTTATGCAACAGGATTACGGCAATCCATCCTCTATCCATGCGGATGGCCGGAAGGTAAGGACGCTAATTGAGAAGGCCCGGAAGCAGGTAGCCAGCCTTATTGGAGCGTCCCCTTCAGAGATTTTCTTCACGTCCGGGGGTACTGAAGCGGATAATATGGCTATTCGTCGTGGGATAACCGATCAGGGTCTTAGTCATGCGATTACATCTCCTTTGGAGCATCATGCTGTTTTGCATACGCTTCAGGATCTTGAAAAAGACGGCATAATTCAGTTAAGTTACGTTAGTGTCGATGAAAAGGGTGAGGTGAATCTGGATCATCTTAAAGAGTTATTAGCGATGAATTCGCGTAGCTTTGTTTCTCTCATGCATGCTAATAATGAACTGGGTACACTCATAAACCTGGAAGAAATATCAGAAATTTGCAGTTCTCATGATGCCGTGCTTCATTCCGATACCGTGCAGACCATAGGGCATTTGCCGATTGACGTCAGCAGCTTGACAATTGATTTTATTACCGGAGCAGCACATAAATTTCATGGTCCGAAGGGAGTCGGCTTCCTCTATATAAACCATCGGCTAAAAATTAAGCCCTTCATTTATGGCGGTGCTCAGGAGCGTAATATGCGAGGTGGTACCGAGAACGTCTATGGAATCGTTGGTTTGGCAAAAGCACTTGAGATTGCCTGTCGGGATATGCGGGACCATCGTTCGCATGTAGAAGGATTGAAGGAATATATGAGGGAACGACTCATACAGGAACTGCCTTCCGTTAACTTTAATGGACAACAGGAGGCGGAGAAAAGTTTGTATACAGTACTTAATGTTTCTTTTCCTGAAACGGAGATGAGCGACATGCTACTGTTTAACCTTGATATCGCAGGGATTTCGGCCTCGGGCGGGAGCGCTTGTAGCTCCGGTTCAAACATTGGCTCGCATGTCTTAAGTGCCATAGGTGCAAGCTCAGAGCGGCCTTCAGTTCGTTTTTCTTTTTCGAAATTCAATACCAAAAATGAAGTGGATCAAACGGTTGCGAAGTTAAAAGAGTTTTATACCGTCAGCGTCTAGCAGAAAACAATAGTACAACGTCATCTGTTATCTGAATGATAATTAATATAGCTTATTAAATCAAAATTGGAAGGAAAAGGAGTTATGGCAGATGAATTGAAAGATCGTAAAAGTGATAAGGAAACGATAACCGAACGCAACGGAACGAAAAAGGTTATTGAAGCTAACAAGGGAAATTTCGCAGAAAAAAATCACGGACGAAAGCATTCTGGTCCTGCATTTACGGATGATGACCCTAAAAAAGGGCCGATTGGCACACCTTAAATGTAAGCGTTTTTTAAATCCGAGCCCGCACAGTTTTCAAACTATGCGGGTTATTTTATGCCTGCAAATGGCTGAGAAGTTTGGCGATCGTACTTTTCAATTCACGTCGATCACTTATTAGGTCAAGGAAGCCATGCTCCAACACAAATTCAGCAGATTGAAATCCTTTAGGAAGATCCTTTTTTATAGTTTCTTTTATTACCCGGGGACCAGCAAAGCCAATTAAAGCACCGGGTTCCGCCATGTTTATGTCGCCCAGCATCGCAAAAGATGCGGTTACACCACCAGTGGTCGGATCGGTCATTAAAGACAGATACGGTAATTTGGCTTCACTTAACAAAGCTAATTTTGCAGATGTTTTGGCCATTTGCATCAGTGAAAAGGCAGCTTCCATCATTCGGGCCCCACCTGATTTGGAAATCATAAGGAAAGGCACCTTCTTCTTTATGCAATAATCAATGGACCGGGCGATTTTCTCGCCAACAACCGAACCCATAGACCCACCGATAAAATTAAAATCCATACAGGAAATCACAATTGGCTGGTCGTTCAGCTTACCAAAGCCGCATCTTATAGCATCTTGAAGGCCCGTTTTCTGCTGAGTTTCTTTAATGCGTTCTGCATATTTTTTCGAGTCTTCGAAATTCAACGGGTCGCCGGACGTTAAACTGCTGAATAACTCCTCGAAATTTCCACCGTCAAACAATATTGAGAAATACGCAGCCGAGCCGATGCGCAGATGATAACCACAATACTGGCAAACATATTGGTTTTCAATTTGCTCAGATTTCAAAAGAGGCTTTTTGCACTGAGGACACTTGTTCCAAAGTCCGTCAGGAGCTTCTTTCTTATTCTCAGTTGCCGTATTTATGCCCGCTCGATCTCGTTTAAACCACGCCATGTAACTACTATTGAGGCTACAAAGAAACAAAAAAAAATAGACTTTAGCGTGTTTCGGGTTAATCAAGTATTAACGTAATTTGTACACTATCTTGTCGGGAAAAGCACTGTCAAATTAGCGTTAAATGTAAATATTTTCTTACTTTCGAAACTTCAACAAGTAACAACTATTTAAAAATGAGTTTAAAAGGGTATAAAGGAGTTGTTTCTGGCGACTCGGTTCAAGAGCTCTTCGAAGCAGCAAAGAAACATCAGTTTGCACTTCCTGCGGTGAACATTATTGGTACAAATTCGATCAATGCTGTAATGGAAACGGCTAAGAAGGTAAATGCACCGGTAATCATACAACTGTCTAATGGTGGAGCACAGTTTTACGCAGGAAAATCACTGGATAATGATAAGTTGCAGGCGTGTATATTAGGTGCGGTGTCGGCTGCAAAACATGTGCATCTTTTGGCTGAGCACTACGGTGTGGCAGTAATTTTGCATACGGACCACGCCGCCAAAAAACTGCTTCCCTGGATAGACGGATTGCTTGATCATGGAGAGCAATTTTTTAAAGAAAATGGGAAACCACTTTTTTCCTCTCATATGCTGGATCTGTCGGAAGAACCCATCGAGGAAAATATCGAGATTTCAAAGAAATACCTTGAGCGCATGAAGCCTTTGGGTATGACGGTTGAAATTGAGTTGGGTGTAACTGGTGGCGAAGAAGATGGCGTAGATAATACGGATGTTGACAGTTCAAAGCTCTACACTCAGCCTGAAGAGGTTGCTTACGCATATGAAGAATTAAGTAAGGTGAGTGACAAGTTCACTGTAGCGGCTGCTTTCGGAAATGTTCATGGTGTCTATAAGCCAGGAAATGTGAAATTGCAACCTGTTATCCTTAAAAATTCACAGGATTACATTCGCGAGAAGTTTTCACTTTCTGCCGAAAAGCCGGTTAATTTCGTTTTTCACGGTGGTTCAGGGTCGTCGCCAAGCGAAATTCGTGAAGCACTTTCTTATGGCGCTATAAAAATGAATATCGATACGGATATGCAATGGGCTTTCTGGGAAGGTATCAAAAATTATTACAAATCAAATGAGGGTTATCTTCAGAGCCAGATCGGAAATCCGGATGGAGATGACTCCCCCAATAAGAAGTTTTATGATCCGCGGGTATGGCTGAGAAAAGGAGAGGAGAATTTTGTCAAAAGACTCACTCAAGCTTTCGAAGAGTTAAACTGCGTAAACGCTAACGATAAACTTTAGACTTGTAAAGGTACGTTATGAAAAGCCTGCCATCATATCTATGATAGTAGGCTTTGTTTTTTTAATAAAATTTAGCCTTGATCAAACAATTTTAGCTCAAAAACCTTTTACTACTAAGCTTTCAGCTATTGAAAGTTTATAAAAAACAACATCTTAAGGAAAGGTTAAATATTATGGGAAATTTATTGTATTTAGTAGCGGTTGTACTGGTTATTATCTGGGCAATTAGTTTTTTTGGAGGGTACGCTCAGGGTGGTATTATTCACGTACTCCTGGTTATAGCGGTCATCGCCATTTTATTGAGAGTTATTCGGGGAGCTGCCTAAGTTTCCAGACTACCTAAGAGAAGTTCAGCAATCGTCAAATCTTGAGGGTAAGTTATTTTAAGATTCCGGCTATCCCCCTGAATCATGGTTATGGGATGGCCGGAATGCTCTACGACGGATGCGTCGTCTGTAAATACCTTATTTGCTGATGTGCTTTTATAAGCCTTTAGCAATAAATTTCCCTCAAAAACCTGAGGCGTCTGTACAAGCCAAACATTATTTCGATTAATTGACTTATTGCTCCCGTCTTCATATTGTAGTCGAATGGAATCAACGGGTGGAATCCCTGCAACGACAGCGCTGTGTATTGCAACGCCTTCAAAGAGTCGTGTGATCAACGACTTTGACAATAGGGGACGGACTCCATCATGTACTGCTATGAAACAGGACTCCTCTTTAATGTTTGATTCAACGAAACTAAGTGCGTTCTTAACGGACGAGAAACGATCCTTTCCTCCCGGGACTACCTCATGCTCTACATTAAATTGATGACTTTGGCAAAGCTCATTCCAATACCTGATCCATTCTTCCGGCAAAACCAAAATAAGTTTCAAAGAATCACCCCTGCTTCGATAAAAAGATTGCAAAGTATGCATCAGGATCGGCGTTCCCTTTAGTAGCAAAAACTGCTTAGGGAGCGAAGCGCCCATTCGGGACCCTGATCCTCCGCTGACGATAATTGCAACCTCTCTCATGGCTGTACGGTAAGTTATATGATGAGCATGGCGTCACCATAACTGTAAAACCGGTATTTCTCTTTAACGGCTATTTCATAGGCGTTCATGACATTTTCATACCCGCCGAAAGCACAGATCATCATCAGTAATGTTGACTCAGGCGTGTGGAAATTGGTGATCATACTATTGGCTATGCTGAATTCGTAAGGGGGGAAAATGAATTTGCTAGTCCAGTCTGAGGCCGCTTTTAAGGTCTTGTTTGCTGAAACGGATGATTCAATCGAACGCATTGATGTTGTACCTACCGCACACACCCTGCGTTTATGACTGATGGCGTTATTGACGAGGTCTGCATCTTTTTGCTCAATGACAAACTGTTCTGAATCCATTTTATGCTTAGTCAGATCTTCAACTTCTACCTGGCGGAAAGTTCCGAGGCCAACGTGTAAGGTCACTTCAGCGAACTCTATACCTTTAAGCTCCAGACGCTTCATTAGTTCCCGGCTAAAATGAAGTCCGGCTGTAGGAGCTGCAACCGCTCCTTCATGTTTAGCAAAAATGGTTTGATATCGAACCTTGTCTTCCGGAGTTGCCTTCCGGTTTATGTATTTTGGAAGCGGCGTCTCGCCAAGAATCTCAATGTTCCTTCGGAATTGTTCATCGCTACCGTCAAACAGGAATCGGATGGTGCGGCCGCGAGAAGTCGTATTATCGACAACCTCGGCTACCAATAAATCATTCTCTCCGAAATATAGTTTGTTGCCGACCCTGATCTTACGGGCAGGATCAACCAGTACGTCCCACAGCTTTAACTCTTTGTTCAGTTCCCTTAAAAGAAATACCTCTATCGTAGCGCCAGTCTTTTCTTTATTTCCGTATAAACGTGCAGGGAAAACCTTAGTGTTATTAAGGATCATAACATCGTGTTCGTCAAAATAATTTATGACATCCTTAAAAACCTTATGTTCGATTTTACCGGTATCTTTGTGTAATACCATCAAACGAGCTTCATCACGCTCCTCTGAAGGTTCATGTGCGATAAGCGATTCAGGCAGGTTGAATTTAAACTGAGATAATTTCATGATACTACTTGTTTTTAATGCTGACGAATGTCCTCATGGAAAATGTTATTAGTCACTAACCCTGACAATCAATGCGATGAAAAAAGATGGTAAATAAGCGCGCAAAGGTAAGAAATATAATGGTTTCTTCCTATTGAAATTGAATAAATCATGTGTCGACTTATCGAAATAAAACACATCTAGTGTGTAACGTTTAAGAGCAATAGTCGTCATATATCTATATGATGGTACTGAAACAATTATATGAAAGTTTTGGTTTTGCCTTTTCAGCCTTGCGGGACAATAAGACGAGAACATTCTTATCTCTTCTCGGCGTAACAATAGGGATAATGACGATTATCGGCATTTTCTCCGCCGTCAATACGTTACGTGCTAATTTGGAAGACAGCGTTGAAAAATTGGGAAGCCGTTCAATTTATGTTCAGAAGTGGCCCTGGGGAGGTGGTGGTGAATACCCCTGGTGGAAATATATGAACAGACCTGAGCCCACCATTCGTGATTTTGAATCGATCCAAAACAGAATGACTATGGCGGACGGTGTGTGTTACGAGATCAATATGAGTCGGAAGTTGATCAAATACCAAAACAATAATGTTGAAAATGTAGAATTTAGCGCTCCCTCTCATGACTATTATAAAATAAGGAATCTTGAGTTTAAGGAAGGTCGCTATTTTACGGATGCAGAATCGAAAAGAGGAGCGCCCTTAATCATTTTGGGGTCGAATGTTGCTGATGGACTATTCCCCCACAGCAGTCCGCTGGGGAAAACAGTCTCCGCTTTAGGACGAAGGCTGACGGTCATTGGCGTTTTTAAAATGGAAGGGGAGGGTATGATTATTGATGTATCACTGGACAATAGTGCTGTAATTCCGCTTAACCTGGCGAGAAACCTGGTAAATATTCGAAATTTCGGCCCATCCATTATTGTAAACGCGAAAACAGGTTATCCTATGGAGGAAGTTGAGAGTGAACTGAAAGGAGTTATGCGATCTGTTCATCGGCTGAGTCCAAAGGAGGAAGACGACTTTGCGTTGAACCAAACAACTATTATTACAGCCGAATTGGACTCCATGTTCGATGTAGTGAATTTCTCCGGCTTTCTCATCGGAATCTTTTCTGTGCTGGTCGGTGGTTTCGGTATAGCTAACATTATGTTTGTTTCCGTCAAAGAGCGAACGCCCATTATTGGGATACAAAAGTCCCTGGGGGCAAAGAACTATTTCATATTAGCCCAGTTTCTAATGGAGGCTGTTGTACTATGTTTAATAGGCGGTGGAGCGGGTTTAGCTATTGTATACGGCCTTGCACTCTTATTAAAACTGGTGGCAGATGTCGGAGTTGTGGTCCACCTGGGCGAGATTCTGGCTGCCGTTGGAATATCAACTTTTATCGGACTTATATCCGGAATTATTCCGGCGGTAATGGCAAGCCGGCTAGACCCGGTAGAGGCTATACGCAGTAAGTAAAGAAAACACGCTGAGGCGCGGCAACAGGTATATTCTTCTACATCGTTTTCGCAAAAAAAAAGAATCTTTCTGTTCTAAGTAGGTATAAATTCCTAATATTGGCAAACTTAACCGAGGATGAAATTGAGCATGAAGCAACTAATTATATTACTTAGCGCCTTTGCTGTTTTTGGAACTGCCTGCGTAGGAAAGAAGAACAGACCGGATACAGCTAACTCAGGGAGCGCTCCGAATGTGTTAACCAAAAAAGAAGAACGAGCGGGATACCAATTGCTATATACGCCCGGAAATTCGGAGCAATGGGTTGCTGTAGGTCGTGACCGCCTGCCGGCAAAAGGATGGTCTTTTGATGACGGTATGATCACTATCGATCGGCGCCCTGAGAATGCAACAGACTGGGGCGGCGATATTGTTACAAAGGACTCTTTCGATTTTTTCGATCTGACGTTTGATTTCCGTCTAACGGAGCGTGCGAACAGCGGCGTTAAATATTTTGTGCGAAATAATGGAAATGGTCGAGGCATAGTTGGGTTTGAATATCAGGTGTTGGATGATGAAAGGCATCCGGATGCAAAGTTGGGGCGAAATGGAAATAGGAAAACCGCAGCACTTTACGATATCCTACCACCGGACGAAAACCTTAAAAAAGCAAAACCAATTGGTGAGTGGAATACAGGACGTGTCCTGGTCGAAAGAAATGGTCGTGTCAGGCACTACTTAAACGACGTTTGCGTTCTGGATTACAAGCTCGGATCGGAGGAATTGACAAAGCATATACAAGAAAGTAAATTTAGTAATCAGCCTGATTTTAGCGAATTAGCAAAAGGTCCGATTTTACTACAGGATCACAACGATCGGGTTTCTTTTCGTTCGTTAAAAATCCGTCGGTTATGATGACAACCAGTAGAAGGGGGTTCATGCAACAAGCCGGTTTTTTGGGAGCAGGTCTTTTTTTAAATCCCCTACCAGGATTGAGTCATATGTTGAAGGATAAACCGCTGAACATAGGGATGATCGGTTGTGGCGACCGGGGGAACGGGGTTATGAGCGTCATGAAATCGCTGCCGGAGATTTATGATGTAAATGCTTACTGCGATGTTTTGGATTTTCGTTTGAAGAACGCTGAACAAATTGTGGGCGTTACAGCCAAAGCATTTAAAGACTATCGTAAGCTGTTGGAAGAAAAATCAATAGAAGCGGTCTTTATTGCCGTGCCACTCAATAAGCATTTCGAGGTTGCCCGTGCGGCTCTTATGGCAGGAAAGCATGTCTATCTCGAAAAGACGATGACTTTCAAACAAGAAGAGGCGGTGGAGCTGGTGAAGCTGGTAAAAGCCCATCCTAAACAAATTTTTCAGGTTGGTTATCAATATCGTTATTCACCGTTATACTTCAAGGTGAAGGATATGATCACCAATAACTATCTCGGAAAAGTCACGCAGATTGACTGCCGTTGGGATCGCAATGGAAACTGGAGGCGAGCGGTGCCGCAGCCGGATCTGGAGCGGCAGGTAAATTGGCGTATGTACCGGGAATATTCCGGAGGGCTGACCGCTGAACTGCTGTCACATCAGATGGACTTCATTAATTGGGCTTTTGATACTCATCCGGATGAAGTGACCTCCACCGGTGGTATTGATATATTTCCAGACGGTAGAGAGACATATGACAATGTACAGGTTATGCTGCGTTATAAGGAAAAAGGAATGATTGGGAATTTTGGCGCCACATGTGGGAATGCCTGGGATGGTTATCTGTTCAAAATAAAAGGTAGCCGGGGTACTGTTTCACTGCTGACCGATCGTGGAATCTATTATCCTGAAAAAGAAGCCAAGGAGGAATTGAGCACTGTAGATGGGGTGACAGGAGCTACGAAAATTGTCTGGAACAACGATGGAGGAACCCCAATTCTGCAGGAGCCTACCAAAGACGGTACCTGGTATGCCCTCCAGGAATTTTACAAATCGGTGCGAACAGGTGGTGAACCGGCATCTAATGTGCATACCGGTGCCCGGGCCTCAATTTGCGTAGCTATGGCAAATGATGCCTTATATAATAAAAGAATTAATTTTTGGGATGAAAGCGTTCAGCTTGATCGAAGATCTTAAAAGCTGAACGCCCTAGCTAATTACAAATTCACTTCTTAATGCAGCTTCTCCAAAGCTGACCTCATGCGACTTGTAGCCTCGATAAGTTGCTCATCTGAAGCGGCATAAGATAAACGGATACAATCGTTATTGCCAAAAGCATCACCACTTACTGTAGCAATGTGGCCTTCGTTCAGCAGATACAATGCAAGATCTTCTGCGTTTTCTATGCGATTACCCTTTTGGTCAACTTTTCCGAAAAAGGCGCTTACATCAGGAAAGAAATAAAATGCGCCCTTTGGTAAGTTCACCTTCAAGCCCTTAATTTCTTTCAGGGCATTGTAAACAAGCTCTCTTCTTCTTTCGAAGGCATTCCTCATTTCCTTTACACTATCCAAGCCTTGCTCATAAGCTGCAATACCCGCGCGTTGCGCTATGGAACAAGTACCCGAGGTAGTTTGCCCCTGTAGTTTGTCGTTAGCTGCCGCAATTTCTTTATTCGCTGCAATGTAGCCCAGTCGCCATCCTGTCATGGCGTAAGCTTTGGAGAAACCATTCACCAAAATTACCCTATCCTTGATGGAGGGGAACTGCGCGATTGACTCGTGCTGATCTCCAAAGTTGATGTGTTCATAGATCTCATCGGAAATGATGTAAACATCGGGATAGCGCTCAAAGACTTCTGCAAGACCAGCCAGTTCGTCTTTAGTGTAAACGCTTCCGGTCGGATTGCATGGGGAAGAAAACATGAATAATTTCGTACGGTCGGTGATGGACGCTTCAAGTTGGTCGGCTGAAATTTTGAAATCGCTTTCAATTCCGGTATGAATAAAAACAGATTCTCCTTCTGCCAGTTTAACCATTTCGCTGTAAGAAACCCAATAGGGAGTCGGAATGATTACTTCGTCGCCTGGGTTGACAAGTGTTAAAATAACGTTAGATAATGATTGTTTGGCTCCGGTTGAAACAACGATCTGAGATACATCGTAATCCAAGCCGTTTTCCTCCTTAAGCTTTTTGACAATAGCCTTTCTTAGTTCAGGGTAACCTGGAACCGGTGAATAGCGCGTATAATTTTCGTCTAGAGCTTTCTTTGCAGCCTCTTTTATGTGTTCGGGAGTATTAAAATCGGGTTCCCCAACACTTAAACTTATAACATTGACGCCTTGCGAAGCAAGCTCCCGCCCTAACTTGGTCATCTTCAAGGTTGCGGATTCCGACAGATTATGAATTCGGTCTGATAATTTCGTTGTGTTCATGATGCACAAACCTAACCAAAAAATGGATGCGATTCAAAAAAAACAAGGTAGGGTGGGCATACTTTTAGCTATGTTTGTTTGACTTTCCATCGAAGTTTTATGACACCAAGGAAATTAATAATATTATCGCTGATCACCGGCCTGGTTTTGATGGTTGCAAAGTTTGGTGCTTATTTGCTAACGAATTCAAATGCCATCCTTACAGATGCAGCTGAAAGCATAGTGAATGTGGTTGCAAGTGCTTTTGCCTTTTACAGTATTTACCTCACAGCACTGCCTAAAGATGATAACCATCCTTACGGACATGGAAAAGTCGAGTTTTTCTCGGTTTTTCTTGAAGGTGGGCTGATCTCGATAGCGGGTGTATTGATTTTGGGCAAAGCCGTTTATAACCTTTTTTTTCCGGAGTCCATTGAAAATCTTCCGCAAGGTATTGGTGTTATCGGGTTCACCTGCCTGGTCAATTTTATACTGGGTACCTATATGATCAGAAAAGGAAAAGAATTTAACTCTATAACGATTGAAGCCGATGGCCGGCACCTTCGTGTGGACGCCTTCAGTACACTTGGACTGATGGCAGGTCTGGCCATAGTGCAGTTGACGGGTATGGAGCGCCTGGATGTGTTTTTGTCTTTAGGTTTAGGGTGTTATATTACCTTCAGTGGTTATCGACTACTCAGAAAATCAGTAGGAGGCTTAATGGATGAGTCTGACTTTGTGCTGATCAATCGTGTAGTCAGGGTATTGCAATTAAAGCGGCGCCGAGAATGGATTGATGTACACAACCTTCGTGTTCAGCGGTACGGGGCAGAACTGCACATTGACTGCCACCTGACGTTACCAAATTATTTTGATCTTAACCGCGTACATAAGGAACTATCTCTTTTTGAAAAGCTGGTCAAAGATGAAGTGAATAAAAAGACCGAGCTTTTTATCCATGCCGACCCGTGTCTTCCACAATGCTGTCATTATTGTAAGGTGGAGAATTGTCCCATTCGAAGTGCGGATTACGCTGAAGAAGTTTTATGGGAAGTTAATTTGTTGACCAGAAACAAAAAGCATTTTGATATTCTCTAAAAAATATAGTGTTTGTTTTGTGATTTTTATGATTCAGATTTTTTAAAGGCATTTTTTTAAAGATTTTGTATTCGTTCAAAGAAAAGAAGCTAAATGGTGGTCCTGATTTAATAAAGTGTCCGCTGATTTGGAGGGCAAAATTGGACATAGCTGGCTTAGCAAAAATAATTCATGAAAAATTAGCGTTTTCTTAAAAAATATAATGATTTTTACGTCCTGGTGTTGAATTTTACACAAGCAAAAAAAGAAAGTCGAGAGAAATATGTCAAATCTTAGATTTAGCGCGGTGGAAGCTGCGATTTCTAGAAATGTAAGACCTGTTAAAGAAGTTACAGGAGCTAAGGCGTCAGCGTTTTTTGGTAAGAATGTTTTTACGATCAGTAAAATGAAAGATTACCTGCCGAAAAATGAATATGCTAAACTGACGGCAATTGTTGAAGTGGGCGAAGCGATTGATCATGATCTTGCAGAGCATATCTCGCAAGCCATGAAAAGCTGGGCTATTTCAAATGGAGCCACCCACTATACCCATTGGTTCCAACCCTTGACCGGAGCAACAGCTGAAAAGCACGATGCCTTCTTCGAGCCAGGCGGAGACGGGGTAGCCATTGAAAAATTTACTGCTGATGCGCTTGTTCAACAAGAGCCTGATGCATCAAGCTTTCCAAATGGTGGCATCAGAAATACCTTTGAAGCCCGGGGTTATACTGGTTGGGATCCTTCGTCTCCAGCGTTTCTTTATGAAACAGGTGGAGGTAAAACACTTTGTATACCCACCGTTTTCCTTTCTTACACCGGGGAAGCGCTTGACTTCAAAGCCCCTCTTCTGAAGACATTAAATGCATTGGACAAGGCGGCAGTCGAAGTGGCGCAACTTTTTGATAAGAGCGTAACGAAAGTATTTGCTTCATTAGGGATTGAACAAGAATACTTCCTGGTGGATTTGGCTTTGTTTAATGCACGCCCTGATTTACAGCTTACCGGCAGAACGCTCTTCGGACATATGTCTGCTAAAGGGCAACAATTAGAAGATCATTACTTTGGTGCTATTCCTGAACGCGTGCTGGCTTTTATGGTGGACCTGGAGCAGGAAGCTCTTAAGCTTGGAATTCCTCTGAAAACCCGTCATAACGAGGTGGCTCCTTCGCAGTTCGAATGTGCGCCGATGTTTGAAGAGATCAATCTGGCCATCGATCATAATCAATTGTTGCTGAACTTGATGGAGCAAGTCGCTCTACGACATCAGTTTAAAGTGCTTATTCATGAAAAGCCATACGCTGACATCAACGGATCTGGTAAACATAACAACTGGTCTCTAATCACCAATACAGGAGTAAACCTGCTGTCACCCGGGAAGACACCAAAGAACAACCTCATGTTCATCACGTTTTTCGTGAACACCATTCGTGCAGTGTTTGAACACGCAGACCTACTGCGTGCTTCTATTGCTACCGCTAGTAATGATCATCGCCTTGGGGCAAACGAAGCTCCTCCGGCTATTATCTCAATTTTCTTAGGAAGCCAGCTGAATGCTGTGTTGGATGAAGTGGAAACAGCCAGGGTTGCGAAAAAGGTTAAGAACGAAACGCAGCTGTGGCATGGAATTCCAAAAATACCCAAGCTGCAATTAGATAATACGGATCGTAACCGAACATCCCCATTTGCTTTCACCGGGAATAAGTTCGAATTTCGCGCTGTCGGATCTTCCGCTAACTCTGCGAGTCCGATGACGGTTTTGAACGCAATCGTGGCCGATCAGTTGATTAAGTTTAAAACCGAGGTAGATAAACAGATTAAAAAAGGAACTAAAAAGGACCTGGCCATTCTGAATGTCATCCGCAAGTATATTAAAGAGTCAAAGGCTATTCGTTTCGAAGGAAACGGTTACAGCCAGGAATGGGAAGATGAAGCAGCTAAACGAGGTTTGTCTAATATTAAGACAACTCCGAAAGCACTGGATGTATATGTCTCTGAAAAGACGGAAATACTTTTTGAATCCCTTAATATTTTGAGTAAACGCGAAAGCGAAGCAAGGCATGAAATACTGCTTGAGAATTATTATAAAAAGATTCAGATCGAGGCCCGTGTAATTGGTGAAATCGTTAATAGCATGATCGTTCCCAGCACAATTAGCTATCAAAACGAGGTTGTTGCAAACGTTAAGGGGCTTTCCGATCTGGGACTCAATAAAGATTTATTTCAAGAGCAGGCAGACCTGGTGGAGCGTATAAGCAGTCACCTGAATACAATCATTAAAGAAACGGAGGCAATGCGTCAGGAACGCAAAAAGGCCAATGTACTGGATGATACCAGGGAGATCGCTATTGCATACGATGAAAAAGTAAAGCCGTATTTTGATACCATTCGGTACCACATCAATAAGCTGGAGCAAGTTGTAGACGATAAAAAGTGGCCGCTTCCTAAATTGAGAGAATTGCTTTTTGTACGTTAAGATATTTTCCAGAAATTTTCAAATCCCCGGCTTATTTAAGTTCCGGGGATTTTCATTTTGATAAAGATGAATTTTTACAGACGATTCCTCTTTCTACACGACAAAACACTATTTTTGCGGAAATGTCAGAGTTGAAATACAATCAGCGTGGTGTATCGGCCGGGAAGGAAGATGTGCATAACGCTATCAAAAACATTGATAAAGGTATTTTTCCTAAAGCTTTTTGTAAGGTCATTCCGGATATCCTGGGTGGGGGGGCGGATTGGTGCAACATTATGCATGCGGATGGTGCCGGTACGAAATCTTCTTTAGCTTACGCCTACTGGCGCGAGACAGGAGATCTGTCTGTCTGGAAAGGTATTGCCCAGGATGCAATTGTCATGAACCTGGACGACCTCCTCTGCGTGGGTGCAACGGATAATATTTTGCTTTCCTCTACAATTGGCCGAAATAAAAATCTTGTTCCAGGTGAGGTGATTGGCGAGATTATAAAAGGGACTGAAGAAATACTCGAAGATTTAAGGGGGCAGGGAATCGGAATCTATTCTACTGGGGGAGAGACGGCAGATGTCGGAGACCTCGTACGTACGATTATCGTCGACAGCACCGTGACTTGCAGAATGAAACGCTCCGAAGTCATTTCAAATCACCGCATTCAGGAAGGGGATGTAATTGTTGGTTTGTCGTCTTTCGGAAAGGCATCTTACGAATCCGTGTATAATGGAGGTATGGGTTCTAATGGGCTTACATCGGCGCGGCATGATGTTTTCAATAAAACGATTTCGGCTCGTTACCCTGAAACCTACGATCCGTCGGTACCGGAGGAATTAGTTTTTGCCGGTACTAAAGACCTGACTGATATGATCGATACAGGAGGGGGTAATCAGGTAGAGGCCGGTAAACTGGTTTTGTCTCCTACACGAACTTATGCGCCTGTCATGCGAATCATATTGGAACAGTTCCGTGAAAAGATTCATGGCCTGGTACATTGCAGTGGCGGCGGACAAACAAAAGTGCTGCATTTCATTGATGATTTGCACATTGTTAAGGATAATTTATTTTCAACACCTCCGCTTTTTCAGCTTATACAAACGGAATCGGATACAGGATGGAAAGAGATGTACCGGGTCTTCAACATGGGGCATCGTATGGAATGTTACGTGCCGCAGGA
>JBMDWN010000307.1:0-4118 GCA_048595275.1 Olivibacter sp. | reverse complement strand
CCATTAGCGCCCTCTCCTCTTCCGACAAGGATTCCAGGTAAGCCTCATAAGCCTCCTGGTCTTCAGACAGCACCTCAAAGCGGTCCCACTTATTATAAAAATCCTTCAGCGAAGTATCCGCCTCCACCGCGAAAGGGGTATTGGCATCGATGTTCCGCTGGCGAGTCAGCGTATTCAGGTCTCTGCTGAAAGCAGCAGCGTCGCTCTCCCGCGCCGCCTGAGGCGAGCGGTCGTTAATTACAAAATGCCGCACATCATCCACCGAAATATCCACCGGATCCGTGCCATAGAACCAGCCCCGCCAGAACCAGTCCAGGTCTACGGCAGAAGCATCCTCCATCGTGCGGAAAAAGTCCGCCGGGGTCGGGTGTTTGAAAGCCCAGCGCTTAGCGTAGGTCTTAAAAGCATAATCGAACAGCTCGCGGCCCATTACCGTTTCCCTCAAAATATTCAGTGCCGTAGCCGGTTTGGCATAGGCATTCGGTCCGAACTGGACAATATTCTCCGAATTGGTCATCACCGGTTCCAGCTGATCCTTCGGCAATTTCATATAATCGACGATCTTGTGCGCAGGCCCCCTGCGCGAAGGGAAATCTTTATCCCATTCCTGCTCCGCGAGGAACTGGCAAAACGTATTCAGCCCCTCATCCATCCAGGTCCACTGTCTTTCGTCGGAATTCACGATCATCGGGAAAAAGTTATGGCCTACTTCGTGGATGATCACGCCAATCATCCCATATTTAGTCGCCTCGCTGTAGGTCCCGTCAGCTTCCGCCCGTCCGTAGTTAAAACAGATCATCGGGTATTCCATCCCATTCGCCGCCTCCACAGAGATTGCCACCGGGTAGGGGTATTGAATCGTATGTTTCGAATACACCCGCAGTGTATGCGCCACCACCTTCGTTGAATAAGGTTTGTAAAGCGGGTACGCTTCCGGGCCATAATAAGACATCGCCATCGGTTTATTCCCCGGAATATCGTTCACGCGCATCCCGTCCCATATCAGCCGGCGGGAGGAAACAAAAGCAAAATCGCGCACATTCTTCGCCTCGTAGCGCCAGGTCTTCTTGCCCTCGGCCCTTTTGTTCATCGCCGCACGGGCCTCCTCCAGCGTAACAATCTCCACCGGCTCGGCAGCCTGCTGCGCCTCCTTCCAGCGGTTTAGCTGCGCAGCGGTCAGTACCTGACTATAATTACTACATTCGCCCGTAGCACCTACCACGTGGTCCGCCGGCACCGTAATGTTCACCTTAAAATCGCCGAAAGCCAGCGCGAACTCCCCCCGGCCGGTAAACTGCTTGTTCTGCCAGCCCTGGAAATCCGAATACACGGCCATGCGCGGATACCACTGCGCAATCGTATACAAATAATTCTCGTCCTCCGGGAAAAACTCATAACCGCCGCGCCCACCTTCCGTCATCCGGTCTGATATCCGGTAATTCCAGTCCACCTTGAACACAAAGCGGGCACCAGCCGCCAGCGGCGATGGCAGCTCAATGCGCATCATCGTATGATTAATGGTGTAATCCAGTGTCTTTCCCGAACCATCGGTAACCTTCAGGATATTCACCCCATAACCTTTATCCTCGCCAATCAGTTGCTGTACCTCCCGCATTGACAATTGTTCGCGCATGCTGCTCTCGTCAAACCGCTTGCTTTCCGCATCGGCCTTATGCTCGTTTTCATCCAGCTGAAGCCAGAGATAATCCAGCGGATCGGGCGAGTTGTTTGTATAGGTCACCGTCTCCGACCCGTTGATCTGCTGCTGTGCATCGTCCAGCTCCACATCGATCACGTAGTCCGCTTTTTGCTGCCAGTAGCGCGGTCCCGGAGCACCGGAAGCCGAGCGGTACATATTCGGGTCGCTGATAATCGTACCCAGCTGCTCGAATTTATTGCCGTGGTTCGAGCCCGGGTTATTCTGGATGTTTTGAGCCGAAAGGCCGGCGCTTCCCAGACAGAACAGAACGGCAAGCAGAGAAAGACGAAGAGCAGTATTCATAGCTGTGTAAGTTGATGTAGAACCATATCTATTAAATCAATTCCTGAAGGCGCTCCAAGGCCATAACAAAGGAAATACCGAATATCGCTGAAGAAAGAAACAAATTCCAGTCCCGTTGTCTTGCGCCAGCCAGCTGCACGGCAAGGAAAGATACCAATAAGGCCCCGAAAACGATGAGCAGCTGGCCAAATTCCAGGCCGACGTTGAAGGCCAGCAAGGGTGTGGTAATCGAGTGTTCCGCCCCCAGCAGGCTTCTCAGGTAATTGGAAAAGCCCAGGCCATGAATCAGCCCGAAAAACAATGCGTAAGCATAAACCAGCCAGGCCTTCGGTCGCTTCAAACCCTGAACAACAGATGTCATTGCCGTGATGACGATGGTCACCGGAATCAGGAACTCAATCCAGGCCGGGTCCACCCGCACCTGATCCAGGACACTAAGCGCAAGCGTCAGGCTGTGGCCCAGCGTAAAGGCCGTCACGAGCACCAATACCCGCCTCCAATCCTTCAACAGGTAGATGCCGCAGAGGGCGGTGACGAATAAAATATGATCATAGCCTTCCCAATCAAGGATATGCTGCCAGCCCAGCTGGAAGTAGAGGTTGAATTCGTTCAAAAATGTGTAGTTTTACTGCAATCTTAATGCAATTTGAGTAAAAATCCAATGCCTCGCTTCATACTGCTGCTGATTTTAAGTGTTTTTTTTACAAAAAGCCTTTCTTCGCACCCCTTTTACGTCAGCATTTTTACCCTGGAGCAGCCTGCGGGAGCGAATAACGTCGAAATTACCGCCCGGATATTCTTTGATGACCTGGAAGATGCGCTCGAAAAGGAGTTTGGAACGAAGACCGACCTGTTAAACCCCGTAAAGCAGGAAGAAAACGATCGCCTCATAGACCTGTACTTCCAGCGTTATTTCCGGGTAAAGGTTAACGGGACGTTAAAGCATTGCACCTATATAGGCTATAACATTGAGGAAGACGCTGCCTGGTGTTACCTGGAAATCGAAGAATCCGGCATCGTTAACGGCCTGTCCGTCCAGAACCAGGTACTTTACCGGAGCCATGAGAAGCAAAGCAACATCCTGCACGTCACGGTGGGAGGAGAGCGGCAAAGCCTAAAGCTGGACAATCCGCGTCGGCTGGCAAACTTTTCTTTTTGACAGGCTTGTCAATCTCTCTCCAATAGCTTAGATTTGCAGCACTGAATGGGAGTTTAGCTCAGTTGGTTCAGAGCACTACCTCGACAAGGTAGGGGTCACTGGTTCGAGCCCAGTAATTCCCACATTTTCTTCTCCTCTGTTGATAGTTTTGTTACAATTGATTAGGTTTGGTGTCGTAACTAAATGCCTAGTCAACAGATGCGAAAACGAATCAAGAGTCTTATCCTTTCCATCCTCTGCCTACTTCATTGTGCAACCCTGTTCGGGAAGCATCCTCCGGAAAAAGATATCGTTGCCAGGCAAGAAAAAGCCCGGAGCCTCCTGCAGTCCAATCCGGACAGCAGCCTCCTCCTGCTTACGGGGGCCCTTAAAGAAAGCCGGGCGAGTCACCACGACTCGCTGGAAGCCCGCAGTCTACAACTGATCGGCAGCAGTTACTACATGAAAGGGCAGTTTCTGCTCGCGGGCGAATATTGGCAGCAGGCGATGGACAGTCGGTATTCCGGCAACGATCAGAAATTCCGGGCCCAACTGTTGCAGAATTTAGCCGTAGCAGCAGGACAGCAGAAGAAATACGGGGAAGCCATCGAAAAGAACCTCAAGGCGCTTCAACTTGCCGAGACGATGCATGATGAGCGTACTGTCGTAGAGATCAAAGCCAATTTGGGCATGCTTTACCTGGAGCGTAAAGATTTTGACCAGGCGAAAAAGGCCTTCACTGAAGCCGAGCGCTACTTTATGTCCGCGGGCGATACCTTGTTAGCCGTACGTTGCCTGCTGAATGCCAGCCTGATCGATCATGAGCAGGAGCGTCCATGGGCTTGCTTCGAAAAGCAACGGGAAGCCCTCGGACTCACCCGTGCCAAAGGAGATTCCAACATGGAGCTCACCATTCTCAGTAACATTGCAAACCTGTTTTCTGAAAACGGACGTGTGCAGGAATCACGTAAATACATA
>JBMDWN010000306.1:0-8789 GCA_048595275.1 Olivibacter sp. | reverse complement strand
TACGCAGGCGCGCCTACGGAAAGAACTCAGGAACTGCGGATGCTACAGTGGACCGCACCGGGCTTACGGCCGCCAGCTTCCGGGAGGCGGTGCTGGAAGAGCGTGCTTACGAGTTCCTGGTTGAAGGAAAGCGTTGGAACGATATGAAACGCCTAGGCATTGCCCGGACGAAGGAAATCGTTCAGCAAGCAAAAGGCCGCAACATGAGTGATGCGCACTTCCTCTGGCCAATTCCTATTGTAGAACTCGATAACAACGCCGCCATCGGGCCTGAAGATCAGAACCCCGGATATTAATTCAAGAACCTTGCTATGTTAAGAATACGTTTTATTATCATCCTAACGCTTATAAGCAGCCTGATAAGCTGCTCGTCGGACAAAGCTTCCGAAGAATACGACATCTGCATTTATGGAAGCACGTCTGCAGGTGTCATTGCCGCCTATACCGCTGCCAAGGCAGGTAAAAAGGTGGTGCTGATTGATCCAGGCATTCGCCTGGGGGGCATGAGCGCCGGCGGGTTGGGCTATACCGACATCGGAAACAAATTCGTTGTCAAAGGATTAGCGCTGGACTTTTACCGGAAACTCGGTAAACACTATGATAAGCTGGAGCAATGGATTTTCGAACCAAAGGTTGCCGACAGCATCTTCCGTGCTTACCTCGCCAACTGCGATGCCACCTTTATTCCGGAACACCTGTTGGAATCGGTCGATAACGAAAACGGACAAATCCGGCGCGTCCACTTCCGGGACTTGGGTAAAAATGGGGGAAAGTCTATGGCTATTGAAGCGAAGGTCTTTCTGGACTGTTCTTATGAAGGCGACCTGATGGCAAAAGCAGGGGTCTCCTATCACGTCGGCCGCGAACCCAACAGCCTGTACCAGGAAACGCTGAACGGCGTGCAGCTGCTGGACGGACATCAGTTCCCTGACAACATCGATCCTTATCAAATTAAAGGAGATTCTTCAAGCGGTCTGGTGTGGGGTATCCGTGAGGGAGAATTGGCGGCTCAGGGAACGGGCGACGATAAAGTACAGGCCTATAATTACCGGATCACCCTCAGCAATGTTCCTGAAAACCGGATTCCGATCGAAAAACCGGAGAATTACGATTCCAGTCGTTACGAGTTAGTAAAACGTTTCAAGGAGCTTCGACCCTGGAAAGGTCTGAACGATGTATTCATCTGGAGCCTGATGCCCAACGGAAAGACCGACATCAACAACCGAAATGGTATTTCTACGGACATGATTGGTGCCAATTGGTCCTATCCGGAAGCCAGCTATGAAGAGCGTCAGAAAATCATTCAAGCACACGAAGAATACACAAAAGGATTGCTGTACTTTGTGGGCCATGATCCTTCCGTTCCGAAATTTATTCAGGATGAAATGCAGCAGTGGGGCTATCCGAAAGACGAATACACCGAACACGGGAACTGGAGTCCGCAGTTGTACATCCGGGAAGCGCGCCGTATGACCGGTGAACTGGTGATGACGCAACACCATTGCCAGGGCCGGGAGCGTGCCGACGATGCTGTTGGCTATGCCGCTTATACCATGGACTCCCACAATTGCGACCGCCTGGTTGTCAATGGGATGGTTAAGAACGAAGGCAATGTTGAGGTTGGTGGATTCCCACCCTTCCCCATCTCCTACCGCGCCATCGTTCCAAAGAAAAAGGAATGCTCAAACCTGCTTGTGCCCGTCTGTCTTTCCGCCAGCCACATTGCTTATGGCTCCATCCGTATGGAACCTGTGTTTATGGTCCTGGGCCAGTCGGCCGCGGTAGCCGCCTGTCTGGCCATCGACTCAAAAGAAGCCGTGCAGGACGTTGCCATAGCAGACATTCAACGCATCCTGAAAGACAACCCGAAGGGGGACGGTCGCAAGCCTGATGTGCTGCTCACGACGGAAGACGAGACGCATGTGCAGCTGACAGGCCAGTGGCGGCAGGAAGAAAAAGGAGGTTATGGTCTTTCTTTTCAAGTTGCCGATGCGCCGGATCGTCCCAGCGCGGCAAGCTTCACGCTTCCGGATCTACAAGAAGACCGTTATCAGCTGTATACCTACTATCCAAAGCTGGAGGGTTCGACATCGGAAGTCAGTTACCACATACAGGACGCCCGGGGTGAGCAGGAAGTTCGGCTCAAACTGAAGGATGCGAAAATTGAAGGCCAGACTTCCGGGGAATGGCTTCCCGTCGGCACCTATCAGGCGGGTGGGAACGGAGGAAAAATCACGATTAAGAATGACAATATTGATGGATTGTTGCCAATAAATGCGATATTGCTGGTGCCTGAAAACGATCAAGAACAGACCTTATGATACAACTAAAATTCCATACCATTTCTCTAATCCTACTGGCATTGGTGGCTTTTAATTTCGGTGCCTGCCGCTCCGAAAACGACAAAACGTACCGCGCCGATGTCATTGTCTATGGGGGAACATCCGCAGCGGTAACCGCTGCCGTGGCCGCCAAACGGGCAGGAAAGACCGTCATCATTGTATCGCCGGACAAACACCTGGGGGGCCTGTCTTCCGGTGGCCTGGGTTTTACGGATACTGGGGATAAGTCCGTCATCGGCGGCCTGTCCAAAGTTTTTTACCAAAAAGTTTATCAGCATTACCAGGATTCTGCAGCCTGGATGTGGGAAAAGAAAGAAGCCTTCGGGAACAAAGGCCAGGGAACACCGGCAATGGATGGAGAATCTGCCAGCATGTGGATCTTTGAACCTCATGTCGCAGAGGAGGCCTTTGAAGACTGGGTAAAGGAATACGAGCTGGAAATCTACCGGGATGAGTGGCTGGACCGCGACGCAGGCGTTGAAAAAGAGCGGAATGAGATCCGTTCTATAGCAACATTAAGCGGCAAAACTTTCGAAGGCAAGCAATTCATTGACGCCACTTACGAAGGCGACCTGATGGCCGCTGCAGGAGTAAGCTATCACGTGGGTCGCGAAGCCAATGAAACCTATGGCGAGAAATGGAACGGCGTTCAGACGGGCGTGTTGCACCACGACCATTATTTTAAATCCGACATCAGTCCCTACCGTGTTCCGGGAGATTCCACCAGCGGCCTAGTATATGGTGTTTCCGGACAATTTCCAGGGAATTACGGCGAAGAAGATAAGCGCATCCAGGCCTATAATTTCCGCATGACCCTGAGTAACCACCCGGAAAACCGGGTGGCCTTCGAGAAGCCTGAAGGCTACAGTCCCGAGCATTACGAATTGCTGAAACGGGTTTTTGCTTCTGGTTGGCGGGAAACCTTCCGCAAGTTCGACAAGATTCCGAACCGGAAAACCGACACCAACAATCACGGTCCCTTCAGCACTGATTTTATCGGAGAAAACTACGCCTATCCGGAAGCTAGCTACGAAGAGCGTAAGGCCATTATCCGGGCGCATGAAAATTACCAGAAAGGCTTGATGTATTACCTGGCGAACGACCCTGGTGTTCCGGAAGACGTACGCCAGGAGATGCAGCAGTGGGGTCTGGCGAAGGACGAGTTTGCGGATAACGACAATTGGCCCCGTCAACTGTACATCCGGGAAGCCCGCCGCATGGTTGGCCAATACGTGATGACCGAACACGATACCTTCAGCGCTCGTGAGGTAAACGATCCGATCGGCATGGGTTCTTATACACTTGATGCACATAATGCCCAACGTTACGTTAAACCGGACGGCTTCGTACAAAATGAAGGCGATATCGGGGTACATCCGGAAAAACCCTATAAGATTGCCTTCGGCGCCATTCTTCCGAAGAAAGAAGAATGTACAAACCTAACGGTACCAGTTTGTATGTCCAGCTCGCACATTGCATTCGGTTCTATACGCATGGAACCCGTATTCATGATTCTTGGTGAAAGCGCTGCAGAAGCTGCTGTCCTGGCTATTGATCTTAACAAATCACTTCAAGAAGTTCCTTATGATGATCTTAAAGAGAAGTTGGAGCAGGTTGGTCAGGTACTTAATTAAGTCAGGCTGATCTGCAATGCACTCAATCGAATAATAAAGTATATTTGCGGATTTACTATCGTTCACCTATATGCATTCGATTATGAAGTTTAGCCTTTTGCTTTTTTTATTCACCTTTTTAAGCTGGAACATAACCAACGCCCAGACATTGGAAAAAATGAACTGGTTTAATGAACCCGAGAAATGGGAGATCAGCGCCGGGAAGCTCAAGGTATTCACAACGCCGCAGAGCGATTACTGGCGGGTATCTCATTATGGCTTTACAGTGGATGATGCACCCTTTTATTACACGACCTACGGGGGAGAATTTGAAGCGAAGGTCAAAATTTCCGGAGATTACAAAGCTCGTTTTGATCAGGCTGGATTGATGCTACGGATAGACCATAACCATTACATCAAAGCAGGTATTGAGTACGTTGACGGCAAATTTAACCTGAGCACCGTCGTCACACACGAGAAAAGTGACTGGAGTATTATTCCGCTAGCAGACCCTATCCCATTCATCTGGATAAAGGCCGTCCGGCGATTGGATGCTGTTGAGATTTTCTATTCCTTTGACGACAAAGAATATATCATGATGAGAAACGCACCGCTTCAGGACAATATACCAGTCATGATCGGCATGATGTCCGCAAGCCCAGACGGAACAGGATTCAATGCTGAATTTGAAAGCTTTAAGGTAAAACCACTACCTGATTTGAGACGACAAAAATGGCTTAAAGAGAATACGGGTAAAGATTGATTTAGTTAAATGAAGCGGGAGTATCGATTAAGTCTCCCGCTTCAAAATATTCAAAACCTATATCGCGTCCGAAAGCGATGTAAACGTAAAATCTCTGATTTTCATAGGAGGAACCAGGATGTTTCCACTGCGTACGGTTTTACCCAGTTCTTCGACATTGTTCAGCATAATGACCGGACTTTCGTTGAACCTGAAGTTCTTGACCGGGAACTGGATCTTTCCATTTTCAATATAAAAAGTGCCGTCACGCGTAAGCCCCGTCAGCAGTAAGGTTTGAGGGTCGACCGACCGGATATACCAAAAACGGGTAACCAAAACACCCCGTTCCGTTGTGCTGATCATCTCTTCCAGTGAAGCCGTTCCTCCCGGAATAATAAGGCCGCTACCTCGTCCGCCCCCGAACGGAAGCGGCTCCACCCCTTGCTCTGCAGCCCAGTACCTGGAATACTCAAGATTCTTTACTACACCATTTTCAACCCAGGTTGTTTTTTTAACCGGCACGCCCTCCATATCCCAGGTAGCAGAAGGCAAATCAGGATGGGTAGGATCGGTTAGAATAGATATCTTCTCATCGAATAGTTGCTCACCCAATCGGGTACCACCGCCCCGCTTACTCATAAAACTACGGCCCTCGTCGGCGCTTCTGGCATCGAATCCTCTCGCTATCCAGCTCACCATATCGCTCACTGCTAATGGTTCAAGAATTACGGTGTATTTGCCTGGTTCAATTGCCCGGGCTCCGGCAGAATTTTTGGCTTTGTCAGCCGCAATCTTACTAAGAGCGCCCGTATCCAGTTTACTCACATCGTTGAAGCTATTGCTGACATAACCAGATCCTGTTCCTTCCTGATTACGAATGGTGACCGAGAAAGATACATCCGTACTGTTGTTGTAGGCAAAAAGTCCTTTCGAATTCATTATCGCCCTAAAGCCCGTACTATTATTTAAAAAACCGGCCGCTTCCAACTGATCCGCTTTTGAAACCGCCAGGCTGCTGCCCACCATTTCAGCCCGTTTAAGCGGGTCGATCGCAGCGGTACTTTCCACATACGCAGCGGATTCATCGTATTGTTGAGGCTCCAGGACCGACATGTATTCCGGATTTTCCGGTGCAAGTTTGGCTAACTCTTCGGCCCTTGCGACGACTTTTTTTAAGGATTCATCGTCAAACTCGTTTATTGAAGCCGAACCCACCCGCTTTCCGTACACGGCATTAACGGACAGATTCATTGTACTGGCCTCCCCGGCGGTGGAAACCGCATTTCTTGCGTAACGAATATTTCCTTCCTGTGCCCCCCGCAAGGAAACCATGCATTCATCAGACGTGGAATAACTGAGAACTTTCTTGAGGATCGCTTGTGCGTCCTCTTTGCTTAAAATAGCCATGATCTTAAATATTTCTTGCTGTATTAATTACGTTAACCCCTGTGAAGCGCGTCGTGGCACTACCGTGCGATACTGCGCTGCTCTGCGATGGCTGCCCTTTCCCATCGTTGAAAGACCCGCCTAAGCGATAGTCTGATTCATCGCAGATCGCCGCGCATGAATTCCAGAATTCCTGGGTATTGGACTGGTAGGCCACATCATTTAACATGCCTGCAATCTTCCCCTGTTTAATTTCATAAAATAACTGACCGCCAAACTGGAAGTTATAGCGCTGCTGGTCAATTGAGAAACTACCATTACCGACAATGTAGATGCCTTTCTCAACATCCTTAATCATATTCTCTACCGATAATTTTTCCTTACCTGGCGATAACGATACATTTGGCATGCGTTGAAATTGCACGTCGTCCCAACCCTGGCTATAGCTGCAACCGTTGGATTCTTTGCTTCCGATAATATGTGCCTGATCCCGGGTGGCCTGATAATTCACTAAAACACCATCCTTGATCAAATCCCATTGCTTACACTTTACGCCCTCGTCATCATACCCTACAGCACCCAATGAACCCACCTGAGTTTTATCGGCTACAATGTTCACTTTCTCATTTCCAAAATTAAAGTTGCCCGATTTCCATTTATCCAGGGTAAGGAAACTGGTTCCCGCATAGTTTGCTTCGTAGCCCAAGACGCGATCGAGTTCGGTGGGGTGACCGACGGACTCATGAATGGTCAGCCATAGATGCGAAGGATCCAGCACCACATCATACTTGCCGGGTTCGACGGATTTAGCTTTTATTTTCTCCGTCGCATTTTGCGCTGCTTCTTTAACATCCGCTAATATATCATAGCGTTCGCGATAACGGCTTACCACTCCAGAAATCCTATCTTCAGGCCGCGCCTGGAGGTATTCATAGCCCATTCCCATCGGCGAACTGAGCGCATTTCTCGTTTGAAATTTACCCGATTCACGATCGATTTTGGTTACCGTGAAATTCGGATATATCCGGTGCACATCCTGATCGATGTAAGATCCTTCCGTACTTGCAAAATATTTTTGCTCGTTTACCGCCGCAACCATTGAGTTCACGAAGTTAGCCCCATTTTGCAACGCAATATCATTCACCTGTAAGAGCAGATCGACCTTTTCTTTAACCGGGACTTCAAAGGCATTAACCTCAATCGGTGCCTTCCAGCTAACTTCACCATATCCTTCCTGCTGCGCCAGCTGTACCGGCTCGGTCTGTAGTTTTGCATTGGCTTTCGCCACGGCCACAGCCAATGCCGCTGTTTCGGCAATGGCTTCTTTGTTCACCAAGTGGCTGGCAGCAAAGCCCCAGCAACCATCGGCAATCACCCGGATCCCCACGCCATACGATTCCGTATTTGAAATGCCCTGCACCCGCTTTTCGCGTGTGAAGACATACTGGTTCAAATACCGGCCAATACGAACATCTGCATAAGTTGCTCCCTTAGCCTTCGCGGCATTCAGGGCCACGTCTGCCAACTCTTTTTTAGCAGCGGCATCGATGCGCTCCTGAAGCGCCTCCAGCGGATCGATCGGTCGTGCGAAAAGGCTCGACCCGGGTAGCAGTAAAGAGCCCATACCCAGGGCTGAATAATAAAGAAAGTCTTTTCTCTTCATGGTTTATACGTTGTTGATTGATTCCTGTAAAAGCTATTGATCATAATTAACTGATGTTGCGCGCCGTATTGATAACGTTTACACCGTTAAATCTGGCCGTCGAAGAACCGTGAGAAACGGCACTGGATTGCGAGGGCTGCCCCTTGCCATCTGCAAATGTCCCAAAAAGACGATAATCGTTCTTATCGGCAATATCCGCCATGGAATTCCAGAACTCCTGAGTATTGGATTGATAGGCCACATCCTTCAGCATGCCTACAATTTTCCCCTGACTGATCTCATAAAATAGCTGACCGCCGAACTGGAAATTATATCGTTGCTGGTCGATTGAATACGACCCTCTACCCATAATATAAATTCCTTTTTCCACATCTTTGATCAGCTCTTCCACAGACCGGCTCCGCGGGTTAGGCTGCAAAGAAACATTCGGCATACGCTGAAACTGTATACTATTCCAGCTGTCCGCATAACAACAACCCTGGGAAGCGTCGAGCCCGATGATATGGGCCTGATCTCTGATGGTCTGATAATTGACCAGTATACCCTTTCTGATCAGATCCCATTCCTGAGCAGGCACTCCTTCATCGTCATATCCCACGGCGCCGAGCGATCCCTTTTCTATCCGGTCGGCTACCACATTCACCAGGTCGCTGCCGTAGTTGAAGTTGCCGGACTTCCATTTATCCAGCGTGAGAAAGCTAGTGCCGGCGTAGTTCGCTTCATAGCCCAGTACCCGATCCAGTTCTGTCGGGTGTCCGGTCGATTCGTGAATGGTCAATCCCAGATGCGTAGGATCCAGCACCAGATCGTATTTTCCGGGTTGTACAGATTTAGCGTCAAACTTTTACTTCACCTGCTTTGCGGCTGCAATGGCGTCAGCCACGATATCGTAATGATCTTTATACAAGGTTACCGGACTGTTTTCAACCTGATAGGGATTTCCGGCTGTCAGGTATTCATAGCCCATCCCCCGGGGTGCGCTTAGGGCGTCCCGGCTTTCAAATTTACCGGAAGCCTTATTGACTCCGGTAACGGTGAAGGTA
>JBMDWN010000305.1:0-2624 GCA_048595275.1 Olivibacter sp. | reverse complement strand
CCTTGTCACATAAAAAGGACAAGGAAAAAATGAATACTGATTTCATCTTTTCCCTGCAGGAAAGTTTGCTGCTTCAGCAAACCAACTTCCGTCAAACCGGCGGATTGCATGCATCCAGTCTCTTTGATCGTTCGGGAACGTTATTGGATGTCCGGGAAGATGTTGGCCGGCATAATGCGCTGGATAAACTGATCGGCGCGATTTCTCTGAACAATAAGGCTTTCCCATGGCAAGATCAGGTCTTGTTACTCAGCGGCAGAGCCAGCTTCGAGCTGATCCAGAAAGCGGCTAAAGTGGGGATCGGTACCGTTGCTGCCGTAGGTGCTCCCTCCAGTCTGGCCGTATCGCTGGCGGAAGAACATCAGATTACGTTAATCGGTTTTTTAAAGGAAGATCGGTTTAATGTATACTGTCATTCAGATCGCTTAGTATTGAACTAATATGAAGATCAGATTATCGGATCAATCTCTGCGCTTAAGGCTCTCGGCAGACGATATCGAATTATTCGAAAAACAAGGTTTTATACGATACGCTCTGGTTATCGGCAAGCAAGCGCTTCGAATCAGGCTCCAGCTTGTCCGCGAGCTTTTTGAAATAAGCGCCGCATTAGCGGAAAATGAAATTACGGTAAACCTCAAAGAAACGGCTCTGAAAGAGTTGAAAAATGAGAGGGGTATATCCGAAAGACAACAACAGGATGACGGCGAACTATTCATTCTGATAGAAAAAGATGGCCCCTGTAAACATTAACCAAGGCAAAAAACTTATAGACGCAATATGAAAGAAGCGGAAGAGAAGCGGGAGTCTGCTCCCGGGGTTGAAAACCCGGACCGTTTTACAGGTCTCCGGCTTGGGAAAGTAAAGACGACTGCAGCGGGAGCTACCGCGGTCATGGTCAGTTTAAAGGATGTCGTTTCAGAAGCCGGAATGATTCGTGGTAATAAGGCGCTGTTGTATCTGAACCAAAAAAATGGCTTTGATTGCCCGAGCTGTGCCTGGCCAGACCCGGATGATGAACGTTCTCCTATAGCCGAATACTGCGAAAACGGCGCGAAGGCGGTTGCCGAGGAGGCGACAACTAAAAAGCTAGACGAACAGTTCTTTCGAAAAAATTCAATACAGGAACTTGCGGCGCTGACCGATTATGAGATTGGCCGGAAAGGGCGCATCACTGCACCTTTCTATAAGGCGGAGGGTGACACGCATTACCGGCCAATTTCCTGGGACGATGCGTTTTCAAAACTGGGGACGAAGCTCAATCAACTGGAGACCCCCGATGAAGCTGTTTTTTATACTTCGGGACGGATTACCAACGAAGGTGCCTTTCTCCTGCAACTCTTCGTTCGGGAATACGGAACCAACAATCTCCCTGATTGCAGTAATATGTGTCACGAAAGCAGTTCAGTAGCCCTTGGAGAAAGTCTGGGACTGGGGAAAGGTTCCGTGAAGCTGGAGGATTTCTACAAATCGGAGGTCATCATCATCATGGGGCAAAATCCGGGAACCAACCATCCCCGGATGCTATCGGCCTTACGCGAAGCAAAAAAAGAAGGGGCCATGATCATCGGTATCAATCCGCTTCCGGAAACCGGCCTGATGGCATTTAAAGATCCGCAGAGCGTGGAAAGTATGCTGGGTTATCATAACGAGCTTTGTGATTTGTTTCTTCAGGTTAAGCTCAGTGCTGACATGCACTTAATGCAGGCTTTGGCAAAACGTCTGCTGGAGGCAGAAAAAGCTGCTCCCGGCACTGTATTCGACCAGGAATTCATACGGAATAAAACCTCCGGTTATGAAGCTTATCAGGCGCACCTTGAGAAACTGGATTTTGATGCGCTTGCGGAGCAATCCGGCGTCAGCGCTGCACAACTATCGGCAGCAGCGGATCTGCTGGTCGATAAAAAGAAGATCATCATTTGCTGGGCGATGGGCCTGACCCAACATAAAAACTCCGTATACACGATTAAGGAAGTCGTTAATTTCCTGCTTGCAAAAGGCAGCATTGGTATTGAAGGAGGTGGAACCTGTCCGGTACGCGGTCATAGTAATGTTCAGGGTGACCGGACCGTAGGAATATTTGAAAAGCCGGGGGATGATCTGCTGGACGCCCTTGAGAAAAATTTCGGCTTTAAGCCGCCTCGGGAGCATGGACTGGACGTAGTGGCCAGTATTAAGGCTATGCACGAAGATAAAATCCGTGTATTTGTATCGATGGCTGGTAATTTCCTATCCGCCACACCCGATACGCTTTATACGGCAGAGGCCATGAAAAAGTGTGACTTAGTGCTTAGTGTGTCAACGAAATTGAACCGCACGCATTTAATCGGAGGAAAAGAGTCTTTGATTCTTCCAAGTTTGGGAAGAAGTGATAAAGACTTGAAAAATGGGGATCTGCGTTTTCTTTCCGTAGAGAATTCCATGGGTATCGTCCATAAATCACAGGGCGTTATTGACCCTATTTCATCCGAAATGCGCAGTGAGGTTGAAATCGTTTGTGACATGGCAAAATCGACCTTGGGTGATCGGTCGAAGATAAAGTGGAATGATTACAAGGAAAATTATGATCTCGTAAGGGACGCTATTGAGAAGACAATTCCAGGTTTTGATTCCTATAATGAACGCAT
>JBMDWN010000304.1:0-3137 GCA_048595275.1 Olivibacter sp. | reverse complement strand
GCCATTTTAATGTGGATATCAACCTCCATTTCCGGGCTGATATTGAGGGTATGCTTTCTTCTCATAAGCCAGCTTTTTTACAAATGTAAAGCGGACTTTAATCGGTTGTATCAAATGTGGGAAACTTATTTGCTTTTTGTCAAATGTGAAGAAGTAAGGGTTAAATATGAGTTGATGAGGATTTAGTTAGATCCCGAAAACCCCAAAGATTTCTTAGCTACTTGAGTATGATTTTTCTTAAATTAGCACTAGGGAACCTTATTGCAAGCTTAGAAGATGATATTATTTAGGAAGTCAATATTATTTCTTACCCTAATAGCTGTTATTGGCTCCTCGTGCACTCAAGGCAGCCATACGCTCAAAACATCAGCGTCGAATAAAGCTGTCGTACCATATGACTCGTTAAAAACAGTCCTGGAAGGCGTTTATGATACTGACCAGGGAATCAGAGAAAAGCTAATCGCTTCTGAGGATCAAGAATTCGGAAAAATCATGCTCCAAATGATGGCGATCGATTCTGCAAATCAAGCGCTTGTTAAACCTATTTTGAGAAAATATGGATGGCTGCCGAAAAGCAAAATTGGCGAAAAAGCGTCTGAAGCGATTTTCCTTGTCATACAACATTCGGACGCAGAACTGATTCGGCAGTACTTCCCCTCACTGAAGGACTTAGCAAGCAGGCAGGAAGCCAATCCAACCCACGCAGCAATGATGGAAGACCGGCTACTTGTAAATGATGGTAAAAAACAAAAATATGGAACTCAGGCCACCAGTGATAGTACAACTAACGGCAAGGCTTATATCTGGCCTGTAGAAAATCCAAATATTGTGAATCAATTGAGGAAGGATGCTGGCTTTGATTTAACGGTGGAAGCTAATGCAAAGCGTTTAGGTGCTATCTACGATCCTAAAAGGGAATTACCGGATAGGTAATAACTTACCATACATTCTCTTGCCGGAACGTACTTTTTGACACCAAATCTGTAATAAGATCTAGCCCCCATCTTGACAAACCCAAGATGAATGAGCTAAAGCATCGTACTTCCCATTCCCTGTTATTTCAACTTCTTCAAGCGCTCTTTTGCCGAAGGGACAACATCATCCTCCTCTTCATAATTCTCAACCAGACTTTCCAGCGTCTTTCTCGCCTGGAGCTTATCGCCCTTACCCGCATAGGCATCTGCCAGCAAGATGAAGCTTTTAGCCACCCAATAGTCATAAGACCCCATATTGTTGATCACCTCAAAGGCCGTCTTCTGCGCTTTATCATACTCTTTATTCTCATACTGCAGTTGAGCCATACGGTACCGCGCCTCTGCACCAACTGCTGATTGGCTTTTCAGCGCTTCATTCAACTCCTTCATAGCCGGCGCAGCATCCCCTTTCCGCAGCATGGTCCGCGCATCGTACAAGTGTGCCATCGCCAGTTCATCTTTAGAGGCACGATTATAATCCTTAATCAATTTCGAATACTTGGCCACCTGCTCAAAGTCGCCAATCTCGAAATAACACCTCATCAGGTTCGTTACCGCATAACCGTAATTTTCCTTGTATTCTGCCGTAAGCTCCAGTTTTTTGAGGTGGACGATGGCCTCGTTATACTCATTCAATTTCAGGTATAAGGCCGCTACCGTCAGTAAAGTATTCTGTGTATACGGGCTCGTCCAGTCGTTCAGGATAATGTTCAGGTCATGCAACGCTTCCCTCGGGTGACCAGTATGATATAAGCTCACCCCGCGAATGTAACGGGCATGCTTTTCCTGTCGGGGTTTCGGAAACTTATCGAAATAGGCATTGATCGCTTCTACAGCCGATCCGTACTCTGCTCTGGAAAATAAAGAACTGGCTACCTGGAAGGCCAGGTTATCCTGCTCCGCGGGACTCAGATCACCGATATTAGCACCAGTAGCGTAGTTAATGTAGCTCGAAGCATCCCCCTGATCCAGGTAGATGTTTTCGATAGAGCGCAGGGCCTGCTTTGCTTCTTCGGTGGTCGAAAATTTCTCTACTACCCGCTGGAAAGTTGCCTTTGCCGCTTCGGTATCGTCTTTATTGTACTGGACAAGCCCGATGGTCATCAGAGCCCGGGGCACATAACTGCTGCGGGGATACTGTTCGATCATCAACTGAAGCCCTTCGATGGCGGCATCGTAATCTCCGGTAGTAAAATGTGTGTAGGGGACCTCAAAAGCCACGTCATCCGCGTAGTTTGAGCCCGGAAATTGTTCTACAACGGATCGCAGCGTGCTGAGCTTCGTTTCACTGTCGCCCTGCAAGCCCTGGATAATTCCTCGCTGAAATAAGGCATAATCCTGATTTTCAGCCTCGCTATTGATCAGCTGGTCATAATATTCGTTAGCCCGGTCATAATTGCGAACCGACAGATATGAGTCGCCTAACCGCGCAATCACGTCGTGACGTACATTTTCTTCCAGCGAGCTACCTGCAGCAGCTAAGAAGCGCTCAAAATAATCGGCAGCCTGGCTATAGCTGTCGCTGCGGAATGCCGCATAAGCCAGGCCATAGTTTGCATAATTATATACAGAGAGGTTTCGTGCGGCCGGCAACCGGAGAAAGCGGGAAAAGCTTTCCACCGCCTCCCTGTACTTCCGCACCTCATACATCGCTTCCGCTTTCCAATACATGGCTAAGGCCGCCATTTCCGCATTGACCGGAAACTCCTCCGATCGCATAAACACCGATATGCTGTTCTCGAAGGCACGCTCATTATAAAACTCCAATCCGCGGTAATAGGTTACCTTTTGGTAGGTCATATCGGCTTCCCTCGACCGGCTTTTAAACGATTCCAGCATAGCTACCCCTGCCTGGAAATTGCTGGTACCTGACAGCACTTCAGCCAATAGGGATTCCACACTCTCTTTGTTAGCAGCATCCGGTTTACGACCCGCATTTTTCCGAGTGATGTATTCCTGAAGGATTTCTCGCGCAACCTCGACAGAATCCAGTTCATGTAAAATTTTAGCATAGTTGAACATTCCGTCCAATTTCAACGCCTGATCGAAATCCAGTCGGGATGCTTTGGAAAATGCATTTCGTGCCGCTTGCTTATCACCCGTTTCTACAGCCGTATTACCCAAAGCAATCAATGCAGCCTGATAAAAGGCATCCTGGTCCGC
>JBMDWN010000303.1:0-1840 GCA_048595275.1 Olivibacter sp. | reverse complement strand
GCAATTTTACCGGACAATGCCTTCGGCTTCGGCATCCGTTGAAGTTTGGCCTCTTCCAGGAGCCAGTATTCAATATCAAAGGCTTCCTGTCGCGGCAGGGCGGTGTAAGTCGATATCGCTTCCGCTCCTTTCATAACGTTGATGGCGTTGATGTAAAACTCTGCTGCCACGCGAGCCGTTTGCTTGTCTTTGGAAAAAGAAAAAAGTCCGATACCGGGGTACAGAATAATGACCGGGTTTTTATCGCGTATGGCCGGACTGTTTTCGTGTTTACAGCTTTCGTAATAGGCTTCGTAGTCTTTACGGTAAGCCTCAAATAAAGGCTCGAGACGACTTTTCAGCGTATTGGTATCGCTTAAATCTTCACCGGAATGCAGGTCCAGAACGAGGGGGCGGATTTTCGTGCGTAGAAAATGGTCGGGACAACTCGTTCCCATCGGCGCCAGGCGTTCCAGATCGGCCGAGTTGATGAATTCCAGCACACGCTCATCATCGGTAAAATGTCCGACCATTGAACGTTCCGAGGAGCAAAAACCGCGTAAAACCGGCGCCAGTTTTGCAGCCTGGGAATGGCGCTTTTCCTGTGCCGCAGCTTCCAGCTGCCGCCCGCCGAACACCGGCCCTTTTTTGCCGTAATGCTCTTCCAGGTAAGCGGCGCATTTCTCAACGACTTCCAGCGTATTAACATAACTTTCATAGGCGGTATCTCCCCAGGTAAACAGCCCATGCGACCCCAGCATAATCCCTCTAATGCCCGGATTTGCATTGAGACAGTCGCGCATTTTCAGCCCAAGGTCAAAACCCGGCCGCTGCCAGTCCACCCAGCCGATGGATCCGCCGAACAGTTCTTCGGTGATTTTTTTCCCGTCTTTGGCCGCGGCAATGGCTATTGCCGCATCCGGATGCAGATGGTCGATGTGCCGGAAAGGCAAAAACCCGTGCAAAGGTGTGTCTATGGAAGGGGCCTTGGAATCCAGATCGAAGATGCAATGGTTAAATAAAGCAACCATTGCATCTTCCTGTTCAATGCCTTTGTAGATGTGCTCGAGGCTACGCAGGCGGTCTACATAAAGCGCAGCCAGTCCGTTGCGATTTAAGGTACCCAGATCGCCTCCTGAACCTTTTACCCACATCACTTCAACATCCTGGTTGGTTAAGGGGTCTGTGGTATAGGCTTTGCAGGAGGTATTGCCTCCACCGTAATTGGTGAGTCTGAGATCCGCTCCAAGAAGGTTGGAGCGGTAGATCAGCAAAGCGACCTCATCGCTCCCCAATCGTTCAGCCTCGGCTTCATCCCATAAGTAATCAACGTGCTTAAATTTTTCTTTTAACGCTGTCATAAACTAAAACTTAATTCTATTTGCTATTTCGCCGTTCAGCTCGACAATTCTTTGGCGAAGCCGACGATGAGTATGGATAAAATGATCACGGCTATTCCCGCATAAATAGTAAGGGTAGTCCTTCGGCTCACCCCTTTCCATTCTTTCAGCAGTACCCCCCACAGATTGGCGAGCAGTATGATGAAAGCCATATGTAAAATCCAGGAGCTGGCGCCGTTTCCTAACTTGCTCTCCCCCATTCCATAAAAGAAAAACTGAAGATACCAGGTTGTTCCTGCCAGCGCACAAAGGAGGTAATTTACCTTTAGTGGTGTGGTACGGTCGACGTAGTCGCCGTAGCTTCTGTTTTTAAGATTCAGGTACACACACCAAACTAAGTTGGTTGTGAGGCCACCCCATAAGACCACCACATAAGTAACGTTATTCTGGAAAAGAAATTCCCCCTGCCCCGGGTTCAGGGCTTTCCAGGCTTCGTTCGCGATGACAGCCATAGGCTTACC
>JBMDWN010000302.1:0-2970 GCA_048595275.1 Olivibacter sp. | reverse complement strand
GTCCGTCCTGTTAGCGGGTATACCTCAATCAGGTGGTAACCACCGCTAGTTCCAAGGTACTTATATTCAAGCTCTGCTCTGACGCTCTGATCCATTGGTTGTCTGTTCGGTTTGGTTATGTTGGATTTCTGATCCCTTGTTAACCAATGCACAAGCCTTCCGGCTTCAATTTCAGGTTTTTGTCTGGTAACTGCCCAATACGTTTTTTGTACTTTTCGATACTTAAACAGCCGGTACATACTTTCAAGAGCCGGATAGTTTTTTGCAAATACAATGATACCACTGACTGGTCTGTCCAATCGGTGTGCGGCTTTGACAACAACAGGGTGCCCTTCTCTTTCCGTTAATTCAGCGGATAATAATTCCTCTAACGATGAATCCGATCCGGGGAGCTCTTCCGATAAATAGCCAGAGGGCTTATTAATTGCCAACAGGTGCGCATCTTCGTAGATAATCTGGCGGTCTGTGGTTAACATATTTATAATCAACTTATGATCGACAAAAATAAATGTTTCAAAATGGTATTACAAAATCCCAGTTGTCAGGATCAGGTAATAGTAACTACACAGGAAATAACGACAAAGGTATTCGGATGTTTTGCAAAAGAAAGGCAGCTGTAAATGAATAACTATAGCGATACGTAACGACTGTCAGAGGGGAATGGGTAACAAAGAAAGCCGATCGGACATTCGATCGGCTTTCTTTGTTACCATATAACTTTTTGTCGGCTAAACCCGGTAATAATCTTCCCAACCTTTTCTAATTGGGGGGCCGGCCAACATTTCGTTCGCTTCTTTATGATTTGTGATTTTCTTTTTCTTACGATCGAATTTTAAGGTTGTATTAAGTTGCTGGGCCATAACACCTAATACCATCACCTGACTCAATGGACCTGCTATATGAAACGGAGATCTGGTTTGTTCTTCCCCTTTGCACGCCAGCAAAAAGTTTTTGAAATGGTTGGACGGACTTTCCGGCACCTCAGGTAATTTGCTTTCCATCTCTTTGGCCTTTTCTTCAGGAATGATGGATAGCGTACTTCCATGTGAGCCACCTTTGAACGTAAGGTCTTTTGTGTAGATTATTTTTCCCGGGTTAAGCTTAGTTTCTTCTATAGCACCGGTACTTGGAGGGGGTATGTTGGGGTCCAGCCCGGATACGCCATAGCCTTTTGGTATCGGCGGAAGGTTATTTATGCCATCGTACCACATCATCTCAAGGGGAGGCATCTTTCCCCGTTTCGGATATTTGAACGAGAGCGTTGAGGATTGAGGAAAGAAGAAAGGATTGTGTCCTTCCAGCTTGACGGCTGATATTTCCTGGGGTAAGCCCAAATCAAGAAACTGATGGGCGGTATCAAAGATGTGTGCACCCCAATCACCTAAAGCGCCTAATCCAAGACCATACCAGCACCGCCACTGCCCGTTTACATAGTCCTTATTGTAATCTCTTTCCGGTCTGGAAGCAATCCATTCTTCCCAGTCCAGGGTGGGTGGAATGGCTTGTGCAGGCGGGTAACTTTTGATATTGGTATCCCAACCATGCCAGCGCCTGGGCGCATTCATGTGACCGACAACGGAGGTCACATCCTTGATAATTCCAGCTTCAGTCCATGCTTTGAATTGAAAATAGTTGGCTTCCGAGTGTCCCTGATTGCCCATCTGAGTAGCTAACTTATTGTGCTTTTTAGCCGCCGCCATCAGGATTTCGCATTCTCTGAAAGTACCAGCCATGGGCTTTTCAACATAAACGTGCTTTCCGAGCCCCATTGCATGCATGACAATGGGGAAGTGGGCGTGGTCAGGAACGCCTATAGAAACCGCGTCAATTTGGTTGCTCATCTTATCAAACATGGTCCGAAAGTCTTTGAACCGTGGTGCATCCGGGAACATTTTGATCACTTTTTGCGTATGGGGCGCTTCCATATCCACATCGCAGAGTGCTACGATATTGGCCAGGCCGGTATCGTATAGGGCTTGTATGATTTCTCCCCCACGGTTTCCAATACCACAACAGGCTAGATTAACGCGTTCATTTGCACCGAATAGCTGTGTATTGGCTTTCCCGCTTGCATTCAAAAAATGCGGAATAGCGAGACTTCCCGCAGTCAATAGCATACTCTGGCGCAGAAATGCTCTTCTAGAAGATTCTTTTGGCTTCATTGTTTAGTGTTTCTGGGCAATCGCCCATGGTTAACAATTATCTAACGAGTACTAAAGTAGGAAATAATAAGCTCTTTCCGTTCAAAACCTCAAAAACTTAGACCTTATAAACTCCCGGGAGTAACAGAACGCATTCAAACGATAGAAAAAATTAATTATTTTTTTATTATAAATTTAATTATTTAAAAAATGGTTTTTTATATTTGGGTAATCGTTTATTCTATTTATTTGGTTAATCATTTAGTTGATTATAAATGTTTTTTAATGTTGATTTGATATTGTCTGTTCTCCACATGAAAAGATTCTATTTGTCGCTATTGGTGCTATGTTTTGTGGTCTTGTCTTGCAAACAGAACACCGATACGACGAGACGTATCGTTTCTGAAGAGAATTATGCTGTTACTTCGATATCAGATTCTAATGTATTTAATTTCTGGAATAATTTTAATTATAGTTCCTCGCGTCTTTTTGATAACGACTACGCCGAACAACGTTTAGTTGACTTTATCAGCCTGTTACCGTTTGCGTCCAAAGATGATGTAGATAAAGCGATAAAAAATATGCTGTCTGAGGTAAAGCCACTTGGCGATGAGACCTTTAGTTTTTTCGTCGACCAGTATCGTCACTACCTTTTTGATCCGAATTCACCTTACAGAAACAATAGCTACTATGAATCCGTATTGGAATATTTACTGGACTCTACAGAATTGAATCGTTCAGAACTCCAGGACATTGAGCGAGATATATTATTGGTTCGAAGTAACCCCATCGGTGAAATTGCTTCAGACTTTAGTTATCTCAGTTCCGG
>JBMDWN010000301.1:0-8344 GCA_048595275.1 Olivibacter sp. | reverse complement strand
GATCATACGCCGCTTACTGAATGAAAAATTTAACTTCATTCATCCCGAGCAAAGCGAAATACAAGGCCTGACGCACATTCAGTGGACGGGTTCTGTACTGGATGCAGCCGCTACGGGGAGAAATGCGGTCTTGGTCGGGGAAAACGCGCTCGACCGGTCGCCCTGCGGAACCGGTACCTCCGCACGTATGGCGCAATGGTATGCAAAGGGTAAGCTCAAAAAGGGCGAACCCTTTATCCACGAAAGTTACATTGGTTCGAAATTCGTCGGGATCATTGAAGAGGAGACGACCATCGCCAATCAGCCTGCCATCATCCCAAGTGTAGAAGGCTGGGCCATAATAACCGGCTACAACCATATCATAATCGACAATGAAGACCCCTATGCGCACGGTTTTCAGGTAACCTAATCATTATAGGCTTATGAATCAGGAACAACAGACAGGGAAGGTCGTCATAGTAGGCGGTGGAATAGCAGGCTTATGTTCTGCTTATTACCTGATGAAAGACGGTTGGAAGGTAACTCTTATAGACAGCGGAGATTTTACCAATAATTGCTCTTACGGCAATGCCGGCATGGTCGTGCCGAGTCATTTTACGCCCCTCGCGGCACCGGGAATTATCGGGCAGGGACTCAAATGGCTGTTGGACAGTAAGAGTCCTTTTTACATCAGACCAGCGCTGAACAGAAATTTCATGGATTGGGCCTGGAAATTTTTCCGGCATGCAAATGCTGCCCATGTAGAAGCTTCAGCACCTCATCTTCGGGACCTGAACCTCTTTAGTCAGTCTTTGTACAGAAAGCTCGCTAAAGAACCGGGCTTCGATTTCGGTTGGTCAGACCGGGGCATCCTGATGCTGTATAAAACAGAAAAAGGAGGCGAAGAAGAAGAGCACCTGGCGCAGGCTGCCCGTTCGCTGGGCCTTGAGGTCGATCTCCTATCCGCTACTGAAGTACAGGCGCTCGAACCCGATATCCGTCTTGATACCCTTGGAGCCGCTCATTATCGCTGTGACAGCCACCTCCGTCCTGGTGCACTGATGGAACAGCTGATTCGCTTTTTACGCGCTTCAGGTGTCCGTTTTCTCGCAAACAGCCGCGTCACCGGTTTTAAAACTAGGGGCAAAAATGTAAGAAAGGTGTTAACGGATAGAGATGAGCTGGAGGCCGACTGTGTAGTCGTTACCGGAGGAGCCCGCTTGCCTGAAATTATGCAGCAGGCAGGACTTCGGATCCCGCTGATGCCGGGTAAAGGCTATTCTTTCCTCCATAAAACGGACTCAGGTGTATTAAGACACCCTGCACTGCTGACCGAAGCCCGCGTAGCGGCCACACCAATGAACGGGTCGATCCGCTTTGGCGGCACCATGGAACTCGGGCCGATGAATCAGAAGATCAATATGAACCGGGTAAGGGGGATTGTGGACGCTATACCGGAATATTACCCGGATCTTCAGATTGATATACCCGATAGAAAAGACATTTGGTTCGGGTTCCGGCCCTGCTCTCCCGACGGACTTCCTTATCTCGGTAGTACACGTCGTTTGGAGAACCTTTTCTTAGCCGGAGGTTCAGGCATGATGGGCCTCAGTCTGGGACCGGCAATGGGCAAGCTGATCTCAGAACTGGCCGGTAGAAGAGATCCTTCTATAAGCCTTGATGCCTTCCATCCGGAACGTTTTCGCTGATACAAATCTTAATTTGATAGATCCGGCAAGCAATTTGCAGTTATTGCTGTTTTTATTGCTAATGATTTATCCTATTCTCGTTATCGGTGCCTTTTGCATCGCTATCTTAAGTACCTTGAGCGGAGGCGGAGCCAGCCTCATCCTGATGCCGCTAATCGCCTTCACCATTGGTGTCAAGTCCGTTGCGCCCATCATGACCATCAGCATCGCGATGAGCAGCAGCTCCCGGGTCGTTTTGTTTTTCAAAAGCATTGACTGGCGACTGTTTTCATGGCTCTTTCCCAGCACTGTCATCGGATCATTTCTCGGTGCAAAGTCTTTCAGCGCCTTATCTTCTGATTACCTTCAGGTGCTCATCGGTTTATTTCTTGTCTTTACCGTTGTACAGTTTTTCCAGAAAGCCCCAAGTCCGGGTAATAGTTCCATCAAAGCGTGGCATTTCATGCCCATCGGCTTTGTGATCTCTTATCTGTCAGGGTTGATCGGAGGCGTAGGGCCTCTCATGAATTCGGCCTTCCTGAACTACGGCATGACTAAAGAGTCCCTGATCGGAACGCGCAGCGCCAATGCGGTCCTGTTACACTTGACCAAGATTCTGAGCTATGGATACTTTGGTTTCGTAACCGGAGAGGTGCTTAAATTCGGGATTATTCTGGGGCTATCGTCCATCATTGGAAACATTTTTGGAAAAAGACTTTTACTGAGGATTTCTTATTCTGTTTTCAGAACAATAGTTATTGTGACCATGGTCGTCAGTGGCGTGCTGATGCTTATTAAGCAGCGTGAAGCCATTGATGAGTTGCTGGTAAAATTTTTTTAGTGGATTGTTAATTTTATGATTTATGAAGTTATCTGTTTCAGATAATGTGCACCTGGTAGAACCGGGCGATTTTGAACCGTCGGAGCATTGGTATCCGAGAGTGATTAATTCCAATCTTCATCCGCTGGTGGGTTATTTCCTGAACCTGACGAATAAGCAGATTGTGAGCCGTTATGCCCGGCTCAACCCGGGAATTTCCACCGAAGCACTGGAAGACATTCTGCACTATCGTCCGGAATATTTCCAGTGGTCGGGTACGGATATGATGCACATCACCAATAAAGCCGGACAGCGAAAGCTGACCATTATTGAGACAAATTCTTGTCCTTCGGGTCAGAAATCCATGCCGCTGCTGGACATGAATCGTGAACATGGCGGCTACAAAAGACTGATCGAGCAAACCTTTAAACCGCTCGTGGATCAGCATCCTGCAAAGGGCGTACTGGCGGTTTTGTACGATAAAAATCCAATGGAAAATGTGGGTTATGCCTCTACCATTGCGGATGCTTTTAATGAGGATGTATACCTGGCGAAGTTCGATAAAGACGACAAGCATGCGCCCGCTAAATTCGAGGACGGATGTCTGTTTGTCCGGGGAGAAGATGAAACCTGGCTTCCGGCCAGGGCCGCATTCCGATACGTTACACAAGAGCCCTGGAGTCGTATACCTAAAAACAGCAAAACACTTTTACTTAACCCCATCGAGGCCTGTCTGGCCGGTGGTCGGAATAAGGTAGAGGCATCCGTAGCCTACGATAAATTCAATGAGCAATTCAAAGAACAAGGGCTTGAGATCGACAAACCGGTAACGAAAATCAATGTTCCCTATCATCAGCTGGCAGACCATTATAAGGAGATGAAAAACAGCATGGTCATCAAAGTTCCGGAAGGAAATGCCGGCCAGGGCGTGTATACCATCACCAATGAGCAGGAACTGGAGCGTGCGCTCGAAGAATTGAAGCCGATGAAGAAGGAGCTTTTCATTGTGCAGCAATTGATCTATAGCAACTATATACCCGGGAGCGACGAGAAGTCCAGTTTTTACCACGTCGGAACCATTCCTGATCAGAAAGACCGGAGCTATGCTTTTGATATCCGACTCATGCTGCATTATACGCAAGAAGGTTTTCGTCCGCTGGCCGCCTATTCCCGGAGGGCCCGGTACCCGCTGAACAAACCCCTTCCGGAAGGAGCAAATTCCTGGGATCTCTATGGAACGAACCTTTCGGTCAAAGAAAGTGACGGTTGGTCTTACGATGATGAACGCCTCCTTTTATATGATATTCGTAACTTCGGAAAATTAGGGCTGGGTATTGATGAATTGCTGCAAGGCTTTGTGCAGAGCTGTATGGCGACATATGCCATCGATCAGCACGCCATCAGCCTTTTCGGAAACCGTAAATAAAAATATTATGAAGAAGATAATTATTGTTGAAGACGATGCTGTTTTTCTGAAGATTCTTGGCCGGTTTCTGAATGCGAATGGATTTTCTGCACTGGAGACCCAGGATGCAAAAAGCGCGAAGCAAATCATTGATGGCCATCCGGACCTGGAATATGCACTCATCGATCAGTTCCTGCCTGATGAGGACGGTATCGAGGTTCTGCGTTATATTCAGAACAGGGGTTTAGCGGCCAAGGTGATCATGATGAGCCGACATGAGACGGCCGAACAGACCCGGGAGTTCAAAGACGCCGGTGCGGCGAGCTTTGTGAAGAAGCCCATTAATCCGAAACAGATCCTGGCCTTACTGGAGGAAATCTAATTGAGAAATCTCAAGCTTCAATCGGTCCTGTTCTTTTCCCTCGGTTTCGCGGTACTTATCGGAATCGGTTACCTGGTTTATGTTTCCTATAACCAGCTCAATAAGGATGTGGAGCTATCCCTTTCTCCGGATAAGGGTTCTGACCACCTCAAGGAAATTTCCATCGTCATCAACCGCATCAACAGCCTGAACAGCGATGTGGACACCAATTCCTACCGAATCGATATCGACAGTATGGCGAATGCCTTGCGTTTCAGTGTTGATCGTTTTAAATCCGTCTTTCCTGCTCTCCAGCGACCTGAAGAAATGGACAGTCTGGTTACTCAGCTTTACCAGATTGATCGGCTTTATGAGGATGTGCGGGAATTGAAAAAGGAACGCGCCTCCTGGTTTGTTGGAAACCTGGAAGATAAGATTGGAAAGCAGTATACAGGAAGTCTGAGCAAAAGAGACTCGGTGGTCATTCAGCAGGAGATGAATACCTATACAAACCGGCAGCGACAGGAAATATCCAACTCGCGACGATTGAGCCCGGATTTAAGGAAAGACCTGGAAGCATTGGACGATCGAACCTTTTTTCAGCGTTTGTTCGGCTCAGGCAGGGGAGTGGTTGACAGCCTCCTCTCTGATAACGACAAGGGCTCGGATACCGTTTCGCAGCGCGAGATGGCCGGAAGCAACCGGGGAGCTGCAGTGGCGGAACGGGACTCCGTTCTCTTTTCCGTTGCCGCAGACATCTACCAGATTCGGGAAAACTTCAATCACTATTCACAGATTATTCTGGCCAGGGAAGGCGAAATTGCAGAGCTGAACAACACCATGCACAGCACCTTTGAGCGGGTTTTTCGCGATTACACCAACGCCAGCTATAACCAATTTCAGCGCAACGTTTCTGAAATCCGTCAGGGAACAAGCGGATATGTACGCACCCTCTTTGCGGTGGTTATGGTTTTCATCGTTGGTGGCCTGATCATGCTATATCGTTTCATCAGGGAAATTGATCGCAACAACCAATTTCAGAAGCAACTGGAGATCAGCGAAAAGCAAGCGAACATACAGGCGGAAGAGCGATTGAAATTTTTGAATATGATGAGCCATGAGCTCAGGACACCGTTGACCTCCGTCATTGGGTACATAGATCAGATGGATCAGCGAAATCCGGACGTGGTCGCCGCCAAATCAGCGTCCGATTACTTATTTCAACTGACGAATGAGATCCTTGATGTAGCCAAGATCAGAGCAGGTAATCTCGATCTGAGTGAAGAGCCGGGCGATCTTACCGATATACTGAACAACATCCGGAACTCCTTCGAACCGGCTATCATTCAAAAAGGACTAGAAGCTGTCTTTGACTTTCCCGAAGAGGCCATATACGTACGGGCAGATTTCAGACGCTTACAGCAGATTCTGTACAATCTTTTACAGAATGCGATGAAGTTCACGGACCATGGACATATCGCACTACGTTGCAAGGCGAATAAACAAGGGGGTGAGGTGCAGGTTCGGATAGAGATAGAAGATAGCGGTGCCGGGATCTCAAAAGAAGAGCAGGAAACCATGTTCGAGGCTTACAAGCAAGTCGGAACCCATAAGAACAAACAGTTGGGTACTGGTCTCGGGCTTGGATTGGTGAAGCAACTCGTGGAACTCTTTCAAGGAGAACTTAGGGTACAAAGTGAACCCGGGCAGGGGACGGTGTTTTCCCTTTCTTTCGTTTTGCCCGAGGCCTTGCCGGATGAGGTGAAAGCTGTGCAATCTCCTGATAACGAGCCCGGAACTGACTGGCTGAAAGGCATAAAACTGTTTGTTCTGGATGATGATAAACTTATTGCAGATCTTTATGAGAAACTTCTGCGCAACTATGGCGCTGAGGTTACCGTCTTCAATCATCCAAATAGCGCCTTCCACTTCCTCCGGCAAAAAGCCGGAGCGTACAAGCTGATGATCTTCGACCATAAGATGCCGGGAATGAGTGGCTCAGAGCTTGTGGAAAAGCTACGTGAAATTCCGGATTTAAAAATGCCGAAGATCATTCTTTCTTCGGCTGACGTTATGCTGACGGATGACGATATACGCAGAACGCAGTCTTTTGACGCGTTCATCATTAAACCCATTGATAAAAGGCAGCTGATTGCCACGATTGCCGAGCTGTTGGACATTCCTTACGGAGATGAAGCGTCCATGTCGGAGGGATTCGAACCCTCGTCTAAAGAACGGTCGTTCAGCTTTGAGAAATTACAGGATTATATCGGAGACGACCGGGAGGAATTACTGGCTATGGTGCACTACCTGGCTGAAGAAAACGCTAAAGAACTGGAAGCGTTACACCGGGCGCTGCAGAAAGAAGACATTGCCGAATGCAAAGCCAGAATTCAGAAGCTGTCTTCACGCTTTGCCCAAATTAACGTTTCCCTTCCCCCCGCTCTGGAGTTTTTTGAGCGTACAAAATCCATGTCAGAACTGGAATTTCCCGTTGGCAAAGGCGTGGAATTGTGGGTGTTCTGGAAACAAATAAATGAGCAGTTGACTTCACTGACAGTAGCCGACCTCTAATCTTTTCATAGAACTACGTATTAATCGTATTAATACGTTATATTCGTAAAAAAGATTTTTATGAATAGGATTTTCTATGTTTCCCTGCTGCTGCTGTTTACCTTTCATCTTTCAGGCGCCCAGGGAAAGATCCCCATCATCGCGAAGGCTTACTACAATCTTACCCATGTCAATGACACCGCTAACCGGACTCATCCGTTTCAGGAAGAGTTAATCTTATACATCGGTGCGGAGGCTTCTCTGTATACGGGTCGGGCAGGTGAACGAAGCCGTGAACAGATTCAGGAACAGATGAACGATTCGGCTTTCGACGGAAATCTGACCATTACCGCATCTTCAGGAGGTATGGGAGGGTATTTTTTCTTTCAGCCGGATAAAAAACACTTCAAAGAGATCAAAACTTTCGCCGGGAAACAGTACTCCTTTAACGATGAGTATCCGTCACTGAACTGGAAGCTTGTGGACGAATCGAAGAACGTTGGCGGCTATGCGTGTCAGCGGGCGGATGTCAGTTACGGTGGGAGAACTTATATAGCCTGGTTCACGGCTGAACTTCCTTTTCCTTACGGCCCCTGGAAATTACAGGGTCTTCCGGGTTTGATTCTGGAGGCAAAAGACGCCAGCGGCGATGTTTCTTTTTCTTACGCTGGCTTTGAAACCCTCGAAAGTGGTGATGCCATTACGCTCTCCCCGCAGGTCATTAAAACGAATAAAAAGGACTACGAAAAGATGGTGAAAATTCATCAGGAGCGGGCCAAGAGCCCCGGTGGCGCAGTTAGACCAGCTTCCGAGACGCCTCAGCCGATTTTAAGCGGGAACAGCTTCCAGGATAATTCAGGCATGGATCCCTCGAGAATTAAAAGTGTTAATGTTCTTAAAGCTGCGTCGGAAGGACAAAGTACGATAACCAACAACCCTATAGAATTAAAGTAATTTTTGAAGGCCTATCTCTGGATATTCATTTCATGTTGGCCACTGTTCAGTGTGCAGGCCCAAGAGCCTTTCCTCAAGGGCAAACTGCTCCGCGCGGACGGCGCCCCGCTCATCAACGCCTATATCCTCCTTCAGAGTATGACGGAAGGAAAAGTACTGGCTTATACCACCAGCAACGGCGACGGCATCTTCACGCTGAGCATTCCGGACTCTATACGTACCAAGGCTCAGCAACTGGAAATCCGTCACCTGGGCTTTCGTACTCTTCAGGTTAAGCTCGAAGCGGGCAGAACAGATTACGTGCTAACCCTGGAGGAGCAAACGATTGACTTATCTGAAATTGCTGTAAAAAGCCGCCCACAGCTAGACCGGCGGGGCGATACGCTGTCTTACGATGTTGCTTCTTTTGCGCAGGCAATGGACCGCAGCATTGGAGAGGTCATTCGTCGCCTGCCCGGAGTCGAAGTCGCGGAAGACGGCTCAATCAAATACAACGGCAAAGCAATCAGCCACCTGTATATCGACGGAGATGATCTCTTAAACGGACGTTACGCCCTGGGTACGCGTGTGATTCCGAAGGGGAT
>JBMDWN010000300.1:0-19721 GCA_048595275.1 Olivibacter sp. | reverse complement strand
AGATGTTTTTTGATATATTTTAAATTTGAAATACTGAAATTTTGTATTAGGTTTGCAGTCCGAAATCACGGTGAGGTGCCTGAGAGGCCGAAAGGAACAGTTTGCTAAACTGTCGTACTGGAAACGGTACCGCGGGTTCGAATCCCGCTCTCACCGCTTAGACAGAAGTCAATAAACTCGAAAAGCTTGTAAATGATTATTTACAGGCTTTTTTGTTTTAGAGACTAGTCAAAAGTTGGCCAGCCGGGCATATACAGTATCTTAATAGATTTAAGAATTATGGTCGGGTTTTTGATTTAATACGTATAACACATCAAACACACTTACGTAATGAATGAAGGACATCTCAGCCGACTCTTAAATGCAGGATTTAATGTTTTGGTTAGTAAAGACAGCGTAACCTATAGTCCTGAACGCTGGTCGGTTTCAGATTTTGACGGAAAAGCCAACGCGGATCTGGAATCCGTTATCAGACTTGAACATGTACTGGAAAATCCAAAGATGCATACCCAGATTATTTTATTGCCAGGGTTGATGTAGGCGGAGAAGAGCCGGTTAACGCATACACCCTTCAAAGTTAACCGGAGACCCCCGGAGATCATCTTCCCACGCTTACATTTGCGTTTCCAATATCCATGTTTATTATGATACGCAAGTGTACTGTACTTATTATCCTTTTCGCTTTAGTTTTCTTTTCCGGATTTCTAAGAGCCCAAAGCGGCTTTCGAAATCCAATATTACCGGGCTTTAACCCCGACCCAAGTATCTGTAGAGTTGGCGAAGACTTCTACTTAGTTACCTCCTCTTTCGAATATTTTCCCGGTCTTCCGATTTACCACAGTAAAGATCTGATCAACTGGCGGCAGATCGGTCATTGCCTGACCCGGGATTCTCAACTCCCCCTAGAAAAGGCTCCCGCCTCGGGAGGACTATACGCTCCATCCCTGCGGTACCATGACGGGAAATTCTATGTCATCTGCACAAATGTATCGGGCGGGGGGAATTTTTACTGTACGGCTGACGATCCCTCAGGCCCCTGGAGTGAGCCGATCTGGGTAGACATTAAAAGCATCGACCCTGATATTTTCTGGGATGATGACGGCTCTACCTATTTCGTGACGCAGGGTGACGAGGGAATTCGTGTTACCCAGATCGATATCCGCACCGGAAAGGTGTTGTCGCCCGAAAAATTGGTTTGGGGAGGAACCGGTGGGCGTTTCCCCGAAGCGCCACATATCTATAAAAAAGACGGTTATTACTATCTCCTTCTTGGAGAAGGTGGAACAGAGTACGCTCACAGCGCCACAATAGGAAGAAGCAAGTCATTGCTCGGCCCTTACGAGCCATGTCCCCTCAACCCTATAATAAGCCATAGCAATCGACGGGGGCAGGGAAACCCTATTCAGGGTGTTGGTCATGCCGACTTTATCCAGGCTGCCGATAGTTCCTGGTGGGCTGTTTTTCTGGGATTTCGGGTTACACAGGTATACTCTTACTACCACATTCTGGGACGAGAGACCTTTCTGGCACCGGTTGACTGGCCGAAGGACGGGTGGCCCCAGGTTAATGGAAATGGCATCGTCCAGCTCGAAATGCAGGGCCCGAGCTTACCTCTGAAGCCCTTCGAAGCGGAATCAATACCGAAGAATTTCAATGTTGAGAAACTGGGTTACGAATGGCAATACCTGCGGAATCCAGTCAGATCGCATTATTCGCTCACGGAAAGACCTGGTATGTTGAGAATCAGTGCCTCTCCGTTTACCCTCAATGACGCAGACGCCGTTAGTTTCATAGGAAGGCGACAAACCGAGCATGACTTTTCGGTGGAAACAACGCTGGAGCTGGTTTCGGAGCAGGAAAACGAGGAAGCCGGTCTTACATTGCTCCAGAATAATACGCATCATTATGAACTGCTGATCAGGAAGAAAGGCGGGAAATATGCCCTGCAGCTAAGGGTGACTGCCGGTTCTCTTTCGTACATCGCGGATGAACGGGTAGTGGCTGAGAATAAAGTCAGCCTGCGTATTAAAGGAACTCCGCTTTCTTATTCGTTCAGTTACCTGAATCAAGATCTTGCGACTTACGAGGAACTCAAAAGTCTTGATACGCGATACCTGAGTACGGAGGTCGCTGGTGGATTCACTGGTGTTATGATCGGGCTTTATGCCAGCTCCAACGGAGAGGATACGAATGCAAAAGCTTACTTTCAGGAGTTTGCATACAAACTATAGGTTTTGAGAATGCTATCTTTGGAAGAAGCTTACTTTTAGATTTATGCACGTTCATTTCATACAGCACGAGGTTTTTGAAGCGCCGGGGGCTTTCCTGGATTGGGCTAAACGCAGGGATTGCACCATTTCCTTCTCAAAGACATTTGCAGGCGAACCCCTGACGGAAACCTTGGATGAAATTGATCTTCTTGTCGTCATGGGCGGACCCCAAAGTCCGGACACGGAAAGAGCAGCCTGCCCGCATTTCGATGCTTTGGCAGAAATAGGGCTGATCAAGAAAGCTGCAGATGCAGGGAAAGCTGTTGTAGGAGTTTGTCTGGGAGCACAGTTGATTGGTGAAGCTTTTGGAGCCAGGTTCGAGCCGAGTCCCGAAACAGAGATCGGAGTCTTTCCGGTGCAGTTGACGCCTATTGGTATGGACGACAGTAAGATCAATCATTTTGGGTCGTCGCTTCTTGTTGGCCATTGGCATAACGATATGCCCGGTCTGGCTGCCGGTAGCAAAGTCCTCGCTACGAGTGTGGGGTGTCCGAGGCAAATTGTGGCTTATTCGGACCGAATTTACGGCTTCCAATGCCATATGGAGCTTACTCCGGAGGTGGTTGACTTGCTGATTGCGGAAGACGAAGCATTTCTGAACAATAGCGACCTCAGCTTCGTTCAGAAAGCTTCAGAAATCCGTTCTTACGACTTCACCGGCATGAACGAAAAGCTGTTTGCGTTTTTAGATAAGTTGGTTTTACGCTAACGGCTATTCGTCCAAGCAATTCGGTATACAAAATACTTTCTGGCTATTTCAAACACTATAGAATTCTTCCACTTTCGTTTTCTAATGCAGATTTACGTGCCCGTTGAGTGCCGGTTTGCCCTTTACTAAAATTATAACTGAAACTGATCCGTACCTGTCTCGACTCATAGTAGCCATAGTTTTGGGATTGGAAGCCCGGAAAACTTTGATGACTTCTGATTTGGTTCCCCTTATATACATCATTCACCGCAATCCTTAACGAGGCTTTGTCTTTCAGTAAAGCCTTTTGTAGCCCGATATCTACCTGGCTTATCGCTCTGCTGAATACATTGGCACCGCTTAAGCGATTCGAATTATACGTAGCTGCAATCTCCGCTTTCATCTTGTAGGGAAGACGAAAGGATTGTAGAAGATTGAGTCGGCCGGCAACCTGTTGCAGATTGAGGTTCCGGTACTCATCGAAAGATACATCGTTCTGAACGTAATACAGCAACCCATTGAATGCTATATCCCACCATGAAATGGGTGAATAGCTATGGGTTACGGCCAGCGACCAATGTTTCTGCGTGCCGACGTTTCTGCTGATCATCACAATTTTCTCCGTTTCCAGCGTGTCGGTCACTTTTGCGTTAAATTGATCGGAATAGGCGAAGTTGAAGTTTATTACTGTCGAGCTTTTCCGGGAATAGAGCGCCGTGAGTCGATGGGTCAGTTCCGGATTAAGGAATGGATTCCCTTGCCAGAACGAAAGTTCGTCCAGCATGTATATAAACGGATTGAGGTCCTGATAGGCAGGCCGCTCTATCCGTTTAGCGTATGACAGGGATAGGTTCTGATTCCGGCCAAGCGGCCTGGTAACGGAGAGGAAAGGGAAGAGGTTGGTGAAATTTCGTTTGATCCGGTTATTCATTTCTTCTGCCTCCCCTTCATATAATAGAAGTCCTTCCGAGCGGGCCAGCTCTAAGCGTAAACCTACCTGGAAAGACCATGCATTGATCTTCCGTTTATAATCCATATATGCGCTTGAAATCGTTTCGGTAAAATTGAAATTGTTGGAGCGCCGGTTGTCCAGACTATCGCCTGCAGACAGCACGTGGAAAAAGCGGGAGTCATTTGCTGAACCAACCCGGGAATACCTAAGGCCCGCTTCAACCACAGCCTTCCCTAAACTTGTGGTGTAGTCAACCTGGACGCCTTTCATACCAATATCGATATCGTTCAAAGTCCGGTTCAGGTTGTCCTCTTTTATACGTCCCTGTCTGTCTCTGTAGGTGTTGGACTGCAGGTTTTTGTTCCATTTGTCGAACAGGCCGTAATCGGCGTTCACATTCAGTGTATGCCCTAAGGTGTCTTCGTATCGGTAGTTAAAGTTGAAATTATACCGACCTGTGCCTTGGCCGTAGTAGTCATTTACGGCATCCAGTTTTTCTTCCAAAACATTAGATGGTAAGCTACTAATTTCCGTTTGGGTGTCGGTCAAACCACCTCCCAGTATAAAATTTCCATTGGCAAGAAATCCGATGGTGTTCTTCTCGTTCAGGAAATAGTCCAAACCCACCCTGGCCGACATCTTTTGCCTTTTATCGACGTCATCGGTGTGGCTACTATATAGCCTCCCACTTTGAGACCGGTCAGATCCGTAGACGTAATTGTAATAGCCAAGCGTATGGTTATAACTTCCAAAAACGTTTATTCTATCCTTCCGATAGTTAACCGACATATTCTGCAGTTGTTTTGGAGTGATGCCGTAGGCAACGGTGCTCGTTATGGTTCCATTCAGGCCCGTGATCTGATTTCTTTTCGTTCTGATGTTGATGACGCCTGCAGACCCCGATGCCTCGAATTTTGCTGTGGGACTGTTGATGATTTCAATAGACTTGAGATCATTGGATGAGATGGACTTGAGCAGATCGGCCAATTCGCTACCAGACAGATAAGTTTGGCGGCCATCGATCAGTACCTGGACTCCTCCTTTGCCATTCAGGGTGATAGCCCTTTCATTTTCAACGTACACGCCCGGTGCCCGTTTTAACGCTTCCAGCGCAGAAACATCTTGTGCCCCGATTGAATTTTCAACGTTGAAGGTTATGGTACCGCCATCGACTTCGATCAGATTCCGTTTTGCCCTTATTTCCACCGCTTCAAGAGCATGCTCGCCTTTGGTTAGCTGAATGTTTCCGAAATCGCTGCTGCCTGATGTCTTCACCAACATCTGATATTCGCTATACTCCAAATGCTGTACCTTCATCAAATATTGAGCATCGCTTTCGTTGAATTGCAGGCGGAACTTGCCTAAGCTATCGGTTACCGCATAAGCGATGATTTTCTGATTGGTATTACGCAGCGAGACGGTGGCGGATATAATGGGCTCAGCGGCTTCATCGACTATGGTTCCCTTGATTTCATACCTGAATTCCTGAGCAAAGGTGACCCCACATAATACGCTGCAAATTATCAGTATTAACCATGAGACGCCCTTTTTAAAAATGTGTGCTGAGCCGATGGGCATGCCTTGTTTGGTGGTTGGTTAAAAAACTTCTGAATATATTAAATATTTCTTATTCAGGATAACCTGCTGAAGGCTTATATTCAATTCACTTACCAAGACTAAAACCGATGAAGACAGAATCTGTTTATTATAATAAAAGCTATGAAGAAGATTATTCCTATCGTAAGCATCGCGGCTGCGATAAGCTTTACAGCATGCAACCAAAGCAATGAGACGGCGGAAGAAGATCGCAGGAGAAGCAATACCACAGATTACTTTGATGAAGAAGCAGCAGACAGCCTTCGGGAGGAAAGTGCTGGTGTCATCAGCGATAGCGCTTTTATCAGAAAAGCGGCAGAAGCCGGAATGGCCGAAGTAGCGTTAGGAAAGCTTGCCGAAGAGAAAGGAAATGACGAGAAGGTGCGATCCTTTGGAGAGCAAATGGTTAAGGACCATAACATAGCAAATGAAAATCTGAGCAAGGTTGCGAAAGATCTCGATTATGCTATTCCTGCTGAACTTCCCGAAGATAAGAAGCAAAACATACAAGCCCTGTCCGGTCTGTCAGGTGAAGCGTTTGATCGTGCTTACGCAAAACAAATGGTTGAAAATCACCGTCAGGCAGTTGATCTATATGAATCAGCTGTTCATTCGGCTAAAGAGCCTTCCGTAAAAGGCTTTGCCGGTGAAACCTTAACGGTTATTAAAGAGCATTTAATGCATGTCCAAAAACTGGGGAAATAATATTCGCGCCTTAAACTAATACGATGAACAGAAGACAGAAGAATAAAGTGGACAAGCATCAGGAGACGCTCAACGAACGCCTGGGAAGGAAACTAGGTAGAGTACCAGATGAGCATTCGAAGGAAAAAGGAAGTATGAATTTGTCCTCCGACCGCGGTGAAGCAAATGTCGACCGTACCGGATCTTTTCCAGAGACGCCTTTTGAGAGGGGGTAGTAATATTCCCTCCCAAAAGGCGCAGTTTAAAGTCGATACGATTATACCTGTCGAAGCGTGCTGAGCATATTTCCCAAAACGGTCAGGAAATCACCCCCCTGATATACCTCGTACCCAAGAAGCAGGAGAAATGCTACGCCGAAACAAATCACAAAATATTTCGCCCATCGGTCAAACGCAGTAGGTTCCGGGTCTGAAGATCGGTTGTACGGATGATCTTCAGACTTTGCAGGATCGGCTTTATCGAATTTAACGTCTTTCATTTAAGCTCTAAATGTGCTTACCGGTAGGCCTTCCCTCCGCATCCGAGTCATAATCGGCATCGCTATGCTCACCATCATCCGGTTTAGTTAAGGGTTCATTAACCTGCGGCTTTTTCTTGATTTTATTGTCTGGTTCTGTATCTGTTAATTTTTTCTTACTCATCGTTGTGCGTGTTTCTCGTTAAAAACACGTCCGCAATTAAAAGGTTTTTATTCCTTTAGACCGATATGTGTGCACTAAGCTCCGAATCCTAGCAAGTTAGCAGCTCTTTCTGGTTATCTCACTGTTACGTGAAAGATTATCATAAAATCCGCTCAATTTTTCTATCTTCGGAAGCTCCAACGCCCCTAATTAAATAGACACTTTATGCATCATAACTTGAACCTTAGAAAAAGTTTATTCTTACTTGTTTTTTTGTTTGCAATACTGTTCAAACCCGACACGGCCTCTGCACAAGGTCAGAAATTCGCCTTTGCGGAGGGCTTAGGGAGCGGCTTGTTAGTATCTGCTAATTTTGATATGCGTTTCAAAAAAGAAAGTCGGGAAGGTTTCGGAGCAAGAATTGGTTATACCAACACCGGGTTTGTGGGCGATGACGATTGGATCTCCGCCTTTCCGGTAGGAATTAACTATGTATACGGGCAAGCGCGTTCCGCGTTGCTTATCGGTTTCACGACCACCTTTCCTGTTATAAAAGACAATAACAATCTCTCAGATTACAGCAACGCGGTATTCGCTCCGGAAATTGGTTATCGGTTCCGACCAATAGAAAAAGGTGTTGCTTTCCAAGTCACGTGGGCACCTTTGTTCAATACAGTAGATGGTAGCAAAATCCCATGGTTCGGATTGGGAATTGGGTATGCTTGGAACTAATTCCAATCCTCAATTAGTCTGAAAAATACTGGTTTTCGTGGATAAGATATAATCTGCTTAATTCATAGCTTGCACATTACAAATGATTCAAGATATGAAAACAATAGCTTACTTTTTCGTAGTGCTCCTCTTCTTCAGTTGTTCCAAAGAAGACGGTCCTGATCCTGATTCCATCATACCGTCAAATCTAAAAGGGATGTTGTATTTCGATTGGGCAGACGAAGGCACCTTATCTATTGATACGGAGACAGGCGTTAAAGCAACATTCCTGTCCAGCGACTCCAAACGTAACGGATGGGACATCTCAAGGGATAAGGAATGGGTTCTTACCGCCAGCAAAACCAGTATTTGGAATGACGATATCACCTTCGTGATCAGTAACATGGCCACCGGTGAAATTGTGAATCAGTTTGATTATACTCCGCTGAATGGCGGCAGTGGTTTTCATTCAGGTGTACTGTCAAACGATAAGACGCTAATCGCCATAGCTCCTACATTTGAAGCCGGGTGGGTACTGCTCAACGCCGATGGATCACTTTTAGGACATATTGATGCTATAGACGGCGAAAAACCAGAGCGAGGATCAACAATCGTTTGGCTTCCGGGAAATTCACTTCTCCTCACCCACAAGTCGTCTATCATCAGGCTTGACCCGCCTTATACCAATGGCAAATTAGTGAAAGAGATGAATTACGAAGATTGGGGAGATGTTACGGTAAATGCTGACGGCACCAAAATAGCGTTAACTGCAAATAAGCATGTCTACATGATGGATATAGATGGTAACAATTTCGTACAGGTGACCGAAAGCAACGATAGGGAGGTGCTTCCGGAGTTTTCACCGGATGGAAACTACCTGCTGGTGGGTACAGACTACACGCCCTCCGGAACATTCAGCGCTATCTGGCGGCTAAAGATTATACCTGCAGACGGCAATAAATACAATGTAGATCCCATTTCCGAAAATAGTCCGGGAGTAATACCCGTCATCCCAAATGGGGATGAAGCTATTCAGGCTGCAAGCAATCGAGGTATGCTTTGGAGGTAGCGGTTACAACCCAGATGCCGATTTGTCTGGATAAATCAAGGCTTACCAGCTTGACAGCTTCGAACATTTGCTTTCAAACGATGTTTTAAAATAACACGTATTTCAAATAGAACGTTATGCAAGGCAACAAAAAGAAATTGGTGAACCCGCAGGATAAATACCCGGTTCCCCCATTTAAGCAACAGAGAGAGCTCCAGCCCCCAGGAAAACAAAAAGACATGGAGCCGAAAGCCGACCATGGTGAAGAATCATATAAGGGTACCGGAAAGCTTAGCGGTCGAAAGGCTGTTGTTACCGGAGGCGATTCAGGCATCGGTCGCGCGGTGGCCATCGCTTTCGCCAGAGAAGGGGCGGATGTCGTCATCGCTTATCTGTCCGATACGGAAGAAGAAGATGCTGAGAATACCGCTGCACTAGTGGAAGAAGCTGGACAGAAAGCAATCTGCTTCAAAGGCGATCTAAGCAAGCCGCAGACCTGCAGCGAGCTGGTTAATAAAGCGCTGGAAGCCATGGGTCACCTTGATATTCTGGTCAACAACGCAGCCTATCAAATGACTCAAAAGGGCATTGAAGATATAACTACGGAGCAGTGGGAGCATACCTATGCCGCCAACATACACAGCATGTTTTATCTGTCAAAGGCAGCCATTCCCCACATGCCCCCTGGAAGCAGCATTATTAATACAACCTCTGTACAAGCTTACGATCCAACTCCGCATTTGATGGACTACGCGTCTACAAAAAGCGCCATACAGAACTTTACCGCAAATTTAGCGCAGTCGCTGCTCAAAGACGGGAAGGGAATACGGGTTAATGCCGTTGCGCCGGGACCGATATGGACACCGCTGATTCCATCGACCATGCCGAACTATGAAACTTTTGGAGAAAACACGCCAGTGGGCAGACCCGGGCAACCTGTCGAAGTATCGCCGGTTTTTGTATTTCTGGCTAGCGATGAAGCCAGCTACATCGCTGGGGCTACCGTTCCGGTAACCGGCGGACGGGTTACGATTTAAGTCGAATATAAATGCTTAGTGCTGTTCATCCGGATAACTGTCTCCCCGCTAATAATTCTGTTCAGCGTTTGACACGTTTAATGAAGGCGCCGGAAACAGCCTTTGGCTTAGAAGGAAGTCCTTAGCTTAAGTTGAAGCATTGTCGTATAGTTATCCCGAAACAGGGCATCATGCTGGTATTCGTAATAAGAGCCAAGCTCAATTTCATAGCGGCCCTTCGGATTGAATCCATACCCGAGGTACACTCTGTTCTGTTCAAAGAGTCTGCCTCCGGAAAAGGATTGTCCAACCATATTCAGAAAAAACTCATTTTCTACAAAAAGGTAGTTCTGACGGAGTATAGGCGAAGCAAACTCATACTTTAAATCTACAGAATAGCGGCTGCGCAGCGAGAAGTCTGGTAGCATTGGAGCATTAAAAAATCGCTGCTCAAGCCGGATTCGCTGGCTTGATTTAAGGTGATCGTTTATCTTCCATTCATGCTGGACCTGCTGAAACGGTCTGTTCTCTCCGAAGTAATCTTTAGGCCAGCCCGTGTCGTCATCCCAGCTACCCAGGTAAACATATCCCAATCCAAAGGAAAAGTCAGATATGGAATAATCGATCCAGCCCCTGAGGAGAAGATTGCCCAACTTTTCAAATTGGTCCGTGGAACGTGAATGAATGTCGGACCGAATCTTCCAATTATCTTTCAACTGTACCTCGTTTTCCCAATAAAACCATCCCGTAACATCGCGCTGTACTTCCTGAGCATATGCACCACTAAGGATCCCACAGAAAATGATTAAAAGCCCAGAAGTAAACAATGGACGTGCTATGGTCGTAGCACGCCGGAAAGAAAGTAAAAGCATGAAATTCGAGTTGTTTTGTTTATCGAATAATTGAAGCTGCAAAAGTATCATTTATTATCTAAATACAGTTCGCCTCCGGTAAAATCCTGCGTTTTGATATGTGGTTATCGATATACAGTTGTAAATGAACAAATAGCCAACAGATATGTAGTTGGTGTAACAGAACAACACAACAAACTAACTCGACTATGGCTAATAAAACAAAAACGGAGTCTAAACGGGGTACTGAGCCCGTTGTAGACCAGCACAGCGCCGAACAGCCCGCGAACAGGAAGGTTGAACAGCTTTCAGATTTCAGTATTTCCGATGCCGGGCAGCAGATGACTACCAACCACGGAGTAAAAATAAATGACGATCAGAATTCACTGAAAGCCGGAGAACGGGGGGCTACACTACTCGAAGATTTCATATTGAGAGAAAAGATCACGCATTTTGATCATGAACGGATACCGGAACGGGTTGTGCATGCTCGGGGAGCGGGCGCGCATGGCACGTTCAAGCTTTATAAGTCCCTCTCAAAATATACCAAAGCAGCTTTTCTTAACGATACCGCCGCAGAGACGCCCGTTTTCGTTCGTTTTTCCACTGTTGCCGGATCCCGTGGATCCACAGACTTAGCCCGGGATGTAAGAGGCTTTGCCGTGAAGTTTTATACCGCGGAAGGAAATTTCGACCTCGTGGGAAACAATATGCCCGTTTTCTTCATTCAGGATGCCCTGAAGTTTCCTGATCTTATTCACGCGGTCAAACCAGAGCCGGATAATGAGATTCCTCAGGCCCAATCCGCTCACGATACGTTTTGGGATTTTATATCTACCCTACCGGAAGCTGCCCATATGGTCATGTGGGCAATGAGTGACCGCGCGATCCCCAGAAGCTACAGCATGATGGAGGGCTTCGGCGTGCACACCTTCCGCCTGGTAAATGCGGATGACAATTCCCATTTCGTGAAGTTCCATTGGAAACCACTGCTCGGCGTACACTCCGTAAGCTGGGACGAAGCGCAGACGATTTCCGGAAAAGATCCCGACTTTCATCGTCGGGACCTCTGGGATTCGATCGAAAGCGGTGCTTTTCCGGAATGGGAGCTAGGGCTTCAAATTATTCCCGAAGCAGATGAGCATAAATTCGACTTTGATTTGCTAGACCCGACCAAACTGGTGCCTGAAGAGCTGGTTCCTGTGCAACGCGTAGGAAAGCTCACGCTGAACCGAAACCCGCAGAACTATTTTAGCGAAACTGAGCAGGTAGCCTTTCACGTTGGACATATCGTGCCGGGAATTGATTTTACGAATGATCCGCTTATGCAGGGCCGCCTGTTTTCCTATACTGATACACAGTTGATTCGCCTTTGTGGTCCAAATTTTCAGGAGATTCCGATTAACCGGCCCATCGTGCCCGTGCACAATAACCAGCGGGATGGATATATGCGACAAAGCATCAACGCAGGTAAAACGGCTTACAACCCAAACCTTATCAATCAGAACAGTCCGCAGCAAGTTGCACAGCGGGATGGTGGTTATACCTCTTACGGCGAACGAATAGATGCCCGCAAAATAAGAAGCCGGAGCGAGAGCTTCTTCGATCATTTTAGTCAGGCGCGCTTATTTTATCTAAGCCAGTCTGCTCCAGAGCAAACGCACATGGTTCAGGCACTTTCCTTTGAACTGGGCAAAGTGAAACAGCAATCCATCCGGGAGCGGGTAGTCCAGCTCTTAGGCAAAATTGATCCTCAACTACAGGAGCAGGTGGCCCAAAATCTGGGCTTATCGGTATCAGCCTCATCACCATCTCTGAACATGGCTGTTCCGGCAGATGGAGATAGTAAAGCCTACCAGTCCAAAGAAGCCAGTACGGAGATTTCGCCATCGGCCGCGCTAAGTATGGAAAATACAGTAAAATCTTTTGCTAAGGCACGTAAAATCGCGGTACTGATTGCCGATGGATTCAGCAGAAAAGAGGCTGATATGCTCAAAAAGAAAATGGAATCAGAACAGGCGATAGTTCAGTTTATCGCTCCGAGTCTTCAGCAGGTTCAGCCCGATAAAGGAAAAGGCCTTCAGCCAGATCACGCGTTTCTCACGGCGGATTCTGTGCTTTTTGACGCCGTTTGTGTGCCTGGAGGTAAGGATAGTATTACCAGTTTGGCATCCATACCCAACGCGCTTCATTTTGTAAACCAGGCGTATAAACACTGTAAAGCCCTTCTGATCTCCAGCGACGCTAAAGCAGGCTTTTTATCTAAAACACAGTTGGAAGCCAAAGGCGATGCGGGATTGCTGATTGGGCCTATAGATGAGAAAGCGGTGAAAGCCTTTGTGAAGGCAGTTGCTGCACACCGCGTGTGGCACCTGGAAGAAAAACGGATGGTCCCTGCTTAGGGGCTGTCCGATTGGAGGCCTTCACTGCGCTTTAAGGATCTGATAGCCCTCAATGTTGTTTTGTTGCAGGGCATGATCCGCCGCACTGAATCCCCGCGAATCGCGTATTTCCGGGTCTGCACCTGCGTGTAACATAGACCTCAGGGCCTGGTTACGCCCGAACATACTGGCGAACATCAGAGCTGTCCCGCCATTGCCGTGCCGGCTGTCTAGGTCTGCGCCGCGGAGGATAAGCATTTCTACTATGCGGTCATGTCCTTTAAAACAGGCACCCATTAAGGCTGTATTCCCCCCGGCATCGCAGGCATTAATATCTGTCCCATGAAGGAGCAATGCTATAGCCGCGTTCAGGCGGTCATGATAGCACGCGATGATAAACGGTGTATAACCTTTTTCGTCCCGGCAATTCACCGCTACTCCTAGCGTAATCAATTCATCGATTACGGCTACGTTATCCACCCGGGCTGCATGAATCAGTACTGCTTCGTATTTTTCCGTTTGTGTCATTGATAATCATTTTATAATCTCCTCTACAGGCGCCCTATTAGGCAACCAGTAACACTGGAAAATGTTCTTGCTACAAAAATTCGAGCTATATTGAGCCGATACGATCTATGCCTTCTTCGCCCTTCCCTTATTATTCCTTTTCATGCCTTGCCCTTTGTTAAAAGTAAACATTGAGTGTTCCGTGTTTTAGAATTTCCAAGAGTTCAGAAGTTCGTCCTTACTTTACTAGCCCTGGTATGGACGCTTCACCATTTCCAACCTTCGGAATAAATCACGGCCTTGGGCCTCAGGCACGCGCCACTATATTTCTAAGATAACACCAAAAAAATAAGACTTAGATGCCGCGTTTTTAATACCGTGGTAGATACCAGCATCGAACATTAGTTTTTTGGATGCTTCAAATTGCAAAGCAGCATTCAGGTAATTCTTTATTTCATGCGCTTTAAAGTCGTACGTGTAATAAGTTTCTGCATAGGCAACAAAATTTTTAAACAGGTGGTGGCTGATAACGGCCGATTGTAGGAGCTCCGTATGCATCTCATCTCCATCAGCATCCTTTAATCGATCGCCTTCCAGCTGAAGCCCTAACTTCCATCCATTCCGGAGTTTTATTTCAACCGGGCATATAAGACCCCATTCCCAAGCCTGGTTGTCAGAAAACCGACTTGTAGGTACCTTGACATAGGTCATCGCACCAACCGCTAAATTTCCGTGGTCGTTTCCATACAGATTTCGCTTGAGCCTGAGGTTAACGTCACCAACCCCCTCACGTCGTGTTTGAAGACCTGAGGATATACTTTGGTCTGTTTGAATGCCATAGCTTTGAATTAGGATCTGAAAGTCAAAGGCACTGGTTAACCCGAATTTCAAATTAGCTTGATGAAAGAGGTATTGTTTCTTTGAAGCATCATCATCAACTTCCCGGTTATACCTAAATACATCCGCTTCATACATAAAGTGTCCGGCATCGATCGTGTAGGGTGATTCCGTCTCGTCAGGCCGATCTGCTCCAAATTCATCTCTCATCAACGATTCAGGTGTTGGGTTAAAGAGCCAAAACTGCTTTTTTAGGCTTATAGTGTCTGTTTGGGCTCGACAATAGCCGTTCAGTAGTAATAATGCAGCGAATAGGACCATTGCTAATCCCCTACCCTGAAAAAAAAAGATTCTAGACATGTTTAGAGATTATTTGCTGTGATGTGATTCAAACAGCAGATAAAAATAAAAGTTTATATGATCTGTTTAATCAGACCTACGTACCTCTAATGATGACTCGGGTAAACGATTATCCACCACGAGTGTTGAATAATAAGCGATACAAATATGAAGAAGTAGCACATCAGCCGTAAAAGTTTTTTATCCCGGACGGGAAAATCAGTTCTCGGCAGCGCCCTATCGGTGGGCATCTCCTCGGAATTATTAGCTCAAGAACGTCTAAAAGCTATTTCACACCCGGCGAAGATCCCGCCGGAACCGGAGGAGCCGATTGAATTGGAGGCCTGGAAGTCTTCCGTCGATCCTTCCACAGGGCCGCCACCAACGCCCTTGGATCCAGATCGAAGAATTGGCTATGCCATTGTGGGGCTTGGTCACCTGAGCCTGGAAGAATTGCTGCCTGCATTGGCTGCCTGCGAGAAATCGAAGTTAGCGGCACTGGTGAGCGGAAGTCCTGCGAAGCTTAAAAAAGTAGGCCAGCAGTACGGTATAACCGAAGCTCACCAATATAGTTATGAAGATTACGATAAGCTTAGGGACGATCCGAAGGTGGATGTGATCTACATTGTACTGCCTAACGGCCTTCACAAGGAATTTGTAATAAGAGGAGCACGGGCAGGTAAGCATATTCTCTGCGAAAAGCCCATGGCCAATACTTCAGGCGAGTGCAGGGAGATGATCGCTGCCTGCAAGGAAGCGGGAGTGAAGCTTATGGTTGCATACCGCATTCAATACCAGCCGCACCACCGAAAACTACGGGAATTGATTCAGAAGAAAACCTTTGGTATGCCAAAGCTCATCGAAACATTTAACAACCAAAGTAGTGCGAATCCCGATCACTGGCGGCATAAAAAAGTTTGGCGGGGGGTGGTGCGCTTCCAGATATAGGACTGTACTGCCCGAACACGCTGCGCTTCATTTTACAGGAGGAACCGGAGGAAGTTTTTGCCTATACGTACAGTACGCCCGGAAACCCACTGTTCCGGGAGGTAGAAGAATTAACCTCATGGCAAATGCGTTTTTCAAATGGGTTGATAGCCCAGTGTGCTACACACTATAATGTCCACGATAGCCGACAGCTTCGGATACTGTGTGAAACGGGGTGGTACAACATGGATAAGGCCTATGCCTACAACGGGCAGAAAATGCAACGGGCCTCTACGGAAGGTGGAATTTCTTATGAAGAGCAATTGAATATTCCGGAGACAAACCAATTCTCGGTAGAAATGGATCATTTCTCCGATTGCGTTTTACACAATAAAAGACCTTTTACACCAGGTGAGGAAGGGTTGCAGGATCAACTTTTGATGGAAGCTATTTATGAGTCCGCCCGTTTGGGCCGCCCGGTTAAAATTCAAAACAAGATCACCTTCGAAGAGTTGCATGGGCCGGAGCCAACAGGAGTAAACTTAGTTTTTTTGTAACCTTGGATAAATGATATTTTCTAAGATCCCGCTACCAGAAGCATCTTCTCGTTTTTTGCTCGACCAAGACGCTCTTTCAGCGGCGCCAGTTCTTTACGGATCGCCAGGGGTATCGAAGCTAGTTTGATTCTGCGATTTCAAGATGTTGATATAACCTTGAACGGATGGATCGTTAGGAACAAGATACACATTATTGGCGGCAATCTTTTTCAATACCGAATCTTCAATCCAGTAGCCATGCTCAATACCATCAACTCCCGCATCAACCATCAACTCCCGCATCAATAGCATCCATCATGGTCGGGCCGCCTATGCTATGGGCCGTCACCTTTTTACCCAGGCCATGCGCCGTAGTTACAATAGCTTTCATTTCTTCATTTGTAAGTCCCATCCGCTCTCCGAAGACCACAATTTGGATTACATCAACCATATTGTTGGCATGTTCCCTGACCGCCTGCATGGCGTCCTCCACCCCGGAAACCGTGCGGTATTCCACGGTAATGGTCTGCTGGTTTTTATACGGTAGTTGATATAATTGTCCGTCCATCGCGCTGATAATCGGACCGGAGCAAAACATCTGAGGCCGTTAATATATCCATTTCGGATAGCAGAAGCCACCTCTTTATCCAGATAGTACCCTGAATTTCCCAGATCCCGGATAGCGGTAAATCCGGTGTGAAGGTATTCCCGTGCAAATTTGGCTGCCCTCAGCAACCGCTTTTAGTCTGAGTTGATCCAGGAATCCAGCCGCTGGCGTATCGGGCATCTGGAACTGAAAGACTTTCCCTGCAGGAGTGCCCTGGCCGAGGCCAACAGCAGGGGCGGTAGCGAAGTCTTCGGTGAGATCTACCAAAAGCTATATAAACGCTACCGTTCATTTTTACCGGACAGCCGAAAAAGGTAATTTACCACGATAAGTCTTTTCAGTGATGTGCTTAGAGGTGCCGGAAGTGAAGTGATCATAGACGCTGATTACGTGATGGACCGCATAGATATCAGCGGCCGAACGTTAGGCCGCCGCCTTTTTTCCGACGGGGATGTGGAGCAGTTTCATCGGGAATACCGGTCGCTCTGATCTTCTTACACCTTCTGTTTTTCCCTGGTTCAGCTAGGGACCAGATTAACCCCTGCTTCGGTCGCCGTCCGAGTTTCTTCCGAATTTTTTCTGAATTCCTTCCGATTCCCGTCCGATTAATTTTCGGACGGGAATCGGAGCGTTATCGGTACGGAATCGCCAGCGGACTGGATCTGGTGTGGAGCTGACCCGGATGTGGGCCGGCTAAAGGGTTACAATGGGACAGATTATCGGAGCTATTGGGCCACAATGAGCCAGTCGTCTCCGGGGGCTTTTTTCCGTCCAAAAAGCGCCCTACGTTTGTTCCAGATAGCAAAAAATAGCGGTATGCTGAAGCGATGGAATTGCATGGTTTAATGTTAAAAATAAGCAGAAATGGGGACAATTTTAAAAGGAGTGAATGGTGATTTCAGTGGAAAAGCAAGAAGTGTCATCATCAGGAAATATGAGTAGGAAAGTTCTGCTTAAATATTTTCCGGGAGAATCCCAGAACGCCATTGGACAATCCAGCCGTGAAATGGGATAGCCTAACAAATGGAGATCAACGTCATTCAAAGATCTTTCGGACATGACCATGCTATGGACCATAGACAGAAAAACACCTCCTGGAAAAGCAATGAACGACTTTTTTGTGCCAACTCAAATTTACCCGGACAGTAGTGGTTTGCTAACGTTTGAAGAACTAAGAAAATATGAACCTCTAATCGGAGAAAAAACATGTAATAATAACGGGAGAATACATTAAATTGATTTCGATCAAAAAATGATTGTTAAAACTATTCGTATGATAATTGACGAACCTTTATATGGAAAGTTTCAGATGTCGCCGGTTATTGACGCCCTGATTGCCTCTTCCGAAATGCAGCGTTTAAAAAAAATTCATCAGGGGGGAGCCATTTTTCTAGTGAACCCGTCGATCAAAGAGTCCAGATTTGAGCATTCCATAGGCGTGACATTCCTGGTTCAACGTTTTGGAGGGAATACAGCAGAGCAAATAGCCGCATTGCTGCATGATGTTTCTCATACGGCCTTCTCTCATGTTACGGACTATGTCTTTAATCGGAAGGAAGAAGACTATCACGAACAAATATTTTCGGACTTTATAAATGCCTCTTCCATTCCGGATATTTTGTCTAGATATGGTTATAAAGTTGAAGAACTCCTAACGGACAATTATAGTTTACTGGAGCAACCTTATCCCAATCTTTGCGCCGATCGGATTGATTACACACTGCGGGATTCCTTTAAGGTTGGTTGGATTAGCTTAAAGGAGATCCAATCATTTATCAATCAGCTTGATGTCCGTGACGGTCGTATAGTTTGTTCCGAAAAGGCAGCAATGGAATGGTTCAGAGAAATCTTCAAAAAACTCAATACGCATTACTTTCGTAAACCTGAACATCTATATGCCAACCACCGTTTAGCCGCTTTACTTCAGCAGGCAATCCGTTCCAACGTAATATCAGAAGGAGACCTGATGGGAAACGACGATGAAATAATATCGATTCTTAGAAAAAATCATCTGACAAGTGAAGCGCTTTTATCTATTGAGCATCTGACAGACTTCGACAATTTTGATGTGGATGCTGCCGCCTCCAAGATTAAGAAGCGTGAACTTTAGCTCGCTTAGTTGTGATCAGTTAAAAGCCTGACGAAATTCAAGCGGTGACAAATTCGTCTTCTTTTTGAATAGCGTGCTAAAGGACTGCGCGTGTTCAAAGCCCAGGGCGTAGGCGATCTCCCTGACCGAAAGACTGGTGGTAGAAAGCTTTTCTTTGGCTTTAGTGATCAGCTTTTCATGAATATGCTGCTGGGTGTTTTGCCCGGTGTGGACCCGGAGCAGGTCGCTCAGGTAGTTGGGCGAAAGATTCATCTGGACAGCAACATGCTGCACCGTGAGCAATCCCTTAATGTCGCTTTGGAAGTGCTCTTCGATCAATTGCTCAAACTTGGTCAGCAGGGCTGAATTATTATTCTTGCGGGTTAGGAATTGACGCTCGTAAAAACGGTCGGAGTATTTCAACAGGCTCTCGATCTGGGTTAAAATAATCTCCTGGGTATGCTTATCAATATGCTGACACTCTTTCTCAATTCTGTGAAGGGTGGTGATCAGGTCATCTTCTTCTTCGGCCGACAGGTGGAGTGCTTCGTTAACAGCATAATCAAAAAATCCGTATTGATGAATGCTGTTCGCCAGGGTATGGTGTAACAGAAAGTCCGGGTGAAATATTAAGAGATAACCGGACCCGCATTCCATCGTTTGCAGGTCCAGTTGTTGCACCTGGTTCGGCGCAGTAAAACTCAACACGCCCTTATCGTAATCATAATGTTGCTGTCCGTAGCGGATCTTGCCTTTGGCTTCGCGTTTAAGGGCTACGCAATAAAAGCGGTTGACGAAACCTTTCCAAATCTCATCTTGCAAAAAAACACTTTCCGCCAGGTTGACTACGCTCACCAACGGGTGGCGGGGTTCTGGCAAGGACAGCAATCGATGAAATTCTGACAGGGAGTTAATCGCGTTCATAAACGAAATTAATCAATTAAACCCATACTAAACTCATCGTAGGGAGAGCCTGTATCGGTACCTAAAGGCACGATGCTTTCCAGTTGCGAAAGATCAGACTCGGTAAGCTCGATCGTC
>JBMDWN010000299.1:0-30498 GCA_048595275.1 Olivibacter sp. | reverse complement strand
TTACGTAAGGGCAGGCCTTCCCGGATAGCCGGTTCATCAATCTGTACCACATGGATGCCTGCCTGTTCAAGCGCTACGACCTCATCCCTGATCGCCAGGGCAATCTGATTGGTTGTGATCTCCCGTGACTGGTCATCCCGGACGAAGGACCATTGCAGAATAGTGACGGGACCGGTCAGCATTCCTTTCATCAATTTGTTGGTCTGAGCGGCAGCAAACTGACTCCATCTGACCGTCATGTCCGACGGACGGCTCACATCCCCATAAATGACCGGCGGTTTGACACAACGGCTACCATAGCTCTGAACCCAGCCATTCTTAGTAAAAAGAAATCCATTCAGTTGTTCTCCAAAGTATTCGACCATATCATTTCGTTCGAATTCTCCATGCACCAAAACGTCTAGACCAATCTCCTCCTGCCAGCGAATAGCTTCTATCGTTGCCTTTTCAATTGCCCTTTCGTATTCTTCCAGACTCAGATTACCCTTTTTGAACTGAGATCTTAGGTGACGAATGTCGTCCGTTTGTGGGAAGGAGCCGATGGTAGTAGTTGGGTAAAGAGGCAGTTTAAAACGGTTATGCTGCAGTTTTTGACGTATTGGAAAAGCACTTTTACGGTTTGAATCTGCATCGGAAATAGATGACACCCGATCTTTGACCCGCTGCTGATGAACCTTTGCAGATGAGCGCCTTCCGTTAATTGCTTGCGTGTTAGTCTCTAATAGATTCCCGGCATTACCTTCAGCAATACGCTTCAAATCTACGACTTCCATCAATTTCTGCTTCGCGAAAGCCATCCAGTCTAGGATCTCCGGATCGATTTCCGTTTCAGTATCCAGGTCTATCGGACTGTGCAACAGCGAGCAGGATGGCGAGAGGATCAGTCGCCCCTCCCCTAACGCTTGCAACGCTCTCTCAATGTACCGCAGAGATCGCTTGTAATCATTTTTCCAGACATTTCTACCGTCCACCACGCCAAGCGACAAATTAAGCGTACCCGGAATCAGCGCCAGTACTTCTTCCAGTTGATCCGGAGCTCTTACCAGATCTACATGTAAAGTGGATACCGGCAGATGTACAGCCAGTTCCGTGTTGTCTAACAATCCGTCGAAATAGGTCGCTACCATCAGCTGAATACCGCTTACCCGGTTTGCAATATTACGATAAGCGAATTCAAAAGCCTCTTTTTCTTTTTTGGAAAGATCAAGTGCTAAACACGGCTCGTCGAGCTGTATCCAATGAGCTCCTTGTTGCTTAAGCCTGTTGATGATTTCAACATATACCGGTACTAGCTTCTTAATCAAATCGATACGATTGAAGCCGGCTTCTTTCTCTTTTCCTAAAAGCAGGTAGCTTACGGGCCCGATTACTACAGGCTTTGCCTTCTCTCCTAAAAGCTTTTTTGCAGCAAAATGTTCACAGAAAATATTTTCATAAAAAATTCGGAAATCCTGGTCGGCCGTGAACTCTGGAACGATGTAATGATAATTGGTATCCAGCCATTTCGTCATCTCCATCGCCGTGATATCCAATCCATTTTTTTGATAACCACGGGCCATCGCAAAATAAAGGTCAATCTCTTTATTTTCCTTAGCTTCGGATAATATCGGATTATAACGGCCAGGGATAGCACCCAACAACAAACTCATGTCCAGCACCTGATCGTAGTAACTAAAATCATTGCAGGGAATAAGGTCAATTCCGGCATCGAGCTGCGTGTGCCAATTCTCCTCTTTGATTGCACGGGCGACTTCATTAAGTTCTTTGAGATCGATTTTTCCAGCCCAATACTTTTCACAGGCTTTTTTCAGCTGTCTTTGGTTCCCGATACGTGGATAACCTAAATTTTGCGTTAGCATTTGATAAAGATTAAGTAAGAAGAATTAGTTCTGTTATCTTAATCGATTCGCAGAAAATCAGACATACAGAACCCTATGGACCAGGCAAATGCCATCCTTAAAGACAAGTGGTCAGACTGAGTGTTTTATTCCGCGAAAACATCATCTGTCCGGTAAAGGCAGGTATCCTGACTTGTAACATTTCTTCCTTCCTTCCCATCTGCCTCAGGCAAACAGTGGATTATACGGAGAAACTGACCGTTACTTACAGTTGCGCGACAGCCCGTGAATTTCACACGGTTCCCTTTTAATCCCGATTTTCATCGGGAAACCCTTCCGGCGTTAAGAATAATAAGAACCATTATTTGGTACAAAGCTAAATATAAAGTGTTTAAATCCACTAAAGAGCATTAAATTGAGAGCATTAACCGGTATATAATTAATTTTTCAGTAATTTTACCTGCAATAGGCTAAGTTATTTATTATTTGAAGGAAAATATTCTATGAACGAACTGGACGAGATTGATCTTGCACTACTTAAATTGCTTGCTGCCGACTCAAAATGTACTACTAAAGAGCTGGCAAAAAATGTCAACCTCTCTCCGTCTCCCGTCTTTGAACGTATTAAGCGATTAGAGTCAAAGGGTTATATCAAGAAATACATAGCGCTGATCGACGCGGAAAAAATGAACCAAGGCCTGATTATATTTTGCAACATCAGGCTTAAGCAGCACGATAAAAGTATCGGCCAGGATTTTGTCCAGGACATTTTGAAGTTGAAGGAAGTTGTCGAGTGTTATAATATTTCAGGTGACTATGATTTTTTGCTTAAGGTGTATGCAAGGGACATGAAACATTACCAGGATTTTGTATTTAATAAGCTCGGATCGGTTCAGAGCATCGGAAGTACACACAGCACTTTCGTGATGCATGAAAACAAAAATACCCATAACATTAATTTCTAAAAAAAGTTCGCCGGTCTTATCCGGCGAACATAGAAAGGTATTATGAATGCTACTTGTGATTAACACGAGCTAAGCTTCGGGGAGCAAAAGTAGATTCGTCTTCGTTAGAATCAAAATTCTTTACACGAAATGGTGTTCTGCGTACACGAAACGTGAAAAAATCTACCGATAGGATTGAATTTCCTCCAGGACCCGTTGATTTACATCGATGGTCGCTTCGGTGAAAGCGAATATGGTTGTCCCATATTCTCTCGCATAAAAATTCGTTACGGAATCTGCAATACTGGCATTTTTGAAGTACGGAGCCGTCTCCTTCATTTCATTAGAACGTTCCCGTGCCTGTTTAATTCTTATAACATTCTGATATGGACGCTGCAGGTCAAACCATGATCGATAGTCTGCATTAAAAGAAACCGCTTGCAAGCCTAATTTGGAATAATAGTTTATTGCGCCGGCCTGTCCGTAATTGTCACATAAAATCAGGGTGTTGGTAGAAGCCGGGATAGATAGCCAGGTCTGGTCGACCTTCTCCGCCAGTTCCTTCCATCCTAACATATCGGCAAAGTCCTGAGGCAGGGCATGATTCTGACCGTCTTCCCATCGCAACATACCGAAGTCCTCATACGTTTCACGGGCGGCTACAATTTGTTCCGGACTCTTATTGGGAAAGGCGATCTGATAAACCGGAACGAATAAACCAATGACAAGCAGGATTGCAACTGGTCTCAGAATCCGGCCAACTCTTCCAAGCATCAGACTTGAAAGATAAACAGCTCCAAAAGCAAAGAAGACCGGATAGAGGCCAATTGCGTAATAATCTTTAGCACGGAAAATCAGAAAAATCCCCATGGTGATGAAAAAAGCGTATGAAAACAGTTTATATCTTTCAAAAGGCTTGTAACGTAGCAACGCGTAAAACCCGAATAAAATGATCAAAAAGGTTCCGGGAAAAAACAGCATTTGTGCAGCGAGGAATTCGCTTCTGTTAACATGTACGAGCTGGGTTTCGGATAATTCCGAAAGGTGCCGGAATACCGGAAAATCGTTTTTGTATTGCCACAGTAAATTGGGCAGGATCAACAGGAATGTCAGCAATACGAACAAATAAATACGGGTTGACTGCAGTATTCTCCTTTCCCGGCTGATTAGAAGGGCCGGAATGACACCCATAATCAGAAAAATAATGTTATACTTATTCAGGAAGCCGATAGCAAATGACAGAGCCAGGCATAACAGCCATTTATCTTTTTTGTCGTTAAGGTATTTCAGGAGAAAATAATAGAACATCGTCCAGCATAATACATCCAGCGAATTGGGCTGATAGAGGGTGTTAAGCCTGAAAAGTACGGAGAACAAGATGCAGCTGCTGCCCAGTATCAGTGCAAAAAGATCACCCTTTAACAGTTCAATGGTTTTCCATACTAAAAGAATCGTCAGTGCACCAAAAAGAGCGGGAAAAAATTTGACCCAGAAAACGGAATTACCCAAAGCCTTAATCAGGCAGGAAATCCAGGAGGTCACGGGAGGTACTGAAGTATAGCCCCAGGCCAGATGATTGGCCTGATCCAAGTGCAAAAATTCGTCCCGGTGCAATTCATACTCCGGACTGATCAGGTGATATTGAACGATAAACTTGATGAGCAGTAAAACAAACAATATTAACCATTTCTGTTTCATATGTTTTAACCTATTACGCTGACGTAACTTTTTCCACTGTGCTGCTTACTCACTTCGATTTGCACGGCAATGCGTTCCGTCATTTCCTGTACATGTGAAATTACTCCGACTTTGCGCCCCTGATTATGCAGGCGCTCCAGAGCATCCATGGCTATGCTGAGCGTGTCGGGATCCAGGGCACCGAAACCCTCGTCAATGAAGAGCGATTCCACTTTCATCCGGTTCGAAGAGAGTGATGCTAGTCCGAGGGCAAGAGCGAGGGATACAAGGAAAGATTCACCGCCGGAGAGGGAATATACCGTACGTACTTCATCTCCCATGTCCCGGTCAACCACCTGCAAGCCTAGGGAATTCGGAATTCTTTGCAACACATAGCGTAGACTGAGGAACTTCAAATGCACGTTTGAATAGCTCAGTAAAAAATCCAGCGTATATTCCTGAGCCAACTGTCGGAATTTCTTGCCATCGGAAGAGCCAACGAGTTCGTTAAGCTTAGCCCAGCGGTCCGTAATTCGGGATTGTTCTTCCATTTCTTCCAAAATGCTTCCCATACGTGTTCTGTTCAGGACGTCTTCATTCAGCTTGAAATTCGCCTCGCTGAGTTTTCGATTCGCTTCACCAAGCTTAAGTTTCAGTGCTTCCTGCTTTCTCTCCAGTTCATGCGGAGAAATGGGAGGTCGTTGCTGTTCATGTTTTTTCAGGTCTTCGTTTCTTTCCAGCCAAACACTTTTTGCTTTAATCAGCTCGTCCGCAATTAGCTTAAGAGATTCGCGCTCGTGTTGTATGCGCCCCTGATCTACAGACAGCAAATGCTCAATTTCCGGGCGACTTAACCTATTTCTGATTTCTGCGTTGTGCTTTTCCATCCAAACCGATAATTTGGTTTCCGCATTTAGCAGCTGTTCTTCAAGTTGCATCTGACGATTCTCCTCATGTTCTTTTTCTGCTTCGATCCGAAGGAGGCGATTGAGCAGTGTTTGATGATTTTCTTCGTGCACGTCAAATATTTGCCGGGCCTGATGGAGAGATTTGTCCAGATTTTCCAGGATCAGCTCGATTGATTCTCCGTTGAAAATACGTTTACGTTCCGCTACGCAGGTATTCAGATCTTCGGATAAGTCTGAAAGCCTCTTTATCCGTTCAGCTAATTCAACTTCTATGATCGCTAAGCGGCTACTCATCTCCTTCAAACCTACTTCTTCTAACTCTTCTGTCCGAAGCTCCTTATCCAATCGGGCGTTCTTTTCACGCCATTGACCGGAAAAAGAAATGATTTTTCCTACGAAAAGGTCTGAATCGGCCTGCCATCCTTCAAACCAATTGTCTGAGTCGAAATAGGCTGAAAGCTCATCCCTTATCTCTTTGATTCTTGACGTCGCTTTTTGTTCACCCGCAAGACTTTCGGAAAGATTAACTTGGTAAGATTGTATTTGCTTCTCTTTATCTTTTAACGCGCTTGCCGCTGCTGCTCGTTTCTTCTCGTAAAGCTCAACACTTTCCTTCAAACCGGTCAGGATTTCCCGCTCCGAACGATCATCCCGCATGGCTTGCTCTAAATCGCGCTGTTTCAACTTGACTTGCTGCAGACGATTATGAATCCATTCCGATCGCTTCTCTATCGGGATCGCTTTCGTAACCTTATTTAGGGCCGATGTGGCCCATTCTTGCTGAAGTTCTTTTTCTTCTTCTTCTTTTTCTTTCAGTATGTTCCCGTTACGATCAATCTGATTTTTCAGATCTTCAACGGTCTGTATAAGCCGACTCTGTTTTCTAAGCAAGTCTGTATGTTCACGATCGACCTCTTTAAAAACGGATTCAAGATCATCCAGCACCGCTTGTAAATGCGGATTTTCAGCAGCGTATGGATGATGGTGACTCCCACAGACAGGACAAGGATCTCCGGGAGTCAGGGTGCTGCGTAAATCCTCGACCCGATCCGCAACCGTTAACCTGGCTTTCTCCAGCATCACCATACTGCTCTCCCGGCGGACAAGCGATTTCGTTAATGCTTCATCCGTGCCAACTTTTTCTGCTATGCGTTCCCGGTATCGCTCCTGCAGCGTGTCGACCTGATCATGGAATTGCTTCTTGTCGGATTGCACCCCGGCGTACAACTTCCAGAGCGCACCACCGCTGACGAGTGATTCAACTTCAGCATCGGCCTGCACCTTATCTGCTTCTAATTTGTCCGATGAGCGGGTCCTCAGTTTCTTCCGGCTTTCAAGGTACTGACTCTCCGTTTCAAGGTGCATCTCCCGCCATTTCTTTTCCCCTTCTATTAATTTTGACAAGCCTCCTTCTTCCTGGGTGATGCTTTGAACAATCCGGTCTGCTTTCGTCATTATAAGTTGCCGATCATCCACTAAGGCCTGAGCATCCTTTAATCTTGAAAGGATGAATGACTCGTTTTCGGCAACAACCCTACGCGAACTATGCCGCTCTTTCCATTCCGAAAGTTGCTGAATCGTCAGAGAACGTTTTTCTGCTTCCCGCTTATGTAGGAGGATGGAATCGTATTGCTGCCGATGTTGTTTTCGGGTTATCGCTGCCTCTTCGTTACGCCTGTAAACCTCTTGCTCCTTTTCAGCTATCCTTACATCCAATCTTGCGGCAGACTGAAGAAGTGGGTCGGCAAGCTGACGAGCCGTCTGTTGGTCTTCCACCTCTTTTTTTGCCGCAGCGAGCTCTGTTTCAAGCTCGACTTTGCTAAACCGCAGCGCCTCTATTTCCCGCTGAACTTGCCGGGTTCCCTGCGTCTGATCTTCCAACTCTTTCCGTACCTGGTAAATTCGCTCTAAAAGTGGTCTGGCTTCCTGAGCCAGCAGCAGCTGGCTAAATTTGATTTCGCGATCTGAGGCGGCTTCTTTTTCTCTTGTTGCACGTTCTTGCCTTGTTTTTGCCAGATCCATTTCAGCGGACCGGGCTGCAAGCTGTTCATACCAAAGGGACTGTTTCCCGAGAAGCGCAGTTTGCTGCCCGAGTTGTTCCAATTCCATCTCTGCAGATCGCAAAACTTCCTTCAACGCAATAGAAGCCGACTCGGTTAAGACCTGAATGCCTTCGCTCCGCACACTTAGTTCCTTAACTTTCTGAATCTGGATCTTATGATTTTCGAATACACGTTTGGAAATTTCCGAGTAAATATGCGTTCCGGTCAGCTTCTCCAGCAAAGAAGATTTTTCATCTTTGTCTGCTTTGAGGAATGCAGTGAAATCTCCCTGAGCCAGCAATACCGAACGGGTAAATTGCTCGAAGTTGAGTCCGATCAAACGTTCAATCTCTGCCAGCAATTCACTTTTCCTACCTGGTAAATCGCGATTTATATCAGAATTTGACAGTTGGATATCGTAAGCCTGAAGCGTGCCATCGACCCGGTTTCTGGCTCTTCTTACACTCCATCGACTTCGGTATTGCTGACCATCGACACCAATAAATTCCACCTCGGCAAAACCATCTGCGGTGCCATCCCTCAAAATACCGCGAACGTCATCTTGTTTAATGGTGCTGTCCCGTACATCTTTAACGTCAATCCCGTTTTCCGCCATCCGGTAACGTGGGGTCTTAGCGTATAAGGCCAGGCAAAGCGCATCCAGAATGGTAGATTTACCGGCCCCGGTACGTCCGGTAATGGCAAATATTCCCGCCGAACGCAATGGTTCTTCTCTGAAATCAATTTCTGTATTACCTTCCAGTGAGGCCAGATTTCTAATGCGTATGACCATAATCTTCATAGCGTCTCAGAAGCCTCCTGTACTACCTGGTCAAATAATTCGATAAGATCCTGCGGTGGATTTATGCCGTACTTTTCCTGAAATGATTTTTCAAAAACGTCTCTCGGCTTTACTTCGTTCAATTCTTTCGTTTCCTCAGCATCAGGGACGGCTGGCGAGGATCGATTAAGATAACGTACATCTATTTTAGCCAGGCGTACATGCCGGTCTGCCAAGGCGTTTTCAATTTGATGACGGAGGGAGGGTTCCGGACCTTCGAGAAGAACGCGTACTTCGATAAAGGGCGCCTGGTGTAAGGCTGGTTGTTTAGAAGGAAGCTGTGCAAGTACCTCAACTACTTCATTTAGCGGACTATGCATGGGTGGCAATCGTTTAAGCCCGACGGATAGAGGAACCTCAACAGCATTGATCTCTTTGAGCTTCGGCCCCTCCATATGGACGACCAGCACCTGGTGTTTATAGTTTAGTTCAGCAAATGACATGGGCAGCGGACTTCCGCTGTAGCGAATATGATTCATACCACCTATACGCTGCGCTTTATGGATATGACCAAGGGCAACATAACAAATATCCGGGGGGAATGAGGATGCCGACAGGCATTCAATTCCGCCCATGATCAATCGCTCCGAATGATCCAGATCGCTAACTTCAGCATTTCGGGTATGTAAATGCCCCATGGCAATGATCGGCTGATCTGGCTCGCTGACCCGCCTGGCTTCCTGGTAAACTAGCTCGTACACCTGAGCTATACCGGCTGCATAGGGATCTTCTGCTTCTTTGATTAACGGATAGTCTCCCATCCGAAGAAAAGGAATAGCCATACACCAGGCGCGGATATCACCCGTTTTAGACCTTAAAGGTACAAGCAATTTTGCCGGATCAAGTTTTCCGTTCGCGTCGCGTTCAACGGTTCCGACGATTTGTACATTCGCACTTTCAAGCAATGGCTTCGGAGATTCAAGTCGGGATGCCGAGTCGTGGTTTCCGGCAGTAACCACAATCTGCAAAGTTGGATTTACAGAAGTTGCCTTGTTCAGAAAGGCGTAAAACATACGCAGTGAGGCAGCGGACGGGTTTGCTGTATCAAACACGTCGCCGCTTATGAGAAGCACGTCTATTTTCTGAACATGCAGCAAGTTAACCAGCCAGTCAAGAAATTGCTGGTGCTCAACGCTTCGGTCATAACCATGAAACAGCTGGCCGATATGCCAATCGGCCGTATGTAATACCTGCATAAAAATTAGAACGCTACCCCTGCGCCAACAAAAACTCCGAACTGACCTTTTCCGGTAAATGAAAAAACCACGCGACTGTAAAGCGGTTGTCTCGGAAAAAGTTGTTGTCTGAATCCCAAACCGAAAACAGTTTTGGGTCTGAAACGATAATCACTTCCAAAAAAATCGGGAGAAACATCACCGATCCCCATGAAAACGCTATAGGCCCATCGTGCATCCGCCGGATGAAATAGTCCCCGATACTCTGCCTGCAGCATAGCCATTTGCTGATCAATGTACAAATTTTTCCATTGTCCGCGGAGTAAGCGATCCCCGGATAGATATGGAAGCTCGTAAAACGGTGCATCGCCTCCGCTTACGGAATGGTAGATGGCCTGAAAAGCGATTACACTATTTCGGGATATAAAATCAGTTGGAAAATATTTTCGAAGATCAACTTGCAAATCATTGTACTGGTAATTGCCCAGGGATAGCATTCCGTAACGCTGAAAAGCTACACTAAAAAACGATCCCTGTGTTGGGAACAGCATGCTATTCCGGTTATCATAACGCACGTGAGGACCGATTCCAAAAAGGGGGCCTCCTTCGACCCCCGGCGCTTCGATACGACGATATTCATCTCCGTGAAATGCGTCATACCGAAAGCGATAATTAACGCCGACATGAATGCGGTCAGCAAAGATGCGGGTTAATTCACCCTGAATCCTGAAGATGTTAGAGGAATAGTTAATTCGTTCACTCAGGCTTTCATCAGGTCCGATACCGAAAAAGGCATTTGAGCCGCGGGTAACGGAGCTTATTTCGTTTCTGAGGTAAAAATTATTGCTTAGAAATCCTTCCGCAAGCAGGCTTGCAAAAATCTGACTACCTCTAAAGCCATAAGAAACGCTGGGTTGAAGTCGAAAAGGAGGCCTTTCCCTACTGCCGCCTTTGACCGGATTCATATCCTGAAAAAAGATCTGTGCTCCTCCGCCAAGCAGAACGCCGGTTTCCGGTGTCCACGCAATAATTGGCTGTGGGGACACGCTGATCTTTTTTTGTTCTGAACTAAGATCGCTAGGATTACCAGAGCTTGGCGCCGCACGCAAAGCTGAATCGATGCTCAGGTGCTGCCGCCCTCCCATCTGGCTTTCAAGTAAAATATCCTGACCGTTGTTTATAAAATCGGCCGAACGTAAGGGGTCATGGGGCTTTCCAGCTTCTATTTTGGTTATTAGACTATCCCGGGAAGCTTTCCAAAGAGATATCTTGTTCATGCTCTCATCCACCGTCATTAAAAGATCCCTATTTAACGGACTGAAAACCGCCTGAACAGGCTTTACGGTTTCCCAACCTACTAAAAGTTTTTTGAGGTTATCAGCCGCTCTTAAATGGATAAGCTTATCGCTCGTGTAAGCAACTACGCTTTCATCCGAATTTACGGCCAGGCTATTCGTAGTTGGGCTGATTGCGTGGCTGACCATCTCCTTACCCGTATCTGCCCCATAAACAGAAAGTCTCGCCGAGAAAAAACCAAATGAATGTACCGTGTATAAATTTCCGGATTCTCTTCCAAATGCAGCAAGTTTAGTCGGTGTGGTCCATACATTAATCAATTCTAATTTCTGTTGGTCCCATTTTACCAACTGAACAAAATCGATGTCCTCTCCGTAACAAAAGATTCTGGTTCTGTCCTGATTGAAGAGTAAGGAAATTTCTTTTTCCTCTATAACCAGGTTTAGATCCTCTTCTGTTCCCCGGTAATGCTTCAGGGCGGAATCAAGTTTTATGAGAGGAATAGCGTTGACCGGATCTTCATCAGCAGTTGACGCTGATGTCTTTCCAAGCATTAAAACAGGGAGAAGCAGTACGGGTAAAATAAATCTTAACATAAGCACGGCGGCTAAAATATTTAAAACATCACATATAAGCAATGTATTAGAAGTCGTCCGCTATCAATTCGCGATCGGTAATCGCCGATAATTTAACCGCACCGGTTACCATATCGAAAATCGTGTTTAGATTTAATAGAACGGTTTCAATCGCGTAACCGATCTGAACAATAACTACTTCAGCGGCAACGAACTGACCGAAAGTCATTTGGCGATGAACGACGAAAAAAGAACCCAGTATCAGCATAGCTGCAAATAGGACGGTCCTGAAAATAATTGAAGATGTAAAATAGTTTCTTCTCAACGAAAAATAGTCGTTCCTTGCCTTCAGGTATTTGGAAGCAATCTCATCTGTATTGCTGACAATTTGCTCCATTTTAGCTTCATTCCCTCGATAATCTTCTATATGATCTGCAACCTTTTCCAGGTAGGCCACCGTCTCATATTTATGCTCGGATTCCCGAATACTGAGCTCGACACCTTTTTTATAGTTAGCAATAATCACTGCTGCGACCGCTATGACAAAAACAAGACCGAATACGAGAAATGCAGGATGGTAAAAAGAAATCAACACTACACTAAAAAGGATTTTAGCTACAGCCGCAATGAGTTCTATCAGTAAATCCAGTAATGATTTCTGCAGATTAATTACATCAAAAAAACGGTTCACTAGTTCCGGCAGATGCTCTCCGGAGAGGGCTTCACGCTTTATTCTGGGTAGCCGGTAGGCAAATTCGATGGAGTTTTTCAGGAAGATTTTCTGCTCCAGGTATTCTACGAGGCTCAGCTGACCGATCAAAAGAAAACCGGCTATGATAACACCGGTAAGTACCAGTGTCATCATGCCATAGGTGGCACTATACATGGCACCATTGGCAAGCAGATTGAATACTGCCGTAATGCCAACGGGAATGGTCAAACTGAAAAAACCAATGACCAGCGCATAAAGCAAGATGTAGTAGATGGTACGCTTTTCGGGGCGTAACAAACCGATCAGTCGTTGCGTTGGTGTTGGGTTACTCTCCTCGTGCGTAGTCAAGTGCTAATTATTTTCCACTAAACTACAATTTTGAATAAACAAATAAAAGTGGCGCAATACTTCCGCTTGTCTTAGCGCTTTAATCATTAAAAGTCTAATCTTCCTGATTGTCCGGTATCTTCTATCCAATCTTCCACCTGAGGATTATAGTCCGTGGGTCCACCGGGGCCGCCGGGTGTAACGGTAGCCGAAGCTGACGCAATGGCATGTTCTAATTCTACCACGTGAAGTGTAATCGACGGACTTTCGTAGTCCGTATTTTGTGGATTTTCGTTCATAACTATGTGGATTACTATTTTATTTTTGTGATCACTGCCCTGCTTAAGCGAGGATCATCATAATACATGTTTTCTACCCCGCCTTTATGATCTATAGTTAGCTGATTAGCCGGAACATTGAATTCATTAACCAATACATCGAATATGGCCTCTGCTCGTTCCTTACTCAATCGTTCGTTTGTTTCGGACGATCCTGTACCCCTATCGGCATATCCGGTAATTTCATATTTGACCTCGCTTCCACCTTTCTTTATCAGCTCAGCAAAGAAACCAAGATTCACTCTGGCTTCATTACTGACTTTGCTTTTATTCATCTGAAAGGTAATCAGGATTGGTGCTATCAAAACATTATCCTCCGAGACAACATCAGTAACAGAACGCGCGTTGGATTCCGCTAGCTGTTTCCGTAAACGTTCGTTCTCTACCGTCATTTTGCTCAGGCCCTCACGCAACGACCTTATTTCCGTTTCATCGGACTGATGAACGATCTTGGTTCTTTCTGCTTCCCAGCCCCGTTTCTTAAATTTGTACACAAACCCTACGGCAGCTGTCAACATGCCTTCCTCTCTCCGGTGTCCTACCTCTCCATCAAAGCGGTCGTGTACCAAACTACCCCTAACGTCTAACGTAAGATCGAACGCATCACTAAGCCTAAATGAATTGAATACGCCTAAATTGGCACTGATTTCACCGGAGTTGTCGGTATCAAAAATAAACATCCAGCCTAATCCGATATACGGGCTGATCGCATAAAAGCGATCCTTTTTGTAGCCGCTTATCATGTTGTTAAGGTTAAACATGACATCACCATGAGTATTAAGGTAATCAAATTCCTGAACGTACAGGCGCTGTCTTGCGTCATATAATTCTCCGGTAGAATGGCTACCGTTTTGCGTCAGCCCTTTATTCTGGAAACCATTTGCTGCCACACGGATACCGATTCCGGGTGTAAACCACTTTCCGATGTAGAGTTCTAAACCAGGCGTTAGGCGATCACCAAAGGACATTTGTTTGTTATGATCGCCAAAGAATATCTGCGGCCCGGCCCCGGCCCCAATAAACCAGTTCGACTTGAATTGATTGGTGATGACACGATGTTTACCGTCTGTTAATGTTTCCGTTGTATCCGTTAACCCGTTGGAGGATTGCCCCAACAGCGTTTGGGGTATCAATAAAGGTATTAGTATTGATAGAATTGACTTCATGCGTGTAAAGTTTTAAATATAGATTAACATGAACAGGGAAAATCAAAAAACAATTAGAAAATATAAATATAATATTAAAATCATATATTTAAATAAATAAATTAAAATAAATTTATTTTTTAAATCAAAACATAGCTTTTCTCCTTATACCACTCCACCAATTCATCTTTTCCATTTCATTGCCATAGCCGTAGCCATAACCATAACCGTAGCCATAGCCCGACTTACTTTTACGTACACCATTTAGTACTACCGACATATTAAGGAGCTTCCTTTTTCGATACAGATTCTCAATGTCCGGTAGTATTCGCCGATCCATCTTTCCGGCTCTGATAACAAATAATGTTAGTTCTGAGATGCGATTGGCGATTGAAGCGTCTGCAACGAGGTCCATAGGTGCCCCATCAACCACCACATATTGATACTTTAGTTTTAAGTCGTCAATCAGCTTATCAAGTCTGTGACTTAACAATAATTCAACCGGGTTTGGAGCAATCATTCCAATGGGAAGAATATCTCCATATTCATTAAATACGCCTTCGTGAATAATTTCACTAATCTCGACTCCAGTATCGGCGAGGTAGTTACTAATTCCCTTTTGCTGATCGACTTTAAAGAGTTTACTAAGCGATCCTTTCCGAAGATCAAGATCGATCAATAAAACTTTTTGCTTCAAAAAAGTCAAACTTGCCGCCAAATTCATGGCCGTAAAGGTTTTTCCCGATCCAACATTAAAAGAAGTCAGCGTAATAATCCTTGCGGTACGACCTTCCGAGGCCATGAAACCGATATTGGTTCGTAATATCCTGAATGCTTCAGTGAGTGAGTCTCTACCATGCTCATCAATCATGATAACCTTATCCCGCATCCTTCCATTTTTAGCAAAAGGTATCTCTCCCAGAAAAGGCACACTCAAAGCTGCTTCAATATCTTTTCTGTTATTGACCTGAGTATCAAACAGCAGAATAATCAGTAATATCGATGCGGGGATAAACAGACCTAAACCTGCTCCCATTCCCAGTTTTATCAAAAGCTTTGGCTGCGTAGGTAACGGACTGCCCGTGGGAGGGTCTACAACCCGGATATTGTCATCCGTCATCGCTTGATTCAGTGCATTTTCTTCGCGTTTGTTCAACAGCAGGATGTAGAGTTCTTCCTTGACTTTTTGCTGTCTTTCAATAGAGAGCATCATTCTTTGTTTGGAGGGTAATCGTTCAGCCTTCGACTGGGCACTTTTCTCATCTTCCCGAAGGTTCTGAATTTTGCTTTGTAAACCCATCTTAACATTATCTACCGAGCGATTAATATTTTGCCTGACTGCTTTCAATGCCGTATTCATGTCGGCTACAATAGGGTTGGAAGCGTTATTACCCTCCACCAGGCGATTTCTTCTGAGAAGCAGACTATTGTATTCATTGATCTGCCGCTCAATACTCTCGTCAACAAGTCCGGTATTGCTCGGAATCAGGTCCTCTTCGTTATCGACATTTTCAAGTCGCTCGCGCATCAGGTCTACCAGCCTCATCTGCGCCTCAACAGACCGGCCTGAAGACTGAAAGTCCCGGCTATCCGACCAGTACACTTCGCTCGCCGTACTCACGTCCATGCCCTGGTTTTGAGTTTTAAGAACTTCAAGGTCTGTTTCTACATCCCCCAGTTCGCTTTCTATTATGGATATTCTTCCACGGATAAACTCTGCCGAGCTCCGGGCAACCCTGTTTTTTTCTTCAATAGTTTCATCATTATATGTTGCGATAAGCTGGTTCAGCAAATCTTCCGCACGGGATGCAGAGAGGTCTTCGAAGGTCATCTGAAGAAGGGAAGCGTCTTGCTCCATCTGAACAATACTCAGTTTGCTTAAATAATAGTTTACCATTGATTCACGCGGGTATTTTGTCACCTTGACCTCCCGATGAGGCATTAAATGATTGTAAAACTTGGTCGGTATAACAGAAATTTTACCAAGGGGCGTCTCGGAAACCTCCCAAAACGAACTCACCCAGATTTTTAGCTCTCCATCGGAAGTTTCGGTTTGCAGCTGTACGCGAACCGAATCCAATCCGATTACCGTAAAAGAAAAAAAATCTTCCGCATGTCCGTCAATAACTTCAATCCGATAGGGCGACTCGTTATAAAGTTCAACGGACCGCAGCCCCTCCTGAACAGTATAGCTGACATCTGAATTAGTCCTTTCGACCGTACTTCTCATGAGCTCTTTAGACCGTAGTTGCAAAATTTCGCCCGCAACATTGACCGCATTGTAATAACTGTAGCGAGGCACCCGATTCATATTCATTGAGTTATTGTTCAGATCCTTGATCATGACGGTCTGTGTACGCAAATATTGAAATGGGGTTTTGCTGTATTGATAGAGAAAATACCCTCCAAATACGGATACAGATAGCAGGAACCAGGGCCAGTGAATCGCAAAATACCTAAACAAGTCAGCCAGGTGAATAGATTGATCCGCTTTATCCGGAAGGGTTGTCTGAAGTTGGTGAACCTTGTTTTGCATAAATAACTTGCTTTTATAATACATTGATTAGAAATACGGCCATCCCCGCAATCCCCGTTATTATGCCGATGTATGTCACGGTCAGCGTTTCTCTAGGAGTCATTTCACCACCTTTTGGCTCTACATATACAATGTCATTTTGCTGAAGATAAAACGTTGGGGAATTAAATAATTTAACATTTTGAATATCATTCACATACATTCGTCTTCCCCCTTCTTCTTCCCGGATCACGGTCACTTTATCCGGCTGACCATTAGTGCTAAGGCCGCCGGCCTTTGCCAAGGCTTCTAGCAGCGTTACGCGGGTGTCAGGAACTTCCAAAACACCTACGCTGGCTACCGCTCCTATCATAGTTATCCGCAGGTTTAAAAGCTCTACCTTTACAACAGGGTCGCTGACTAACTGGTGTTTGCGAAGCTCACCTGCGATAAAATGACGAAGACTGTCGAGCGTTATACCTTCAACAGTTAAGCTGCCAAGAATTGGAAAATCAATAGTACCATCAGGTGCCACCAGATAGCCGGATTGCGCCGCGCCCTGATTACCGTTACCCGTTGCGGGCGTTATTCTTTCATCCGTAGTCGTTAAAAACGGAACACCAGACTGATTAAAAGGAAGGACCAATTCCGGATTCTTCGAGCTTACGTGAATACTCAGACGATCATGGACATGTACAGTTAACGGTGGAACCAAATCGGAGAAATATAAACTGTCCGGAATCATATTTTCGACGTACAAAACTTTTTTCGGAAATAAACAAGCTTGCATGCTTAAAAGCAATAATAAAAAGATGGTAGAAATCCTAAATTTCATAGGGCATGTTTTTGTTTTAATAATTGATCAGCTATTCCTTGTCGGCATACCCTAACCGCCTCTTCATTCGGCAAACAGTAGAGATGACCAACCGCAATGCTGTCCAAGATATTTCTTAACGTGCTGATCATACTTGAATACAGGTTATTATTCCACCTCAAAGCTGTAACGCTGGGCAGAACTGTTATAAATGCCTCCTTGTCGTCTTTAGGTAGATAATAATTGGTATCGTTCTGAGAGAGTCGAACTAAGGCTTTAAGCGGAACTTTCACGTTTCTGTAACAAACCGTTTTACCGCTCCAGGGCGTGCCGTATATCCAAGCTTGTCCATCTGAATCTATCCCGATTGCCGGGCTATCATCATTCAAGCGAGAAAAACCGGATAAATGGTCCTCCCACAATGCGGTATGTGTACTTTTTCCTGTGCCGCTTTTTCCCAAAAAAGCGAAACCTGATCCAAAGCCCTCCAAAGCAGAAGCATGGAACATAATCACGCTGTACTTAAGGGCCGCCTGACCGAAACCCAGCATAATAAGAGAAGTGGCAATTAAGCTATCCGGATCATTGTCCTGATCGGTAAAAATCACATTATTCTTAAAATCCTTTGAACTTTGCATTATCCATTTTTGCCTGCCATTCCTTTCTGTAGCAAGGATCGAATAAAAGTCACCGGACTCTCTTAATTCAAAGAGCCCCCATCGTGTTGGTTCGCACCCTAAAACAAAAGCTTCACTATGACATTGTCCAGGTCTATCGTTAGAAATACTAAAAGATACATCCGGCCACCTCCGAACAAAATCGGTTACTTTAAATGCGTTAAAACTGGACAAAGCTCTTCCCATGGGAGCGGAAACAGGAATTTCAATAAGAACCGATATCCCAGCAATTTCATAAGTCATGCTATTCACATCTTCCTGATCCATTTACAACTGAATACAAATTTTTAAATATTGATTATTTGATTAAAGTTAACAGAAAGATTTAAATTATGCGTTATAAATATAATAATTTTATCTCTACCATATTCAATTATACGATTCGTCAGCAGGTTTGACGTTTTTTGGTCTAAGGAAGCAGTGACCTCATCAAAGAGCCATATGTCACAATTCCTGGCTAACGCACGCGCCACTGCAATACGTTGTGCCTGGCCTTCAGAAATACCATGACCCGATTCGCCTACTATTGTATTAACACCATCAGGCAAATCGTAGATAAATTCGGCACAAGCTGCTTTTATAGCATGCTCCAGCTGCTCTTCCGCAAGATGCTCACCTCCCGCCTGTATATTTTCTAAAATAGTCCCGCTGAAAAGCGAATTTCCTTGTGGGACATAAGCAAAATTCACTCTATGGGCGATGTTTAGATGCCGATACTGCGTTTTTGTTTTTAAAATGATTTCGCCCTGATCTGGTCTCACCAGGCCAAGCATTAGTCTCATCAGCGTTGTTTTGCCCTTACCACTTGGACCAACAATTGCGCTAGCTTGTCCCCGGTTAAACCTTAGTGTTAAACGCTTTAAGACCTTATAACGATCGTAACCAAAGCTGACATTCTGCACGTATATGGACTCTATCTCTTCCAGTTTCTCTACCGCCACTGCCTCCTCCTGTGGAATGTCGACAAGTTCCTTAAGGCGATCCAGAGAAGTTTTGAAACGAACGAGCTGAGGAATGAAACTACTTAATTGTAGAGCTGGTGTCTGAATTCGTCCAACTAATTGTAGAAAGGCAGCCATGGTACCAAAGGTCGCATCTCCGGATTGCAATTGAAAAACACCCCAGATAAATGCCGTTAAATAGCCGCCATTCATTAGTAACCTCAAAAGCCCCTGACTAAATACAGCGTAATCACGTTGGCGGATCTTCAGATCGTACAAGTGGGATTGACTTTCTTTTAATTTCTTTTGTCGAAACTGGTTTATCCCTAAAGCGCGTCCAGGAAGCCTTAAACGAAAGCTTTCTGTCAACAGAACATTGAACGAACTTTCCGCACGCTTAATCTGATGATTCAGCATGCGCATTTTTTTAAAATAGCGTTTAGAAATGATTAATAACGGTATAATTGCAACGATTATTAAAGCAAGCCAATTATCCATCACCCAAAGCAAGGCAAAGAATGCAGTTATCCGAATAGCAGTCAAAAGAGCGTTTATCCCCGAGGAGCTTATCATAAGTGCCACTTCTTCACAATCATTTTGTATTCGAAGTGCGAAGTCTCCAGTATGCCATTTGCTGATGGTCTCCCAGCGCCCCATCATCTGCCGATCGATTACTCTATGTTTAATTTGCTTAAGGAGCTTTAATCGGGTGGCTTCGTTAATACTTGAAGCATATATCCGGGCTACGGTACCTGCAATTGCACTAAAGATGATCAGCCATAAATAAAAATACAATACATTACTTTGATGCGCAACAGCTACATCGATAGCTTTCTTTGATCCGACAACGAAAAGCAGGGAGCAAATAATTCCCGCAACTTCCATGAGAAAAAAAAGGAGTAGATGGCGTTTGAAAGGAGACGCTTCGTCCGTTATCCATCGAAATTGTTCGAAGAAATTTCGGGTACTGCTCATTACCCGTACCTGGATAATAAGTGAACTACCGGGAAAGAGATTGCTTCCATAGGAGCATAGCGGAAATAATGTGCGAAATTCCTTCTCCATCGTGAGAAAGATCTCGGACGTCCAGAATGGAAAGATGATGAGCCAAATGCAATATCCGAGGCGAATCCGAAATTCCCATCTGATAAAATTTGCTTCATCATTCGCCGTGCTGACGGATCCGGATCAAGGCGAAAGGGAAGCCGATCCGGCGAAAGTCCCAGATAACGAACTTGCAACTCGTGCAGTAGATTGATCCACTTATACATTCCTAATTTTTTGTAAACCACTTTCAGTTCATCGCCATCCACCAGTTTGCAGTAATGGCTCGATACGCGTGCGGAGTCACATACGTGACGCAGGCCAATTCCGAAAGACAGAATGTGTTTTAGTATATGGGCGTTAATCTTAACGAATACGAGAATTGGCGAAAGCTCATTGAAAAGCTCTCCGTTTAACAAAAAAGTTGGATTTGCAGACAAGTGTTCTGTTTCAAGACTTCTCAAATAGTTCTGGATAAATGGATTATGTAAATCTATAAGCCGGGTATGCAACTCGACAGGACAGCCGCCCCAATCAACAAAATAGCTTTGATTTGTTTGCCTGAATACCTTCAGTCCATCACTTTTAAGTTGACTAACCGCCTTGTGAAAGGAACTTTTCGTACGAAAATACCAATCCACATCGCCGCAGCTCCGCCTGAGCGGATTGTTGTATAAAGCTGAAACGGTCTGCCCTTTAAGCAAAATCGGATTTAAATGCTGCTGTTCAAAGTATATTTTTTGATTAACCGTCTGTTGGTTCATCCAGAGGTTTTGCCGTTCGATACGATCAGTTTCTGCTATCCATCGATACAGGAGTGTTTTGCGAGGTAAGGATCCTGGTGCTAACCGCTTTACCCCATCTATCAGAACACCTTGAACCGTGTGTAACTTCGCTAAAGAAAAAACAGCATTCCACTCATCATCCTCTAGTGACCGGTCCAAGGAATTATACTCAGACCGAGTTTCCCAAAGTCCCAGTTTAAGTAAATCAAAAAAAATACTGTTTGGATTCAATGTGTATTTATTAATGAATCAGATGATGTTGCTTAAAAAGCCGGATTAATTTATCAGCATCTTCACTTGCTTGATCTTCAAACAAGTTGTATCGTACCATCAACATGGCCTTAACATCAGAAGCTGAAAAACGGGATCCTGTTAACTGTTTCCACACCCAGGCTGCTGACTCATTCAAACTATATATATTTGACAAGTTTAATTCTCCTTTTTCAGGCTCGACGATAACGTAGTCTTTTCCGATTTTTTGCAATGTTAATTCTTCTCTGAGTTTCATATCTGGGATTTTTTGAAGATTTTTATTGTCCTGCTGAATATTCTGCGCACCGGTCTAAGGTGGAAAAACACAAGGCCGCTTAACCGCATAAATATGGTATTGACATCTATCTCTTGACCGTTCCTGTGCACACTATAAACCATCCCAATCAAATTGGCGTCATGCACCTTTTCTTTCAAAACGAAATTAGCATCACCAGCCAAAACTAGACTATCCTTACATCGACGAACCAAGCGATGCAAGACGTAACTCCCATCCTTTTCCGCAAGCCATATAGATCCCAGCTTGACTTTCTCTCTTTGTCTTGCTACCATAGTGAGTAGATCGCCATCTTTCAAAAATGGATTCATGCTGTTACCTTTTAAGTGAAAGGTAACTTTACCATAAAATGAAAAAGATAATTTAACACAAATAAATAACTGCTTATTATCTACAATAAACTTCGTTGAATTTATACGCTGATTAAGCATAAGCACTCCGCAAACAACACAGAGATTAGTGACAACAATTTAATAATTAATCAAATTTAATATTATTATTTACAATTACAACAAACTAACATAAATTCCCTTACAAGCATCGACCATTATATCACGGGTGAATAATCGCTGATAACGTGTTTGGGAGCCCTCTGATAGTTCTCTTTGAATGTGAGGATTCTCTCCGATCTGAAGAATTTTTTGAGCAAGTATTTTTGCATCGTTAGGATCTGCAATTAAGCCGGAGATACCTTCACTATTCACCCAACTAACACCTGATCCTGGAATTTTAGTTGACACAACCGGTTTTCCGCAGGACATCGCTTCGATCTGAACGATCCCAAAAGCCTCTACCTTCTGAGTGGAGCTTAAACAAAATATGTCGCAAGCATGGAAGTAGGCAGGGATATCGCCATCCTCTATAAAGCCAACCATAGACACCTTGTTTTCAAGACCCAAAGTGTGAATCATTTTCTTAAGTTGGGATTCGAGGGGGCCTTTCCCGCCGATTACAATCACATAGTTACTTGGTAAATAATCAGAAGCCTTGATCAGATACTCATAGCCTTTGTAGGGTACCAGGCGCCCCAGCGAAAAAATGATTTTTTTATCTGGATAACGAGCTTTCAATTTGTGCACCTGAGCGGAATTCGCTTTTAGAGGCTCTATACCTATTGGTATGGCTTTAGTTTTGAAAACAACATTTTTTAGCGGGATGGAGTGATCGATATAATTTTCGCTGGTACCAACAATAACATCAGCACGCTTTATTAGCCAATTTTGAAGCGGTTCATAAAATTTCAACAAATGTTTTTGCGTCATAATATCACTGTGCCAGTGCAGAACAACTCTTCCCCTGTAGCGGGAAAAGAATAAGGCCATAGCGGCCATTGGGTCAGGGTGATGAATATGAATAATATCATAATTTGAAGCAATACGCCGAAGAATGGAAATCATTGAAGGCGAAATCATAGTGGCAGCTAACTTCCACTTGGTACGTGCAATATACATATTGCTGTATTTATTTATCTTCACACTGCCGGGAGCATGATTTTCTGCTGATGCGCAAAGCATATCACAGCACACTTTATTATTTGACAAGCCAAGCATAAGGTCGTACATCACCTTCTCTACACCTCCCCGTATCGGAAAAAACTTTCCTATTTGTAGTATTTTCATAATTATACCGTCATTGTGTAAGAATATCAAAGAGGCTATCCCAGTTCGGTGCGTATGGCTGAATGGTGGGTCCAACAGTTTGTTCCCTCAACATGGACAGATCCCCGTTAATCAAATTAGCCATATAGTTAGCTAACTGATCGGAATCGTTCGGATTAAAAAATGCTGTTGCCAGGGTGCCTTGCGCAGTTTCCCTTGCATACGGCAGATCTGCCAGTAACATAGGCTTTCCCTGACGCGCATACTCAGATATGGGGAGCCCCCATGTCTCTATCATTGACGGAAATATAAGGCAGTCACTTTCTTCGTAAAGTCGCTCAACATTCGCCCTTGTCTGGTAACCTTCAAATCGCAAGACCGGCCTAAGTCTTCCCCAACGGTTTTTCAACCAACGGCTATAAGCCGTTTCAGTACCGTCGATCGTCAATATTACTTCAAATGCAAGATTGACTCTTGATAAAAGTTTCGCTGTTGCATCACAAAGACATTCAAAGTTCTTATGACTATCTGCAGTAGCGGGAAAGATAAATCGGTAGACGCTATTCAACGCTCGCTGCGATTTTTTCGGTGGAGTCGGGTGACGAACGGCTGGTGGCGCTACAATAATTTTTTGGTTGCTCAAATGAAATCGTTTAATGAAAGCACGGCGAAACCATTGCTGTTGAACCACGACATAATCATTTTTTTTTAAATTCAGGTTATAAATTAAAGCTGTAAAGGTGGCGAACATTGCAATTTTAGGAGCGAAAACCCAATCCATTTTTTTCCATGTGTAAAATGGGAACGAGTTATGACAATAGACAGCCCGCCGGCAAGCAGATACGTTTGGAGACGTATCATGCAATGAAAACCATAGAAAAACTGATCCGAGACGCTTTGAAATGCATCTCATAGATATATATTCATACCATAGGCGGTTCACCCATCTTTTTTTTGGCCATTTAGTCTCCAGATAGTGTATACCTTTGATATCCGGAAGAGATTTATCATAAACCAGCGCAATTACCCTAAAGGAGTTTCTATCCTTCCTTAAATTAAGGTTGTACAAACAATCCCGTAGGATTTGAAGCGTCCCTCCCTTATTTAGGTTCACGGCTGATACGACTATCGTTTTCATTTTATAGGCATTTCAACTATCGAATTAAACAAGGTGACCCACTTTTCCATAATCACCTTATTTCTAAATCGTTCGCGCATATCCAAAGAGTTTTTCCCCATCTTCAATCGAAGTTGCCGGGATTTCATAAGCCTTTTAAGCTTCTGCGCCAATTCTAAGGTATCTCCCGGTTCTACAAGAAAACCGTTAACACCGTCTTTAATGATATCTTTTGGTCCGCATTGACAAGCAAAGGATACCAGGGGCAGACCGCATGCCTGAGCCTCTAAGAGTGCCATTGGTAACCCCTCATAATTTGACGACATCACAAGCATAGAGCTATCCGTATAAACCTGTTCGATCCTGGTAACGGGTTCAAATAAGCGAATGGAATTGGTTAAGCCGGACGCCTCAATCTGATTCAACAATTTTGCTTTCAGACTTCCATTTCCGTATATGGCCAGGTGCCAGTGAGAATATTCGGGTTGTAATAAGGACCAGGCACGGACAAGCTGGTCATAGCCTTTTTGCATTTCCAGCCTCCCCACAGCCAAGACCTGCCTGGACTGCAGAGCTGCCATTTCCCCCGGCTTTAGTTCACAGGCATTCGCGATCACTTGCATATTGGATAGGCCACACCACAACTCTCTATCCTCCTCCGTCAATACTATAAATCGATCGAATCTGGCAGCGATTTTTTTATCTGCATAATTCCGCAGGAGATCTATAAGCCGCCAGACTCCATTCCGACTATATTGCAGGTGTTTATGGCGAGAAAAATGAACTTCCAAAATTTTCTTGCTACCATCATCAATCCGATGAAGAATCAAGGCATCCTGATCAAACATCGAGACGGTGATATCTGGCTTTAATTTTGCCAATAGCCGTCTAAGACGGATGTAATGAAAAACAAGTTTAACCGGATAGAAAAATATTTTGGTTAATAAGCCTTTACCGTTTGTGTTCTCATAGTTCACGTTTAGGTCAAACTGTTGCACGAATGGAGGTAAATCGAAGTAGGAACTCTTTTGTTTCTGATCGGTCGTGATGACAAACAACTGGTAGTCTAATTTGCTAAGCTCACGCAGCTTGTTAGATAGCACACGTTCCATACCACCTGAGCGATGAGTCGCCGCTATACAATAGGCAATTTTCATAGGTTCAAAAGTTGGCCTTTCTGAAATCCAAGTGTTTTCTCATTTGGATGATCTATGTAATCCAGGCAATAAAACAATGCGTAAATAACGAAAATATCTGTTGCTACCTTAATCCAGACTGTAAAAGTGATGATTCCGAAGAACACAAACATCAGCATATACCTTGCACTGCGACGTGCAAAAACCGCTGCATTATAGAGAAAAAAGAGTGAAAATATGCTGAACCCTATCAGACCGCAATACAGAATGAAACGACAATACCCTATGTCGGTACTGTAGATAAAATTATCGAATAACCCTGAGCCGATAAGCCATGTTTTCGTATCGGATGGCCATATCCACATTAACTTGTTCAGTTTTTCAGTAGACGAGGTAGTCCACACGCCACGCTCGGCCCAATTAAAGAAGCCCTCGAAAGCGAATCGCATCTGTGACAGAAAAAAGTCGTCGTGTTGATATAGGTAAATTGAAAAACCAATTCCTATGATCAGAAGAGTTATAAATACAAGGTGAAAGCGGAAAAGACTGTGTTTTATCACCAGGCTCAAAATACCGCTGGAGAGTGTAATGTAGGCTAGTGCAGCCAAAACACCTATCAGCGTTGTTCTGGATATCATGTTGCCAACGACTGCAATGGTGAAGAATGCCGTGAGTAACCAGATGAGGCTCCAGGTACTTGAACGAATACTCTCGTCACTCACGACCAACGCGGCAATCATAAGTAAAACCAGTGAAAATCGGACACCGGCAGTGTCTAGGGATGCGCCTACGCCGTACAAGCGTCGTACCTCTTCCATAAAATCCTGTCCCTGGATAACATACCGGTCGACAAATGATTGCAGGAGTGGATTTCGATCAATCATTAAAGCTAAAAGACATTGCGAAAAACATACTAGTGCAAGGTATATGGTCAGCCACTTAAAGTTCACTTCTCCCTGCACACAGCGAATAAGGAAACAAACCGTGTAAGCACCTGATAACCAAACAGAAAAAGAAATTACATAGTTAGCATAAGCATAATCCGTCGTGTGGTTGTAGTCTGCGGCGAAAAGAGAAATTAAAGAAAAAACGACCGAAATGGCTATAGCGCCCAAAAGACTTCCTGATATGGATATCGATCTTCGCTGAAGAGCGTTGTAAGCAAAAATAAAGAGGCCCACTACGGCAATAAGCATTTTTGTATTGAGAGTGGGTGGTAAAAAGGTAAGTCCCACCGGAAAAAAATATAAGCTGGTGATTGAGATCGCCAATACGTTCAGCAGCACTTTCATAGTTGTTCAACGATAAATTAACCCATACAGAACATTAGTTACTAATCGATTATATAATTGTAAAAACCAGAATTGTTTATAGCTCGCCGATAGTTGCAACAGTCTCGTTCTTAGTGGTAGTGATTTATTTCGGAACGCATAATAATTTGACTCTGGGAACCATACGAGCCACATATAATATAAGCGCGTATCGCTGCTGATCAGCAGGGGTAATTTGATATTCATTTTTAAAAAATAAAATAAGTCTCCGACCTTTGACGAATACACGCTCTTCATTATCGTTCTCTCAACTTCTTCGATATTAGCGGAAACCTGTCTCATTTGATCATAGGAATAAATTTTAGCTAAGGATTCCTTATTGGATTGATGGTAATGATACAAATATAAATTCACATAATTAACTTTTTTTGCAAAAACAAATAATTTAATCATAACTGTTAAATCCTCTCCGATATTGTTCGCTTCCAAAAACCGGATTTTGTTTTCTTCGTATAGAGTACGCCGTACGAGGAAAAGCCATAGATTCCACCGCATGTTCCCTGACAACATGTTCTGGATTGCATCCCAGGCGGATTTGAAATCCGGCTGCTTCATTTTCCGCGCTGTTTTGTCAAAAGTGAGATACCAATTGCAACCAACAATCTCTGCATCAGATGACATTGCCCTCATCATCAAACTCATTATTGCATTGGCTTCTATATGGTCATCCGCATCCATTTGAAAAATGTAATCGCCCTTAGCATGATCAAGGCCAGTATTCCGAGCTACAGACACCCCTTTATTCTGAGGAAGTGATAAAATTAACGCCTGCCCCCTCCCGCTATTACGCCACCTCTGACAAAAGACCTCCGCTATAGATAAGGATTTGTCTACGCTTCCATCGTCTATCAAGACAGGCTCAATCTGATTATAGTCTTGTTCGAGAAGCGAATTAAGACATCTCTCCAGGGTGTTCTCGGCATTATGAAAGGGAATAATCACCGATACTGTAGGGATTTGTTCATAAACCATTTTACCTGTGGTCTTTTTTAGCAAATAGTCAACAATTCCGATATCATCAGAGCTGAATTTTCTTGCAAACAACAGATCAGATTTCTCTATGGCGTGACGATCGTGGTAACTAAGGTATGGTAAAGTATTATTTTTCCAGGGAATAAACCGCTGGCTTCCACGAGCCTCATCTTCTATATCGAAAACCAAGCTTTTGAAGGCTGAATTCCAGCAAAGGGTTTGCAAAAAAACTTCATCCGGACAGAATGTATAGGCATAATATCTATCGAAGTCAGAAGCTTTTTGCAGTAAAAACCTGACAAATTGATCCGTAACGCTTACCCAGTTGGTCCCTTTTTTAAACATTAATTCCTTATTCCTTTTCCAGCCCAGAAGCATTTGGACACGAAGGAAAACATATCGCAAAATTCTGATCCCCACTTGTCTCACGCCTGCCTCATCCCTGAAAAATTTTGGGAATATGTGATAGTACCGAATTTTCCGGTGTATCTGAATTTCAGAATCTTTTACAGAAGAAAAGCCTATAAACTCTTTACCAGCATTCTTCTCGAAAAAACGATGAATCATATCTTGACTCTTTAACGGAAAATCGACACCTGACAATAAATGGTAGTAGTCGTAAGCGAATTTTTCGCTCGAAAACTTAAATAGAATAAGTTCTGCCTTTAACAGACTTATATCGCCCCACCGGACATCTATCCGTTCATCAATAATGAAAAGTTTTGCATGTTGAGTGTTAAGTGAAGGGATATTCCTGGCTTTCGCATCGAATAATATAAATATATCATTTCTACAATCGTCTAACGCAAAAACCAGCCGTTCAAGCACATCAAAACTATGGTGTGCCAGTATCAGATATGCATGTTTCATCTTTCAATTTTACAAACGAAACAATCTGCCGGATTAATTCAAGATTATCAGCATCGAATTTCCTGGCAAAAAGACATTCCGATTCTTTAAGTTCCGTAAGATCTTTAACACTATATTTTTTGGCGTTGACTCCAATGAAATCAAACTTCAAATACCTTTCACTAAAGAGAAGTTTATGCACATTGCTCCTGGACAATGTTGTGGCGACAAAAAATTCATCCCCGCATAATGAGTACTGGTATTCTTTAAGAATATCTTTACTTCTTGAAACTATATAATGCACAGCAGCAGCGCTCATGCTGATCCAGTTAGAAGACTTAACATATTCTTTGCCTTTATTTCTTTCAATCCTTAAATATCTCTGTATGGATATTATAGATTTCCAGCAAAATTGAATTAAGGCCTGAACTTGGGGATATTCTGGCATTAGAAAATACCTCGTCAAGAAATTGTACCGATGTATCTTTAACTTTACCTCTCTTTCTGATGTGCTCATAGGTGCGGTAACACTTACTCCCCCTATACTGTTAAAATAATGATGAAGTTCATTCTGTGAACAAAGGGGCAGGTGCGTTCCAGACAGAATGTGAAAGTAACTATACGCCGAATTTTCATTATTACAGGCTTCGGTCAGCAACATCAATTCCGTCTTTATTTGAGAAATATCTCCCCAACGGACATCCATTCGGTCGTTAAGAATGTATAATCTGGAGAAGCTCAAGCGGAGTTTCGGGATATCCTTTACTTTTTTATCAAAATGTATATAGATATCATTCCTGGGGTCATCTAAAGTGCTCAATAAAAAATGAAGGACTTCAAACTGATGATGAGCCATAATTAAATAAGCGTGCTTCATTGGTTAACTATATATTGTTTAACTCGTCGACCCCCGTCAATCATTCCTTTTCCTATCTGCGTTTTGTAAAAGATTCCGAACATCCTTAGCCCAAAGTTTATCTGAAGAGACTCTTTTATTAATACGGGTAATCGCTCGTATTCTTTCCACCATGTGTCAAAATGAATGGTAAATTGATTCCATGGCTTTGGACCTGTGTAATGAACATTTCCATGCTCCTGAACCTTTAGCCAATCGTCATTTGAATAATACTTAAGAAATACATCTCTGTATTTTTCCAAATAAAAGGTCCGTATACCGTTCCAATAGGGGGCAAGGCCAAGTATCTTTCCGAAACAGTAATGATTTATCACGTCTTGATCTGGAAATATGAGTTTATCGTTATCTAACCCGATGATAAATTTCTCAGACATTGCGTTTTTCCTTAACAAGGGTAAATTCATAATCAGTAAACCAGAGTTAATGTATCTTCCAGGGATGCTCCCCATATTAATGACGTGACGCTCCTGATCAGGGAGTGTCGCCTCAAAAACCCCGGCCATAAAATAACCTGACACATCTGTATGCCAATAAAGTTCCGCCAGATTATTTCGAATAATCATATCACAATCCACGTAAAGGACCGTATCATAGCCGGAAATGAGATCCGGAAGAATCAGACGAAATAGAGAAGCTATGGTAAATCTGGAATCGATATCTTTCGGCTCTATCTTATTTTCAAGATCGACGTATGTTATTACACCTCTTACAGCGAGTAAAAGGTTCAGCAAATCACGATGTTCTTTTGGCAGAGGCCTGCTCATCAGAAAGAAAAAATGGAAAACATCTGTATCTCTGGAATTTCTGAGAATTGACTGTATACAAGTTGCAGCCGGAAGTAAAAAATCGGGCGTAAACGCCATTACAACAGGAACTTTTGCGAGTTGATCAGTCATTGTTCAAGTTTTTGAAATTCGATCTAAAGCAGATCGGAAGAGCATTTTAATTTTATCTTTCCGACTTGCCAGCACACAATCCTTGATAAGGTATAATTGTGTCCAGGGCAGATATTTAACGATTTGATTATAGTAGTCGTAAATGGCTTTTCTATATATGTAGGAAATGCTGTTTTTACGATAGTAGTACTGGTCAGTCTCATTTTGGGGATATTCATATTTCAGTTCCAGTAACCACCTGTAAAATAAGGTATTTGCCATTAGGCGTTGCCTGAGGTATTTCCTACTACCTGATAAATGAATCCCTGAGATTCTGAAATTAAACAAAGGACGACTGCAATTGGCGATACCATTTTCCGCCATTTTTATAGCAGTAGCTGCATCAGCACAATAACCGAATGGATAGTTTGTGAACTTATTCCTTAACAAAGATTCTGCTCGGAACAGAAAATTACCTATACAAGTCTCAACCGTTGCGTGAAGCCAATAATATAAAAAGGCATGTTTGGAGAGCAATTCCGGTGTATAGCCATCGATCCCAA
>JBMDWN010000298.1:0-14671 GCA_048595275.1 Olivibacter sp. | reverse complement strand
GATCATATCAGTAAGCTCTGTCCTACCAAAATCGTCGAATACACCGGAGACGAGGAAAGATTTTCCTGAAAAAAGACTACTCTCGAGCTTAACAGGCTGTTCTGTCACAGCAAAATTCAAGCCCTTACTTCTCAGCTCGTTAATTTGCTCCTTATGATTGAGCCGGGAAAAATAACGGACAAGGCTTTGAGCGATCCGAATCCCTACATCGTCTACCGCAGCAATGGTTTCCGTGTCTGCCTGCATCAGAGCATCTATGCTTTTGAAGTGGTTGACCACCTTCGTCGCTACCGTTTCTCCTACAAAGCGGATACCCAATCCGAAAAGAACTTTCTGAAAGGGCCTGTCTTTTGATTGCTCAATACCTTCTAGTAAATTACTGACCGATTTTTCAGCAAATCGACCGAGTTCGAGGAGTGCTTTCTGGTGATCCTTTAACGAATACAGGTCGGCTATCTGTTTTATTAATCCATGCTCATACAGTAGCTCTACGGTTTCCTTTCCGATACCACTGATATCCATAGCTTTCCGGCTAATGAAATGCTTGATTTTGCCAACAATCTGCGGCGTACATCCTTCTTCGTTTGGGCAATAATACACGGCCTCACCGTCTTCTCTTTGTAAAAGGGTGCCGCATGCGGGACAGTGGTCCGGATAACGAACAGGTTCGGTTTCCCGAATTCTTTTCTCCGGAACAACCCCGGTAATTTTCGGTATTATTTCTCCACCTTTTTCCAGGATGACCGTATCCAGCAAACGCAGGCCGAGACGTTCAATTTCATTAGCATTGTGAAGCGTTGCTCTTTTAACCGTGGTGCCCGACAAAACTACCGGTTCCAGGTTTGCAACGGGTGTAACCGCTCCGGTTCTTCCAACCTGGTAGCTGACCGACTTCAGAATGGTTTCGACTTCTTCAGCTTTGTATTTATAGGCAATTGCCCAGCGCGGCGATTTGGCCGTGAAACCTAATTCGTCCTGCTGAGCATAACGGTTTACTTTAATGACGATACCGTCTATATCATAAGATAGTTTCTGACGTTCTTTATCCCAGTACCCTATGAAGTCCCAGACTTCCTGAAGATTATTACATAACCTGCTGTGATCGCTCGTCGGAAAACCCCAGGATTTCGCGGCCTGGAGACTGTCCCAATGCGTTCTAAATCGCTTATCTCGATCATCAGTGTACAAGAAATATAAAAAGCAATCTAATGGCCGTCTTGCAACTTCTGATGAATCCTGGAGCTTAATGGTTCCGGATGCAAAGTTTCTCGGATTCGCATACGGAATTTCTTCTTTTTCGATCCGCTCCTGGTTTAACCGCTTGAAGGCGGCGTGATGCATGAAAATTTCACCACGTATTTCAAACATGGCTGGGAAATCCCCCTGCTTTAGTTTATTGGGAATGGACTTTATGGTGCGGATATTGGTGGTAACATCATCCCCCTTGACTCCGTTTCCCCGGGTTACCGCTTGGGTGAGCAGGCCTTGCTCATAGGTCAGGCTTATGGAAAGCCCGTCGAACTTCAATTCACACACATATTCGAATTCATTTCCGATGGCTTTTCGAATACGTTCGTCAAAGTCCTTTAGCTCTTGTTCGCTGTAGGTGTTGCTCAGCGAGAGCATAGGCCACTTATGTGAAACCGTTTTAAACTTTTTGGTAATGTCTCCACCGATTTTTTGAGTAGGCGAGTCCGGATCCAGTAAGTCAGGATATTGCTTTTCGAGATCAGATAGCTCCCTCAGCTTCAGATCGAAATCAAAGTCTGTGATGCTTGGCTGCGCTAGTACGTAGTATTTGTAATTATGCTCGTTCAGCTCCTGCGTGAGCTGTACAATTTTCGTAGCGGCATCCTGCTTAGACATGCTGCGAATTTAGAGAAATTTTTGATGAGTAAAGAGAAGGTTTAAATGGATTTTATGTTACCCGCGGCGCAAAAGAAGTAATACCTGCCGGAAGCAGGTATTACTCATTAAACTTTCTTTTCTGACTACGCCACAGAACAGAAAAAATAACCATTAACATTACCGCAGCTATAATTACATAAATTACTGTCTGCCATGTGCTGGAATGCGGATCCTGATGTCCTACCAAATGATCAGCAAATGCTACACTTGATAACGCAAGCAGGCAAACTAAACTTGTTAAACTTTTCATACAATCCTCCTTTAATTCACTAATCCTTCCCAAATAGCCACTAGCTATTACACTTGTATGTAATACTGATCTCAATCTAGGCCCGAATAGCATAAATGTACACATAAAGTCTGTTATTTCCAAATACTTATCATAGAAACCGACAGCTCAATGTATCCCAACATTATTGGGATACATTGAGTTTAAGCTATAAATGTGCCAAAATTATTAGAACAGAATTATTCCTCGGACTTTTCCAGATGTGATCGGAGGACATATTGTAAAATTCCGCCGTTTCTGAAATATTCCACTTCTATGGAAGAATCGAATCGAACTTTACATTCAAATTCAATATCGTCTTCTCCTGCTCTTGTGGCCGTGACTTTTAATTTCTTATGAGGTTCTAAGTTGTCTTCCAGACCGCTTATGGTAAAACTTTCGTTGCCTTGCAGGCCAATTGACGAAGCCGATTCACCTTCCGGAAATTCCAGGGGAGCAATCCCCATCCCCACCAAATTGCTTCGGTGAATCCGTTCAAAACTTTCTGCAATAACTGCCCTTACGCCAAGCAAACTTGCTCCCTTGGCAGCCCAGTCTCTCGAGGAGCAACTCCCGTATTCTTTTCCTGCCAACACAATGAGCGGCGTCTTATCATCCGCGTAACGCATGGCGGCATCGTATATACTATACGTTTTTGCGTCGGGAAAGTAGGTTGTAAATCCGCCCTCTTTATCCGTAATTTTATTCCGGATACGGACATTAGCAAAGGTGCCGCGCATCATCACTTCATGGTTTCCGCGGCGCGACCCGTAAGAATTGAAGTCTTTTACTTCTACACCCTTTTCCTGTAAATATTCGCCTGCTGCCGTATCAGATTTGAATGATCCGGCCGGAGAAATGTGGTCAGTGGTTACTGAATCTCCAAGGTAGAGCAATACGCGTGCATCTTCTATATCTTTAACATCGTCCGGTGTCTCGCTGATACCTTTAAAGAAAGGGGCTTCCTGTATATAGGTAGATTCAGAATCCCATTTGTAATCTTTACCTCCGGGAACCTCCAGCTCCTGCCAGCGTTCATCTCCGTCAAAAATCACCTTGTAGATTCGCTCGTAATCCTCCTGTTGCGTGCTGTCTTTAATCACTTGTTCGATTTCCTCTTGACTTGGCCAGATGTCTTTGAGGTAAACAGGCTCTCCGTTAGGATCTTCTCCGAGCGGGTCTTTCAGCAGATCTGTATCGACCCGTCCTACCAGGGCATACGCTACCACGAGCATTGGCGAAGCCAGAAAGTTCATTTTAACCTGAGGGTGTACGCGTGCCTCGAAATTACGGTTACCACTCAGGACGGAGGCTGCAACCAGATCCGCCTTATCAACCGCTTCGGCGATGTGCTGGGGAAGGGGTCCACTATTTCCGATGCAGGAAGTACACCCGTAACCTACGTTATGGAAGCGAAGTGCTTCGAGTTCATCCAGTAAATTGGCCCGGCGTAAATACTCCGTAACAACCTTAGAACCTGGTGCCAGACTTGTCTTTACCCAGGACTTTGTTCTGAGGCCCTTTTCGATGGCTTTACGTGCCACCAGACCGGCGCCGATCATTACAGCTGGGTTAGACGTGTTGGTGCAGCTGGTAATGGCAGCAATAACAATACTTCCATCGCTCAACACGTATTCCTGGTTGTCGTTGATGACCCTCACCGTTCTCAGCTTATCCGTTTCCACCTTGATCTGACTATTGCCGTCTTTGTCTCTTAGCGAATATTCTGTTCCAGATCCCCCCTCGGAAAGCCATGCATGTACCTCCCGATCTTTATAAGCAATGTATTTTCGGTTGTAGTCCTTGTCCATCAGGTTCTGGAACTGATCGTGCAGATCTTTTACCAAAATTTTATCTTGCGGCCGTTTCGGACCGGAGACGGTGGGCTCCAACGTTTCCAGATCAAGTTCCACGATATCAGAATAGTCGATTTGTTCATTTCCGGTCCTCCAAAGCAAGTTTTCCTTACAATAGTCCTCCACCATTTTCAATTGTTCCTTGCTTCGGTTGGTCCGCTGCATGTAATCGAGTGTCTGATGGTCAATCGGGAAATAAGTTACGGTACACCCGAATTCCGGCGACATATTGCTGATAGTAGCGCGATCCGTAACCGTAAGGTGATCCAGCGCATCCCCGAACACTTCTACGAATTTTCCGACAACACCATAGTCGCGCAGTACTTTCGTGATCGCGAGGACCATATCTGTCGCGGTACAGCCTTCCGGGATTCTGCCGGATAATTTAAGTCCGATTACCTGAGGGCAAGTAAAATAGATAGGCTGTCCGAGCATAGCGGCTTCTGCTTCAATGCCGCCGACTCCCCACCCCAGTACCCCGATACCGTTCACCATCGGCGTATGGGAATCCGTTCCGACCAGCGTGTCCGGAAAGCGCCATCCGTCCCGTTCGATAACGCCTTTGGCAAGGTATTCCAGGTTCACCTGATGACATATGCCCATTCCCGGAGGCACTACCGTAAAATTATCCAGCTCCTGCTGAGCCCATTTGAGTAACTTATAGCGTTCAGCATTTCGTTCATATTCCAACTCGACGTTTTTCTCGTACGCATAGTCGGTTCCAAAAAAATCGACCTGAACAGAATGGTCGATCACCAGATCTACTGGAATAGCTGGCTTGATTTTATCACCATTTTTATTTTTCCGGATCACTTCGGAACGAATAGATGCAATATCAACTACCGCCGGGACACCAGTGAAATCCTGCATGAGGACCCGAGCTGGCTTATAAGGAATTTCTTTATCGGTACCGCTGGGATCCCAGCTTTGCAGCGTTTCAACGTGTTCATCGGTAATGCTGAATCCGTCATGATTCCGAAGTGTGTTTTCAAGTAGTATGCGAATGGAAAACGGTAGCTTATCCACAGCATGCCCTTTATCCTTCAACTTAGTTATTGATGCTATCTGATGACCCATGTTTAGTTTAGTTTTACGTAACACCTATATTACCGATTTTAAAGCCAAAAAGTTTTGAAATCTTCGGGAAACAAACAGCATCTAAGCCCTCTACTGAAGCTCAAACAGCGCTCGGATCTGATAATTGATCTTCACGGAACGGAAATCGATTTCCGGTTCATTCATAGCATCGCTTTCCGCTGCATAGGCAGCTCTTCCCATGCTTTTCATGCTTTGGGGAAAGTTGATCGAACCCGCATCACTGTTATTGTCGTTGATTTCGATGACTTTGCCAAGCTGGTCGCCAATTGCTTCCGCAAGCACCGACGCTTTGTCTTTAGCCTGACGAACCGCTTCTATCCGTAACTCGTTTTTCAGGGAGCTCATTTGACTATAATCGTAGCCGTCTATTCGGGTGGACTGGATCCCCTTACTGTCCAAACTCGCTATAAGCTTATTGAAGCCATTTAAGTTGGATACCTTGATGCGATACTGCTTGCTCGCCAGGAAGCCGGGATCTTTTTTCTTTTTATCGTCTACGGGGAAGTTATAGGCGCTAATGTTATCGGTTGTAATGTCGGAGGTATTTATTCCGGCTTTGCTTGCTGCCTCGTAAAATTGTTTCTCGAGTATGGAAATGCTTACCTTATCTTTATTCCCGGAATCCTTAAAATACTCTCTAAGGGATAGATTGATATACAAAATATCTGGTGTGATTTCCCTTTCAGCATAGCCATATACCTCAATTTTCCTGCGTGTATCTACTTGTGCCGTAGACGAAAAAGCGAGGCTTGAGAACAGAATCAGTGCAATGATGTGTTTCATGTTTTTATAAGTTTTTTGCTCATAAAAACGCAAAAGTCATGCCTTGCGCTACACGAATCTAATCTTCTATCACCTCGCTGTGGTAGCTTGCCGGCTCTTCAACCTCTTCTTTGAAATACCGCTTCTGAAATAAAAGAATTATGACAACGCCAACGGAAATGGCGGAATCAGCAAGATTAAACACCGGTCTGAAAAAGATAAAAGGTTCGCCGCCCCAGAAAGGGAACCAGCTTGGGTATTGTCCCTGTAAAAGGGGGAAATAAAACATATCTACCACCTTACCGTGAAAAAGCCGGCTGTACCCGCCAACTTCGGGAAACAGAATGGCCTTTGAGGTCCAGGTGCTTTCACTGAAAATAAGACCATATATAGTAGAGTCTATGATGTTTCCGAGTGCTCCAGCGAAAATCAAAGAGACACAGAGAATTAATCCCCGGTGGTATTTTCGCTGAATCATATAGTGAAGGCCGTAGCCGATACCGAGAATAGCGATCAGTCTGAAGATGGATAACGTGAGTTTACCCCCTTCACCTCCAAATTCCATTCCGAAGGCCATTCCATTGTTTTCCGTGAAATGAATAAGTGCCCGGCTGCCAATCAGCGAGAATTCCTCACCCAGGGTCATGTTTAGTTTAACCCAAATTTTGATGCACTGGTCGAAAAATAAAACCAGCAGAATGACCAGCACAGGCCTTGTATATCCTTTCATTTATTTCGCGTATGCTGCGGGGTTTAATATTGTTTCATTTTGGCTTCCATGCTCAATGTTGTATGAGGGACAGCACGCAGTCTTTCTTTTTGGATCAGTTTTCCGGTTTCTCTGCATATGCCGTACGTTTTGTTTTCAATGCGTACCAGCGCTGCCTCCAGGTTATCGATGAATTTTTTCTGACGAGCCGCCAGTTGGTTGATCTGCTCTTTTTCCAGGGTAGCTGAGCCGTCTTCCAGTGTTTTGAACGTGCCGGCAGTATCATCCGTGCCATTGCTGTTCGGGCTGCTTAGCGACTTCGTAAGCGATAGTAATTCTTCTTTTGCTACTCTGAGTTTTTCAAGGATGATACCTTTGAATTCCTGTAGTTCGGCATCGCTGTAACGCGTTTTTTCGTTGTTTTCCATGATTAGTTTTTTTCTGATCCAGCGTTCGTACGCCGGCTCTTCTCAATGAATAATTGCAGTTGTTGCCCGTCTATTTCCACGATCTCGCCAAATTGACCATTATCCCCCAGGCTTAGGTCGTCCGCCAGGATTTCTGCGCTAATATAAGATAAATTGTTTTGAACGGCATGTTTAATAAGATCATTGCCCATAGCAACGCTGACGTTAATTTTATCCGTTACTTCAAACCCTTTTTCTTTACGGAGATTCTGGATACGGTTGATCAATTCGCGTGCAATACCTTCCGCGCGAAGCTCGGGGGTTATATCTACATCAAGGGCAACTGTCAGACGCCCGAGCGTTGCCACCTGCCAGCCCGATACATCTTCTGCCGTGATCTCCACATCGGAAAGCTCGATCTCAAAAGGACTGTTGGGCAGCAACAGTCTGCCAGATGCTTCGAGTCCCGCGATCTCTGATTCACTAAGTGAACCGATTGCTGCGGCGACCACTTTCATATCCTTGCCCACTTTAGGCCCCAGTGCTTTAAAATTCGGCTTTATCTTTTTTCGAATGATGCCCGATGTATCCTTGATAAATTCGAGCTGCTTGATGTTGGTTTCGGATAAGATCAATTCCTCTACTCGCTCCACTTTACTGCTAAATGATTCATCTAACACCGGAAGCATCATTTTGTTTAAAGGCTGACGAACATTTATGCCGGTTTTTTTGCGAAGCGATAGTGCCAGTGAGCTGATGTCCTGTGCAAGCTGCATTCTTTCCTCTAATCCGGGGTCTATTGAAGCCTCATCAGGTACCGGAAAATCCGTCAGGTGTACCGACTCCGATCCCGATTTTGTAGTGCCTGATAAAAGATCCTGGTAAAGTCGATCTGCATAAAAAGGGGCGATAGGTGCAATAAGCTTCGCGACTTGCATCAGACAAGTGTACAAGGTCTGGTAAGCCGAAATTTTGTCGCTGGAATAGTCGCCTTTCCAGAAACGGCGCCGGCTGAGGCGGACATACCAATTGCTCAGGTTTTCATCAACAAACAGCTGAATGGTCCTGGCCGCTTTTGTCGGTTCGTAATCGTTGTAAAAAGCATCTACTTCCTTCGAAAGCGTGTTCAATAGTGAAATAATCCACCGATCTATTTCCGGTCGGTCTTTCAGCGGAATTTCCGCCTCTTCAAATTTAAAACGGTCTATGTTGGCATAGAGTGCGAAAAAAGCGTAGGTATTGTATAACGTTCCGAAGAATTTTCTTCTGACTTCATCGAGCCCTTCTTCATTGAATTTCAGGTTATCCCAGGGCGCTGCGTTGCTGATCATGTACCACCGCGTAGCATCGGGGCTGTATTTGGTTAACGTTGCAAAAGGATCAACGGCGTTACCCAACCGCTTAGACATTTTGTTTCCGTTCTTATCCAGTACCAGTCCGTTAGAAACTACATTTTTAAAGGAAACAGAACCATACAGCATAGTCGAGATAGCGTGCAAGGTGAAGAACCAACCCCGCGTCTGATCGACGCCTTCGGCAATAAAGTCAGCAGGATAAGCACCCTCAAAGCCCTGTTTAAACGGTTTTGGATCATTTGCTTTGACCTTTTCCGCATCCAAACCCCATTGTGCATAAGGCATTGAACCCGAGTCAAACCAGACGTCAATAAGATCCAACTCGCGATATAGCTTCTGACCACCAGGTGAAACCAATACCAGCTCGTCGACGTAAGGTCGGTGCAAGTCCAGCTTATCCGTTCCGAAATTTGCAAGATACTTCTCCAGCGTAGCTTTCTCGTCTTTTGTCAACAGATCGGACTTTAGGCTGTCTGCAATCCTTTCGCGGAGTTCATCGAGCGAACCGATACAGATTTCTTCGTTTTCATCTTCCGAGCGCCAGATGGGTAACGGAGTGCCCCAATAACGGGAACGGGAAAGATTCCAGTCAACCAGGTTTTCCAGCCAATTGCCGAAGCGACCGGTTCCCGTACTTTCAGGCTTCCAGTTAATAGTTCTGTTCAGTGCCACAAGCTGATCTTTTACAGCTGTTGTACGGATAAACCAACTATCAAGAGGATAGTATAAAATGGGTTTATCTGTCCTCCAGCAATGCGGATAACTGTGCTCATATTTCTTTACATCGAAAGCCTTATTCTCTTCTTTAAGCTTGATGGCAATTAAGACATCGGTTGGCTTGAAATCATCTTCCGCCCGCGCCTGATCCGAATAGTACTCTTCCTTGACATACCTTCCTGCAAAATCGCTGATCTCCTTAACGAACCGTCCCTGTTTGTCGACAATCGGCACTTCTTTACCGTTTTCATCTTTTACCAGTACGGCAGGAATTCCGTTTTCCTTGCTGGCCCGAAAATCGTCTGCCCCGAAAGTTGCCGAGGAGTGGACTATTCCTGTACCATCCTCCGTCGTTACAAAATCTCCTGCGATAACCCTGAAGCCATTTTTCTCTAACTCTTCATTGGTTACGTAGGGTAGTAATTGCTCATAACGAAGATTGACGAGATCGGCACCGGTAAAACGTGCTGCAATCTCCCAGGGGATGGTTTTAGCTCCCTCTTCATAATCCTGAAAAGGAATGTCCTGATTCTCTTTTTTGAAGTATTTACCGAGCAACGGTTCGGCTAAGATAACGCTTACCGGCAGATAGGTATAGGGGTTAAACGTACGTACCTTTACATAGGGAATATCTTTCCCTACGATCAGAGCAGAGTTTGCCGGCAGGGTCCAGGGAGTAGTTGTCCACGCGATAAACACCGTGTCTTCTGAGTCGCTTTCAAACAGAACCTCCATCAATGGATGCACCTGCTGACGTTGCACACGGAATTCAGCGACAATAGTCGTGTCTTTAAGGGAACGATAGGTGCCTGGTTGATTTAACTCGTGAGAGCTCAAACCAGTACCAGCCGCAGGCGAGTATGGTTGTATAGTATAGCCCTTGTAGAGCAAACCTTTGTTATGCAGCTGCTTTAAAATCCACCAGAGCGTTTCTATATAAGATGTCTCATAGGTTATGTAGGGGTTTTCCAGGTCTACCCAATAACCCATTTTTTCGGTAAGATCATTCCATACATCCGTGTACTTCATAACCTCCTTTTTACAGGCTGCATTGTATTCCTCTACCGATATTTTCCGGCCGATGTCCTCTTTGGTAATCCCGAGAGATTTCTCCACCGCCAGTTCGATGGGTAACCCATGCGTATCCCAGCCACCTTTACGTTTGACCTGAAAACCTTTCAGCGTTCGGTAACGGCAGAAGATGTCTTTGATCGTGCGGGCCATGACATGATGAATGCCGGGCATGCCATTGGCAGAAGGCGGACCTTCGTAAAAAGTATAAGGTTTAGCATCCGATCTTGAATCCACGCTTTTCTCGAAAATCCGGTTAGACTTCCAGTTATGTAGTATGTCGTCGGCTATGGCCGATAGGTCAAGGTGCTTATATTCTTTATACATCCGATTTTCCTCTGCAAATAAGGTTGCAAAGTTACGGAAAATTCATCTAAAAAGCTCTGAATCATTTGGTAATTCGGTAGGGTGGATATGGATATATCCGATGCCTAAAAGGGATTTGGAACGCAATTTGTATCATAAATGTTATCTGTTGATGCTAAAATAAAGTTCGATGAATAAGTATTTGAAAAGAGGTTTGATTCTGTTAGGTATTGGCGTTGGTCTGAGTATCCTGGGACAGTACATGAAAGACACTGAAATGACTGGTTACAGCGTGGCAATGGTCCTTGGCGTTACTGGTTTCGGAGTTGGTTTTATAACGATTATCTATAGTTTAATTCGAAAGATAGAAAGACGCAGCATTTTGGAGTCCCGCGAGGTCGAAGAACGTAAGGCTTCATGACGAAATTTTTACGTTCATTCCGTTACGCGTTCCATGGGCTTCAAACGGCGTTTCGTCAGGAGCAGAATTTTCGGATACATGTTCTTTCTGCCTCGTCAGCAATTGCGCTCGCCTTTTTTCTGGATCTCAAACGGGAAGAGTGGATTTGGATTCTTCTATGCATGTTTCTGGTGTTCATGGCGGAACTTTTTAATACCGCCCTGGAGACCTTGGTAAATCTCGTCTCACCTTCTTATCACGAGCTGGCTAAGAAAGCCAAAGATTTGTCGGCCGGAGCGGTTTTGGTAGCTGCAATGTTTGCCGTTATAGTCAGCCTTTTTATTTTTGTTCCTAAATTACTTTAGACAAAAATATTCCCGGTTAGTTTTTAGAGAAGCTTTTATGTTGCACAGCGTTAAAGGTATTTTACTTCGCGCAACCAGTTATGCGGAAAGCAGCCTTATCGCGGTAGTTTTTACGGATAAGTTTGGTCTGCAACACTATTTGGTGCAGGGGGCTAAGCGTCCTAAGGCTAAAATAAAAGCGAATCTTTTTCAGCCTCTTCATCTTCTGGATTTAGTAGTCTATCATCGTGAAGGACGATCTTTACAGCGCATCGCAGAAGCAAGGCAACAGCCGGCGCTCACCTCCATACCTTATGAAATCAGAAAAAGTTCCATTGCCTTATTCCTTAATGAAATTCTTTACAAATCGGTGAAGCAGCAGGGGGAGGACCTCTCACTTTTTCAATTTATTTATCACCACGTTGTCTGGCTGGATTCTGTTTCTCATGTGCCGGCAGATTTTCATATTTATTTTCTGTTGCACCTAACCAAATACCTCGGTTTTTTTCCAGAAAGACCGGAGAAAGTCTCCAGCTATTTTGATCTGAAAGAAGGTCGATTTACACAGCTGCATCCTCCGCATAGTAATTTTCTGGGTGGACAGCAGACTAAACAATTCTATGACCTGCTGATTTTACGATTGGATGACCTCGGAAAGCTTTTTAAAACGAAAATTACCGACCGGCGCATTTTATTATCTGCTTTGATCGACTACTATCGCCTTCACATAGACCATTTCGGAGATGTGCAGGCACACCTCGTGCTGGAAGAGGTTTTATCTGATTCTTAGGTGCTATAAGCATAAAAACCTGTATCTTCACTTTCATGAAATTCGGACAAGTCAAAGATCCATCGGCTATCGATTTCCGTCTTCCGGAAACAGCTCCCGATACCTACAACGTGTTAACCGGAGACGGTGATTTTGAAGTGCGTGTTGGTTGTGCAAAGTGGAACAAAACGGATTTGAAGAATTTTTATCCTCGCGGAACCAAAGACGAACTTGGATATTACGCCACGCAATTCAACTCTATTGAGATGAATGCAACATTTTATAATTCACCAAGCCCGGAGCAGGTCATGACCTGGAAAAGCAAGGTGGAGTCTGATTTCCGCTTCTTTCCGAAGATTCCAATGAGCATCAGCCATTACAGCCGGCTGAAATCTGTCGAGCCCAAAGTGCGGGAGTTTTGTTCAGCAATTTCAGGATTTGGAGACAACCTGGGTACTTCATTCCTGCAGTTAAAGGACGACTTTGCGCCTAATCAGCTGCGCCTTCTGGAGGAATTTATTCATCAATTTCCGGAAGATATCCCACTGGCCGTGGAAGTACGTCACCCGGACTGGTTTAAAGACGAAGCAGCAGATCAGCTGTATCGTCTACTCGTCCAGACAGGAACAACAAATGTCTTAGTGGATACCGCCGGCAGGCGGGATATGCTGCACATGAGGTTGTCTACGCCATCGGCATTTATCCGTTATGTGGGAGCCAATCACCCGACTGATTACAAACGTCTGGATGATTGGTTAGAAGTGATTGCGGAATGGCGAAAGGCAGGACTTCGTCAGCTAAACTTTTTTGTTCATCAGAACATTGAAAAGGAATCTCCTCTGCTATCTGCTTATCTTATTCGTGAGCTGAATGAACGCTTCGGATTGAAACTGACCATTCCGCATTTGTTGAATGTGCAACAAACGCTGCTATAGTCGTTTATTCAGTTCGTCTTGTAATTGCCTGTTAAGACGCTGCTCACGCTCCATGGAACGCTTACGATGCTGATCGAACTCTTCTTTCAGCTCTTCCAGGTTCTTTCGGGCTACTACAGTATGTTCATGGCTTTGCCTGAAACGGTAAATGAAAATCGCTAATGTTACCAGTAAGATTCCTATGATGCTCCAGACAATGGAAGAATAGGCAGACTTAGGCATCAGCATGCCAAGAAAATTAAAGCTTTCCTTTTCCTTTTGCGCATAATCAAGGGAAGCCTGCGTTTGAGACAAGGAATCCTGAAGTGTTTTTACCGCTTGATTATGGCTGCTCATGGATTCTTCTGCACCGGATACCTCAGCACGCATACTTTTGATCGAGTCCGTCACGTTAGTCCTGATCTTATCCAGATAGGTTTTCCGGACAACTTTATACTCCTGATAATTATTGGAGTTGTCGAGGATATACTCAAACTGACTTTCTATAGATCCCCCGTTTAATGAATTTGTTGGTTTTGTCGAAACTTGATCAGCCGCCTGCTGTGCTTGGCTATTAACTCCGGATAGTAGAAAAATAAGGGATAAAAAGAGAGTTGTTTGTTTTTGCATTGTCAATGTTGATTTGTCGTTTAAATTGAGCGCTAATATAGTAAACAATCTTTTTCTGGATTTATTGTTTACATACGATTTAAGGCTGTTCGCTTTTGAAAAAGTGGTCTATAACCTCCCTGGCGAGCTCAGGTTTCTGGGTTCCGATCAATAGCTTCTTCCCTCTTTTAGTCTGGATTTGAATGCCGTAGCTTCCGGAAACGTTCCATGCCCGGTTCGATCCAAAGCCCCGTATCCCCCAGCCGCCATATTCCAGCAAAGGACTGTAACGTCTTACGTCAGCTTTGCGGAGACTGCGCCAGGGATAGATCCGAAAACTTCTGTGAAATGGACGAAAGCGAACGTGGATGCCGTCAACGCTTATTTCCGTTTCGAGCGTACTTATGGCAAATACGACGTAAATCAACACAACGATGAGGAGGGGGGACAGGGCGGGAAGGATTTCTTTAATAGTCTGACCGGAACCGTTTGAAAGCCTCAACGCGGCAACTATACCGGTAAGGATCAGAAGTGCCCATAACCACCACTGCGTGAATTTCTGCGTTTCTCTGAACAACACTTCATTTTTCATATCAGGTCCTGGATTAATAAATCAAGGGAAGATAAGTAAAAACAGGCAAAAGTTTATGGAATGGATTTTAGGTTAATACAAAAAAGCCGAATTCCTTTATGGAAAACGGCTTTTCAAGTGGTGGGAGCTACTGGATTCGAACCAGTGACCCTCTGCTTGTAAGGCAGATGCTCTGAACCAGCTGAGCTAAGCTCCCGAGATTAGTGGAGGCTACTGGATTCGAACCAGTGACCCTCTGCTTGTAAGGCAGATGCTCTGAACCAGCTGAGCTAAGCCTCCTATTAATTGACCGGTAATCGGTCGTTTTGGGACTGCAAATATAGATTAGTTGCCCAAAAACGCCAAATTTTTTATTTTATTTTTTTTATGTCGCTATAAGTCGTTCAACAGTAGTTCTTAATACTTTTACAAGTTGGAAACGATATCGCCCGACAAAGGCTTCGTTGCCGAACGAAAGCGGTGGATAAGCTGCCCATTTTCATCGATCAGGAATTTCTCGAAGTTCCATTTAACGTCGCCTGTGAAATCCGGATTTTTCTGTTCCGTCAGGTATTTAAATAACGGGGAAATATCGTCTCCCTTAACA
>JBMDWN010000297.1:0-9696 GCA_048595275.1 Olivibacter sp. | reverse complement strand
CTGAGGGTTTCCGCCCGCTGAAGAACGTGTGCGCTGTCACTTTGAGTAAAATCGAAGGGTTTGCGATGTGAGGAAGGAAAAAAAAGCACTTCCCGGTCCAGCAGATTCTACAGATCGTTTAGAAACAGCGCGGCCTCTTCATAGTCGGGTAGTACGAATAGAAATGGTCGCTGCTGCAGCTGGTAGCAAGCTACTGCTGCAAATGCATCGGATGAGCCGACCAACCCTTTCAGCTGGACCCTCGGTCGGGCTTCCTGTATGATTTTTGCAAGGGAAGTGAGCCTATCACCGGCTTTAAATTTATCTAAAATATCTTGTTTCTTCACGTTAATCAAGCTGTTAAAGGACCAAATTAATCTGCTACAGACTTCAGCTGCGTGGCGGTGTTCCGTACGCTCAGTCGAGCCGAAACCCATGATGCCAGGGTAGATACGACGGCCACGGTTCCCAACACCACCAGTAAGTCGTCCGCTTTGACCTGAACCGGATAAAATTCCGTAATAGTATTTGACGCACTCAGGCGAACAATACCCCAATACTGCTGGATCAGGCAGATCAGCAGGCCCATCAAGAGCCCGAAAATGCAACCAAGCATGGAGATGAGGATACCTTCTGAAAAGAAAATAGCTTGAATAAGTCCTTTCCCCGCGCCCATTGCATTTAAAATAGCAATGTCTTGCTTTTTGTCGATCACGAGCATACTCAGGGAACCGACGATATTAAAAGAGGCGATTAGCAGAACAAAGAGGAGTATGGCAAATACTCCCCACTTTTCAGAATTCAGTAATTTATACAAGTCAGGATTTTGCTGCGCCCGGTTCTTAATCTGAAAACGATCGCCCAGCTGGCTTTTGAGCTCCTTTTGGAGAGCGTCGGCCTGATTGGGGTTTTCGAGGCGAATTTCGATGGCGGATACCTCTTGCGCTTCATTCAGCAATGTCCTGGAAAAGGACAAGGGAACGAGTAAGGTCTGATCGAATTGTTGAGCGGGTCGGAAAATACCGGAAATTTCAATTTCCTTATAATTGAACTCGTCTGCAGGATTTATGGAGACCTGCGCTCCTTTTCTGGGCACGTAGACCGTTACTGATTCCGGAATTGACTGCCCGCCGAGGTTAAGCTGACCATAAAGATCTGCGCCGATGATGGCATAGTCGCCACCATCATCCTGCAAACGAAAATCGCCGTCCCATAGCAAACTGTCTGTCCCTAAGCCGGACGATTCGGCTTCCACGCCTTTCATCAAAGCTATGGACTGACGATTACCGTAGCGCAGCAGTACTTTTTCCTGCAGAACTTCATCGAAGCTCACCAAATCTCTCCTGCGCTTAACTGTGTTGATGTCGGCACTGGAAGGATCAAACGTTTTACCTGCGGCCGGCTCTATCCTGATGTCGGCAGAATAGGAGCTGTAGTGGGTTAATATCAATCCTTCCAATCCGTTGAAAGCTGAAAGGATAGTGATGAGCGCTGCAGAAGAAACCAGGATTCCCAGCATGCTTATGCCGGAAATAATATTGATTGCGTTGACCGACTTCTTCGACAACAAATACCTGCGGGCTATAAAAAGAGCAAGCTTCATCTGAAGTTTTACCTTAAAAAAGGGTTGTGTTTTTTTTCGTAGCCGATTGTGGTTTCTCGCCCATGGCCTGGAAAAACCCGTGTGTGTTCCGGCAATACGAAAAGTCTGCTCCGGATGTTTTCAAGCAGTTGCTGATGGTTACCTCCTGGAAGGTCTGTTCTTCCGATGCTTTCCCGGAACAATACATCGCCGCCAATGAGTATCTCAGCATCGGCCTGGTAGAAACACAGGTGAGCGGGTGAGTGTCCCGGCGCAAGGATGACCTCAAAAACCTTATCGCCCAATGCAATCTGGTCCCGGTCTGAAAGAAAGTGCTCGGGCACGGGTGACAATTCGTAGCGAAGACCGAAAGCCGGTGCGCGCACCTGTACATCGGATAAGACGCCCAATTCTTCCTCATGGAATTCCGGAAGGAGACCAAATTGTTCGTAGATGAACCGGTTACCCAGCACATGATCTACATGACAATGCGTATTCAGCAGCCGAATCGGCGTAAGTGCTTCTTCTCCGATGAAGTCAGCTACCGCCTTTTCTTCTGAGGAGCTGTACATGCCCGGATCAACGATCAGCGTATTGCCGTCTTCGTCATAAATGAGGTAGGTATTTTCCTGAAAAGGATTGTTCGGGAAGCACTTTACATGAATCATAAGACAAACTTATGGAAAATGAGTGACTTACTCGTTCCAAATTTCCCAGTTTCGCTCCGCCTGAAGATGTAGCATTTCCAACCCGTTTTTAACGGTAGCCCCATGTTCTATCCCTTTTTTCATAAAGGCAGTTTCCGCAGGATTGTAAACCAGGTCGTACAGAAGATGATCTTTCGTCAGAAACTCATAGGGAATTTCCGGGGCGCTATCGACATCCGGGAAAGTTCCTAATGGGGTGGTGTTGATTATAAGTTTATGCTGACTGATTATCTCTTTGTTGAGCTGCCCGTATGAATATTGTTTGGGGTTTGCCCGTCTTGAAACAACGTGATATTCTATTTCCAGCGATTTGAGTACATGAAATACTGCTCTGGCGGCACCTCCGTTCCCCAGCACCAGCGCCTTTTTGTGTCGCTTTTTCAGCAGGGGTTCCAAAGACTTCCTGAAACCGTAGACATCGGTATTATGCCCCTCAAGCTGGACTTTCTTTAACGACACCTCACCGCAAAAAAGCGATTCCAGCTGATTGGCTTTTTTTATTTTTATGCAGTTTACTGCATCGACTTCCTTAGCTTCAGGAGAAACCTTATCCAGGTAATACATTACCCCGATCTTGTGCGGAATGGTTACGTTGAGTCCACACAAAAGAGGCTCTTTTTTCAGGAGTTCGGGTAGGTCACTTATGGAAGGAAGTGGGTAGAGGTTGTACTCACAGTCATTCAATCCTAATTTTTCGAACTTTTCCGTAAAATATTGCTTTGAAAACGAATGCTTAAGCGGATAACCGATTAGGCCAAATTTTTTCATTGTCAACGTAATTATTTCCAACTGCCTGTTCAGGCATTAATGAATGTGTTGAATGTGTCTCCTCGCAAGCCGAGACGAATGGTCTCCAGCGGGATAAGCTCAGCAGGAGCAATATTTCCAAGGTTGACATTTGCTCCCAGCAGTTTAACGAACCAAACTTGCTGCGCCTTAATGGGGGCTTCCCATATGATTTGATCCTGAGGTACCTGCGTCAGGATTTCGTCCACCAAGCCCTGTCGAACTTCGCCCGTTTCCCGATAGATACCTACGTTACCACTTTCCCGGGCTTCGGCGATGACTTTCCAGGATCCCGCCTCCAGCTCAGCACTGATCAGCTTAATCCAACGATAGGGAGCGATAATTTTCTTATCGTCTTTTGAGCCGACTTCTGAAATTACTGTAACCTGCTGACTCAGCAGTTCAATATACCGGCATTTCTCATCGTGCGGCAGTTCGATAGATCCGTCTGACACCTCTACATACTGAAGTTTATAGCGATCGATCAGTCTTCTGTAATCATCCAGCTGATTGCGGACAATAAAGGCCTCAAACAGGGTTCCTCCAAAATAGAACGGTACATTGGCATTTCTATAGACGTCCAGTTTGGCATCGAGACCACTGGTAACCAACGAAGTAGCCCAGCCAAGTTTAATCAGATCTACGTGAGGCACCGCGACATCCAGGAAATCTTCGGCTTGCCGAACGCTAAGGCCTTTATCCATAACCATCGTGATCCCGTTGTTTCTGGGTTTGAGTGTCCGGTTAGGGATGTTGTCTAGCTCAAAGTTCATGAGATGCAAAGGTGATAAAAAAAATCATTAGTACTGAAAAATACCGAAACAAAATGCCAGTTCAGGCTTGCTTTGTGTACTTATGAATAATATCCAGAATCACCTTATTCTGTTGCAGCTGCGGTAAATATTCAAATAAAATGTGATGTTTTTCAGGGTCCGTATCAAGGGCTATACCGAGAAAGTTCAACGCTTCCGTATATTTCCCGGCGGCAAATAGGTAAGCCACCATCCGATAGTAGAGCTCGGCTGCCTCCGGATTGTTCTTGATGCCATCCGAGATTATTTCTATCGCTTCCGTTAATTTTTGCTGTTCATACAACACCGATGAATAATCCAGCCAAGCCTCTATATCCGAAGGACTCAGTTCAATTACTCGCTCATAAGCTTCCTGTGCTTCCGGAATTTGTTTCAGCTTGTACCGCGCATCTGCGATAGCGAACCAATAGTCCGGGTTTTGATCATCCAGATCCAGTGCTTTCTTGTAATAATGCAAGCTTTCGAAATAGCGCTCGTCATAGTCGAGCGTAACACCAATACCAAACCACCCGTCGGCTAGTTTCGGATCCAGCTTTACAGCCTTCTTATAATAAGATCGGGCTTCATTCATTTGTTCGAGCTTTTCGTAACACTCTCCAATAGCGCAGTACGTTTCTGCTCCCGGGGGCTCATACTCAAAGGTCTCTTTATAGACTTCTATGGCCTCTAAATAACGGTCAAGGTTTACCAACGCGTTCCCTTTATTGAAATATGCAGAGGCAAAGTTCTCTTTAATCAAAATGGCATAATCGTAAGCGTCGATGGACTTTTCGTAAAGGCTAAGCTTATGATAAGCGTTACCCAGATTATACCATGCGGCATAAGAATATGGCTCTTTATCGATATACTGGTTGTAAAAAATGATACTTTCATCCTGTTGATCCAGGACGTCGTAGCAGAAAGCCAGTTCATAAAGGGCCTCCTGGTTTTCCATATTATACTCCAGACATTTTTTCAGATATGAAATGGCCTGATCGTAATCTCCTTTATTTTGATACATCATGGCCATCTGAAGATAGATGTCATCTTCATTTTCGGACATGGCAAGAGCCTTTTCCAGGTTAGCTATCGCCTCATCATATCGGTCTATGGAACCCAGGATGCCGCCGCGAGTCAGGTAGATTTCCATTTCAGAAGCTTCCAGTAACTGAGCTTTATCAAGCGAGTCAAGAGCCAGATCTATTTGGTTGGTGATGGCGAATAACTGCGCCTGTTTGACTAAGAAAACTGCAGCAAACGGGTGCTGGCCTAGAGCAAAGTCTACCACTTGAAGTGCTTTGACTGGATCACTCTTTTCAATATAATAGTCAATGATCCCTTCGAAAGCCTGAGCGTCGAAAAAATACTGATCCTGGTTTCGGATCATCTCTTCATAGCGTTCAACCGAAAACTTTGGGTCTTCGGAGAAACCAAATTCAAAATCCTCTTCCATTCCTTTCCCTTTAATTCAAAAACAGGTTGCTTTTAGGAAACTGCTCTAACAAGATACTTTTAAAACCGTATGCTTATGATGATTAGTTTTCCACAGCGATACCCGCAATCAAAACAAACCGCTGAATGACAATAGGTTATTATTTTTAACCCTGTCAGCAACGTAAAACCGTTCACATTCTATTTCGGAATACTGAAGATTTTTCTTTAATCTATACAAATTTACAAAAAGAATTAGCCAACTAAAAGTTTGTACCCTTTTCCGTGAACGTTGACAATTTCAACTTTAGGATCTTCTTTCAGGTATTTTCTGAGTTTGCTCAGGAATACGTCCATGCTACGACCGTTAAAATAGTTGTCGTCATGCCAGATTTTGAGTAGGGCTTCCTCTCTGGTTAGTACATTGTTTTTCTTCAGGCATAACATTTTAAGCAATTCAGCTTCCTTGGTAGAAAGCTTCTGCTGCGATCCTTTCCGGGTGATCAGCTGAGCGGTATAATCGAAATGGTATTCCCCAAGTTCAAACAGTACCTGCGCATCGTCCGGGCGGGAATTGTCGGCCAAATTTGTTCGTTTCAGCAGTGCATTGATTCGCAGCAGCAGCTCTTCTACCCGAAAGGGTTTGGTAATGTAATCATCACCTCCAAGGTTGAAGGCTTCGGTTTTGTCTTCCATCATTTCCTTCGCAGTTGCGAAGATGATAGGTACCTGCTGATTAACGTTCCTTATCTCTTTCCCCAGGGCAAAACCATCTTTTTTAGGCATCATGACGTCCAGGATACAGAGATCGAAGCGCTCCCGGTTAAACGTTTCGATAGCTTCCTCTCCATCCTCGCAAAGGCTTACATCAAACTTACCCTTTAACTCCAGGTAATCTTTCAAGATCTCTCCCAGGTTCGGGTCGTCTTCGGCTAATAATATTTTCTGCATAAATAGCTATTTTTTCAACGGCAGGGAGACCTCGAACTGCGTACCCTTGTCTTTTTCACTTCTGACTTTCACGGCTCCTTTCAGTCGCCTGATAATATCACTTACGTAACTCAGTCCTAGTCCGAATCCCTTTACATCATGGCGGTTGCCAGTGGAAACCCGGTAAAACTGATCAAATATCTTTGCCTGCTGTTCCCTCGTCATGCCTATTCCCCTATCACTCACGGTGAAAATAAACTGATCAGAGATGTTTTTGGTTGCTACCGAAATTTCCGGTGCTCCTTTGCTGTATTTTATGGCGTTATCAATCAGATTATAAATAACGTTCGAAAGATGCAATTCATCTCCGCTAACCATTGCATTATGTGCGCTCGCGTCAAAATGAAGCTGAGCTGAACGCTTCTTCAGCTGGAGGTCCATACTATCGATAACGGCTGAAATCAAATCGTTCATATCGACATCCTGGGATTCCATCCTGAGTTCTCCTTTGTCTATGCGGGCAATATTGAGGACCCGCTCAATATGATTGCCCAGCCTGACATTTTCGTCATAAATAATGGAAGCCAGGCGATCTACCCGTTTAGCATCCGCGGTAATATCCGGGTCTTTCAGCGATTCGCTCGCAATCATGATGGTTGCCACCGGCGTTTTAAACTCATGGGTCATGTTATTGATGAAGTCCGTTTTCATCTCGGACATTTTTTTCTGACGCAGAATTGTCATAATCGTGTAGGCAAAACAACCGATAAGCACCAAGAGGAGCATCGCGGAAGAGCCTAACATGACCCCCATATTGCCGAAAAGCATCCGATCCTTATAAGGAAAATTAACAACGAGTCGCCCGGAAGATTTAACCATGCTATTGGGAAAAAGCAACGTGCTGTAGACACCTTTCTCGCTGTCAGCTTCACTGAAGCTTGCCATCTTAAACAGGATGGAATCGCTGCGTTCTCCTGCCGTGATTTCCATATTGAACGGGATAAGCACTCCCCGATTCTGTAACTCGTTTCCCAGTTCCTGTTTGATGTAGTAGGGATCTATCCGTTTTTTTAAGGGTTGTTTGCTGAGCTCAAAATCATTTGCCAGGTTTTCTATAACGGACGCCGGTGACGCTGCAAGGTCAAAGAAGGATTCGAAAAAGGAGCCAGCCGACAGGAATTTTTCCTTTTCGGCACGAGCAATCTCCCGTTCGAGCCTGGTGTCTTTACGCGGAGGCAGCGCCACAACTCCTATGTCACCCAAATAGGGGTCCAGAATCAGATAACGAACGCTGTCGTCAAGAGCAATTTTAGGCCGTTTTACCGGCTTGTTAACGTAAACATCCAGGCGATTCCGCTGATAAAAGCCATCGGGCGCAGAAACGATATCTACCTTCACCAAGCTCTTCAACTTAGGATCTTTCATATACGTTTCGAAGAAGCCATTGTCAATCAGCGTAGCACTTGGAAACTCACGCAACAGCTTAGCTTCCAAGTCTCTGAACTCCGCTTCCTGATAGCGTTGCTTTTGCCGTAACCCTTCTACAAATTGCTTTGCTTCCTGTTCCGCTTCCCAGCGAACTTTCCGCTTTTCCTGCAATTTCTTAAATCGCTTATCCTTATCTTCCTGCGCTTGTATAAAATCCAGCGCCTCTTTCTTTTCCGCCTTCAATGCAACCGTATTCAGCGCTGCATTAACGGTCTCATCAAAAAGCTGGGCTTTCAGTTGATAAGATTGCCGGATAAAGAAATACTGCATGGCTATAACGCCGAGGAGCCCAAACAACATCAACCCGATAATCAACCCGATACTCTTCCGCTTCATATACCAAAAATACGTAAGAAGCTGCTTTCCAGCAGCGGTTTAACAATTTTTAACAAAGCTAAGCCGGTTTTAGCAGGCGGGTATAGGTTCTTCGTTTCGGCAGTTATGATCCAGCAGGCCGCCTGGTTTAGCGACCTGCCATTACCTGTATATTAGAAAGGGAGGTCATCATCCTCGTCAGACGAGCCAAGGTTCACGGGTGGGGGAGGAGTTCCCGCAGCCTGGGCTGAATCGCTGTTGGGAGCAGAAGCCATTTTGTTAACACGCCAGGCAACCAGGGAATTGAAATAGGTTGTCACTCCTTCCCGGTTTGTCCAGGGACGACCTCTGAGGTTAAAAGAAACTTCGATATCTTCACCGGGATTCAGGTTGTCAAAGATATTAACGCGGTCCTGCGTTGCTTCAAACCGGATGTATTCCACAAACTGAGGGTTCTCTGCGTACTGAACAATTAAATCTCTTTTTTTAAATGTATCGGTAACTTGCTGCACAGCCCCAACCTCGTGTACTTTTCCTTTAATTTCCATAAATAGTTCCGTTATAAAATTGTAAAAGTAGGCTTTTTTGGGGACAATAATGCCTAACTTCGTGCTCAATAATGAGGCAAGTTTTCAACAAAAATGGCAAAATATTTGTCACCTGCAGCAAACGTCTGGCTCCTTTTCTCGAAGCCGAAATACAGGCGCTGAGTTTCCCCATAAAACAAGTTTTTCAGACCGGGATTGAACTGGAAGGCAGTATGACTGACTGTATCCGTCTTAACCTGCATCTTTTTATGGCTAGTCAGGTTCTTTTTGAATTAGCCTCTTTCTCTGCTGAAAACCCTTCTGAACTCTATCAAAAGTTGAATGCGATGCCCTGGGAGGAATTGATTGATCCCAATGGGTATATCTCCATAACGTCAACTGTAGATCAGGAATCCATCAAGACTCCACTCTTCGCCAACGTGCGTGTTAAAGATGCTGTTGTGGACCGGATCAAGGAAAAGGCTGGCATCCGTCCAGATTCTGGACCGGATCAGTCGCAAGCAGTACTGAACCTGCATTGGAAGTCTAATCAGGCCAGGTTATTTTTAGACACAAGTGGACATACCCTAGCCAAACATGGTTATCGTAAGATTCCGGGAAAGGCTCCTATGATGGAATCCCTTGCCGCCGCAGTCGTGCGCGCCAGCGGGTGGGACGGCAATAGTCCTTTTATTAACCCCATGTGCGGTTCCGGTACGCTGGCGATAGAGGCGGCTCTTTATGCCAGCCGGCGTCATCCGGGTTTATATCGGGAAAACTACTCCTTTATGCATTTTAAAGGTTATGACGAACAGGTCTTTTTCGCTGAAAAGAGAACCTTGAAAGGAGAAGTAAAAAAGAGCGGATTGCCTGTTATAATCGCCACAGACCGCTCAGCGGAAGCCCTTGAGATTGCCAGAGTAAACGCTCGAACGGCAGGTGTAGAACACTTAATTGAATTCCACAAATGTGATTTCGCTCAGACACCCGTTCCGCCCGACGCAGGAGGCGTAGTTGTCTTTAACCCTGAGTACGGAGAACGGCTTGGCCAGCAGGACCTGTTGGAAAAGACCTACGCGCGTAGAGGAGACTTTCTAAAAAGCTCTTGCAAAGGGTACCGCGGATTTGTCTTTACCGGAAACCCGGACCTGGCCAAGAAA
>JBMDWN010000296.1:0-12348 GCA_048595275.1 Olivibacter sp. | reverse complement strand
TGCTCCTCCGCCGCCGGCTTATCTGACACCCGTTCCTCTTCTCGCTGTTCTTCTAAGCTCATCAACTTTCCTTCAGATTCCCGCTCAGGTTCAGGCTCGAAGAATGAACGTTCAACACTAACACGCTCAACAGTATTTATACCTTCCTCATCATTACGCTCTTCTCTCAAAAAGAAAGACGAACCATATTCCGGTTTTGCAGCTTGCTCTTCCGGTTCTTTTGTTTTTTCTTCCGGATCTTCAACTTCTTCTTCCGGATCTTCCATGCCATCGTTTAGATCTGAAAAATCAGTTTCAAATTCGGGTTTTATATCCACATTATCCTCGAGAGGTGATTCACTATATTCATTTACTGGAAGTTCTTCAAGCGTTTCATGATCTTCAACGGTGATATCGGCTGCACCTGAATCTTCCGATAAGCCATCTTCCATTTGCTTAAGAGACTCCGATGTTTCTGCTAGTCGCCTGTAAATATGAATATGCTGATTAAGGTAATTCGACCTGGCCTCCAGTAATTCCACCTCAATCAGATCGGGTTGTTCACTCCGTTCTCTTATAGCCGCAAACTGTGCTGACAACTCCTCAAATAACGCTTCTATTTTAGCTACAACTTCTTGCTTTGATATCATAATGTGTTAACCCTAAATTTCCATCTATATTGCCTGTGGCCTATCCAAAAGTAAATATTTATTCTGATATTAGCCGGTCTTTCTCGAATTAGTCATTAAGGAAAATCACCAAAAAACATGTTGTTCAGCGAGCACCATTCGATAAAAAGAGAGCGAAGGACAGGAAGCATTGAAGTCGTTTGCGGCTCCATGTTTTCCGGTAAGACCGAGGAGCTGATCCGCAGGATTCGCCGCGCGGAAATTGCCCGCCTGAACTTTCAGATTTTTAAGCCTGAAACAGACAATCGTTACCATACAGAAAAAGTCGTTTCTCACAACCGGGACAGTATAGATTCCACCGTTGTAACCCATTCTTCCGCCATCCTACTGCTGGAAAACTCGGTACAGGTCGTGGGCATTGATGAAGCACAATTTTTTGATCATGGCTTAACGGAAGTTTGTAGCACACTGGCGAACAAAGGAAAACGCGTGATCGTCGCCGGACTGGACATGGACTATAGAGGCCGTCCTTTCGGACCAGTACCCGATCTTATGGCTATTGCCGAACACGTAACAAAAGTCCATGCCGTATGTGTCTGCTGCGGTGCACCCGCTACGTATACCTATCGGAAAAGCGAATCGGAACAACAGGTTTTATTGGGTGAGAAAGACCGGTACGAGCCCCGCTGCCGGATGTGTTTTAACCAAATAGCATCGTCCTGTTAACCTGAACTTCAACAATCTGTATCATAAAATACCCATATAGTAGAGGAAAATCAACGATTTTTTTCTAAAAAAGAAAAATAAATAATTACAAAAACATATCCATTCTCAACTTGTATTTCATAGGTGATTATCAGATAGTTTATCCTGAAGATCAATTAACCATGAAGTAATGCAAGGATAGAATGAGACGAATTATGAAACCCAGAAGCCTAGGCCTTATTGCTATAATAGTAATCTGCCAGGATTTCGGTGGAACGAAGGCGTTCGCCAGCACCGGGGGAGATCCGGAAGTAACTCGATACTATTACAAACAATCGCCCAAACGTGAGATCAACCAGGACACGGTAGAAGTCAGCGGCCAGGTTAGTGGACCGGAAGATCAGCCTCTCGAAGGGGTGTTAGTCAAATCTAAAAGTGGTCAGGATAGCACGGTCACCAATTCCAGCGGACAATATAAGATCCGTGTTGAAAGCCTCGGCGTACTCATCTTTCATCTTAGCGGTTATCAGCTCAAAGAAGAGCCTGTCAACAATTTGAAAGAGGTAAACACCAAACTTTCCACAGATTCTGCCAATTCCAATCCACCGGATAGCGCCGATACGGCCGCAGTTCCCGTTACCGCCTCAACACCTGAGCAGTTAGAAGGAAGAGGTTCTATTGCCAGCGACAGCTCGACAGGCACACAAATTCTTGCACGTGGTATCGTACGCGACGAAAAAGGGCCTGTTCCCGGCGTAAGCGTCCAGGTAAAGGGCACGGAAAACGGTGTCATTACGGATGAAAAAGGGAATTTCGAAATCGAAGCTGGTCCGACGTCCGTACTCGTGTTCACATCCATTGGTTTCGAGCCGCAGGAAATGATGGTGAATCAAAACGGATCCATGGCCATCACCCTTAAGACCGGCGCACAGACGCTTGATGCCGTGGATGTCGTTGCCGTAGGCTACGGCACTATGAATCGTCGAACCCTTACAAGTGCCGTATCCAGTATTGGTGCCGCAGAAATCGATGACGATGTCCTTCCAAGTATCAGCCAGGCTATTCAAGGTAAAGCCGGAGGGGTACAGGTTACCCAAAAGTCGGGTTCGCCGGGCGGGGGGCTTAATATAAGGGTTCGGGGAACCACCTCAATCAATGCCAGCTCTGATCCGCTTTACGTCATCGATGGAATACCGGTCAACAGTACCACAAACTTTACCGGCGGCACCAGTTTCGATTTCGGTGGCGGGACTCAAGGCATTAACGTTCTGGCATCCTTAAATCCTAACGATGTCCAATCGGTGGAAGTGCTCAAAGATGCGGCCTCATCCTCTATCTACGGAGCGCGGGCGGCCAACGGGGTAGTGCTCATCACCACTAAACGCGGGCAGCAGGGAACCAGCAACTTTACGGTAAACGCTTACGAGGGCTTTTCACAGGTCCCGAACGAGCGCAAATACCGGCTGATGAACACCAGCCAGTACCAGGACTATATGCGGGACGTTTACCGGTTTGCGCTGGATGCTGACGGCCAGCCAACGCCCGTTCCCGAATCCATTCTGGCTAATCCAGGCATCAGCACAGACTGGCAGGATGAAATTTTCCGTACTGCCCCAACCCGTAGCTATGAGATTGCCGCCAGCGGCGGCTCGGATAAAACACAGTATTATACCTCCATCGGGTATTTCGATCAGCAAGGGGTAATCCGGGCATCCGATTTCAGCCGACTGAGCGCACGTCTCAATATTGATCACCAGCATAGCGAAAAGCTGCGTTTCAGCGCGAATGTCAATCTTACGCGCGCCTTGAACAACCGGGTTCAGGAGGAAAACTCGAGAGAAGGCGCTACAAAAAGCGGTATCTTCATGCCGCCTAATTTCCCGGTCTTCAACCCCGATGGCGGTTATTCCCTGGATCCGGTATCCACCTCGAGGGAAAATCCGGTAGCCATGCTGGAGCTTCCTGTGAATCATGCAGAAACGTTTCGGGTACTGGCCAACACCACTATCGAGTACCGGATCTTTCCGGAACTGGCATTGAAAACCAACTTCGGAGCAGACGTAGTCTTTATTGATGAAACGTTCTTCATGCCGCCGCAAGGTTTGCGGGCCTATACAGGTCAGGGTGGTATCGGCGCCAGAAGAAATACCCGGGATCAGCTCTGGATTAATGAAACCATGCTGACCTTCGATAAAACATTTGGAAACCACAGCCTGAATGCACTTGGCGGCGTATCCGTACAGGAATCCCGCATTGAATTTGTTGATGCCCGCCGAAGCAATTTCCCCAACAACGATATTCCTTACATTACCGCCGGGGGGAGTAATCCTTTCGCCAATTCTTTTCCGGAAGATTGGGCTATTGCCTCCTTCTTTTCAAGGGTGAATTACGGCTATAAAGAACGCTATCTGCTAACCGCCAACTTTCGCGCGGATGGTTCCTCCCGTTTCGGCCCGAACAGCCGCTGGGGCTACTTCCCATCGTTCGCCGGTGCATGGCGTATCTCGGAAGAAGACTTCATGAAGGAACTTCCCACCGTGAGCAACCTGAAGGTTCGGGCAAGCTGGGGTATAACCGGGAACCAGTCTATACCCAATTATGCAAGCTACTCGCTTTATTCCGGTGGAAATAATTACCTGGGGCTGCCTGGATTCATTCCGAATGTTCTTGGAGATGCAAACCTGAAATGGGAAACTACAGAACAAAGTAATATAGGTATCGACCTGGGGCTTTTCAACGATCGTGTTTCATTATTGGCCGATTACTACATAAAAACCACTTCTGACTTGCTTATCGGCGTAACAACTCCATTCAGTTCAGGCTTTCAGTCCCGCTTCACGAATTTCGGAAGCATCAGGAATAAAGGTTTCGAGTTCGAACTGTCCACCCAAAACCTGGTCGGTGAATTCAAATGGAGCACAGCGCTTAACATGAACTTTAACCGCAACCGGGTTCTGGACCTGCCGGTAGAAAGACTTCTTGGTGGAGTGGGAAACCTCAATATGGCTGAGCCCGGCCTTCCGTTAGGGATATTTTACGGATGGCAGATGATCGGTGTCAACCCACAGACCGGCGTCCTCGATTTCGAATCTGAAAATGGGGATCCCGTACCTCCGACCAATCCAGACGACCGTCGCATTATAGGCGATCCTAATCCGGATTTTTTTGGCGGTATCACGAACACTTTTCAGTATAGAGGCTTTGAGTTAATGGTTATGGGCCAATTCTCCTATGGAAACGACGTGTTTAATTATAACCTTTCTACCGGGCTTGGAGGAAGCAACCTCAGCAGTAACGGACTAGAAGACTGGACGCGCAGATGGCGAAATCCTGGAGACATTACCGATGTGCCCCGTCCGACACCGAGCGACCTCAACAATGCCGCGATTTCGAGCCGGTTTGTTGAAGATGGTTCCTTTTTCCGTATTAGGAACATCACCCTCTCCTATAATTTCCCGGATGACATGACGGAGCGACTGAACTTGAAGAACCTGCGTGTCTACGCCACCGTTCAGAATGCTTTTGTATTCACGAATTACCGCGGTTATGATCCGGAAGTAAGTTCCAGCCACGGCGGAGCAAACACCGGCCTCATTTACGGATACGATTACGGCAGTTATCCGCAACCACGTATGTTCACAGCCGGAGTCAATTTTACTTTTTAACCATCGCATCATGAACCATTTGATCAGCTCCTCAATAAGACATTTTCTCCTAGCCGGAACCCTTGCAACAGGCTTATCATTCTCTTCCTGCAGCGATTTTCTGGATAGAGAGTCCTTTAGTCAGATTGCACCAGACGAATTCTTCAACTCGGAAACCAATGCAAGAAGTGCAGTCATCGGAACCTATAGAAGCATGACAGCCTGGTACTATTACGGTGAATCGAAAATAATGGTACCTGAATTCTCTGCCAGACATGTCACCCACGTTCAGGCCTTCCCTGAGTATATCGAATACGATGAAAAACGGGTGCGCGTAGACAATCCCTGGTCGCAAAATATCTGGACTTCCATATACGGCACCGTTAATGCTGTTAACAACATCATTACCCGCGTTGGGGAGATGGAAGAAGGCAGTATCAGCGACGAACTCCGTCAACAGTACATACTAGAGGGAAAATTTATCCGGGCACTCTGCTATTTCGACATTGTACGGATGTGGGGAAATGCGCCCCTCAAGACTGAGCCTACTACTGAGGAGGGCAGCCTTGAAAGCACTAACAGCAATCCCCAGGAAATCTATGCGCTGATCGTAGCAGACCTGACGGACGCCCTTGAACTTCCGGACAGTTACGGGGGCGCCGCTGAAACAAAAGGACGGGCAACAGGCTCCGCAGCAAGAGCACTGCTATCCAAGGTCTATCTGTATACTGGCGAGTACACCCAGGCAGCTAGCCTGGCTCAGGAATTGATTACCGGCGGTGGCTTTTCACTTGTACAGGACTTTTCCTCTATTTGGTCGATCGAAAACACCGCTGAATCCATTTTTGAATTGCAATTTGACGAACAGGCGGTAAGCACGATTGCCTCTCGGACCAATCCCAATCCGAGTCTTCTTTTCTTTGCTAAAAATGCTTCCGTATTCAACCTTTTCCCGGAAGGAGACCGTAGAAGAGATTATACCATTTACCAGGTAGAAGGAGACGAAACCGGTCGGTACTACATCGGAAAATACCGAAAGTTCAATCCGGCCACACAGAATTTCCCGGTAATCCGGCTGGCTGAACTATTGCTTATTCACGCTGAAGCACAAGCCCGGACGGCCGGGGCCGTTACCCCGGATGCTTACGCTTCCTATCAAACTGTCCGCGAGCGCGCGGGCCTCACGACACCACCGATCGCCGAAATAGGAAGTCTGGATGATTTCATCAGGCGTATACAGGAGGAGAAGCGGTTGGAGATGATGTTTGAAGGAGAGGCCTGGTTTGATTATGCGCGCACCGGTCTCGCTTTAACGGAAATGATGCCTGCACCCAACGAGAATGCACTGCTTTATCCTATCCCTCAGGCCGAGCTGGACAACAACACCTCACTTAATCAGAATCCCGGTTATTAGCTCCCGGTAGTTCTAGAGACCATTGGTGTTTAGGGAAGACGTTCAGGATCTACCATCGGCCTCTCCGATGGCAGATCCTTTTTGAAGAAAGTACCTATAGTCGTAAAGTCATTAAAAAAGCCACAATTCTTCAGAAAGAACCGTCCACCTTCCGCACCTCCCTGATAATCCATCCGATACCCTTTCCTGGCCGTATTATCCGCTGAAAAACGAGCTTCCTGAATCGGTAGCCACTCTCCTTCCGTCGTTTTGACCCACTGATTACTGAAATATGCTTTTCGAGTAAGAATTCCTTGTCGCGGATCGAAATTTTCCAGAAAAGAGTGAAACCCTTTAAGCCAGCTATTCGTCTTCGGTCGACTGAAACTGGCGATCAACCGCCACTTGCCTTCTTCCGGAGCAAAGAACCAGGCCGTATAGTTTGTATAGTCGTCTTCTACCGGCTGCCCCTTCAGGAGGAAGCGATAGGTGTTTTCCGCTTTCCAGTTATATTGCAAAAAGCTTTGACCGCCTGACCCTTCATTACCGAATTCTCCCGCATTGACTTCTGGTCCTTTACGCTGCAGCTTTATTCTCTGGCCTTCCGGAATGGCAGAAGGATCGTCGGTTTGAAAAGGGCTCCAGACCGAGAAAAGCACCCTTCGCTCTTTATCAGCATTCACTTGAATGCCGAAATAACCGCCTGAAAAGCCGGTTGCCATGAAGTAAGAGCCCACAACGTCGTTGCCTGCAGGCACCGTGATTTCATTATAGTAGTAGGCGATATCCTTCCCTTCAGGGACCTGGTAATTCAGGTGGGTTGAGGGCCCCCGTCTTCCCCAGTAAAAAAAATTTCCTTCATTGTTCTGAACGAAGTTCAATCCTCCGGACACCGCTGCACCCTCTAAATAATAATCCTTGAGGTCGCCAATCACGCCACCTTTTATAGCACACACTTCTATACATTGATAGCCGCTATCGGTAAGGTTCCAACTTCCCAGGTCCAGCAGCGTGTCAATCTTTCGGACAGAGAATTCCTGTTTAAGGTCGCCTATCCGGATTCTCAACGCACCGGGTCGCTCCACCGTTAAGCTTAATTTCAATGAAAGTTCACCAGATTCCGAAAACCGCACAAACGTACGCATCCAGCCTTGTTGCCCGGATAAGTGCAGCGGACCTTCAAAACTCCCGTGATACTCATTTTCATACCAGGTGTTGCCGCGAACAGGAACTTTCACGGGATCCTGGGGAGAAACAGCCAAAATCCGGGATACCGAAAAAGCCGTTATAACCCAAATCAGTGCAAGTTTTTTATTGAATAACGTCATATTGAAAGGCTTTACATCTGCAAGCTAAATCAAAATGACGGAGGATGAAAATAAAATAAGCAGTCAATCGATTGCGTATTTTGATTTCTCCTACAGAGTCTAAGGGTCTACCGCTTTTCTAAAATATAAAGATCAGCCATTGAACCCGTGATCTCATTTCCATCACTATCCAGCGCTTTAATCATGTTCTCAGAAACAAAATATTTATTTTCTTGGTCCGTAGCATCCAGACTCCTGGTAGTAATCCTGTTCCCATCCTCCTCCCAGGTATAAGTGCCAGAATCTTTAAATACGTTGTCGGCCCCCTTACCCAGATAGGTCATCTCCGATTCATATTCTCCATTCTCCTTCAGCGTAACCGTCGTCTCGATCCCCTCGCAATCTGCACAAGGCAACGTACCGACATAAGTACCGGCATAATCAAGCGAATTTTTCGCGTTATGAGTTGTATCAATCGCAGTGCCGTCCACGGGCACGTACTCTTCCGTCGTATCGGTCAACATATCCGATCCCTGATTTCCCCCTGTAGTGTTGCACGCCGACAGTCCGGCCGCCATCAGCAAAGCCACACTAAATCCCAGATAAACCCTTTTCATACCTTTCTTTTTTTCCACCTAACAAATCGGTAATCGACTTTGTTTATTCTACGTCGCCAGCTTCAGTCAATCCTTCCATTTTAAAATAGAAAAATTCAGATCCGCTATCATCGGATTTTCCTGAGTGTATAAGCCCTGGCCGGGCGACACGGTCCCATCGAATCAGCGATGAAGCATCCAGCCCCACCGGATCAAACGTTTTCCAGTTTTTTCCGTCTTCGCTGAAAGATCCGGATAAGAGATGTCCGTCCCTAACTTCTACACGCAAAGAGATTTGATCTGCGTTTAATGCCTGTTCATGCAATACTGAATACGTGCCATCCCGGAAAGCTCGCACTTGCAAGCCACCATTGACAACGCCCCAAGCCACAAAATTATCCTCGTCACCATACATGACCAGTCCTTTAAATCCCTTTCCTGAACGCCCTATTTTCGTTTCGTACCAATAATTAAGTTCCCTGGGACGCAATGCCAGAACCGCACCCCTGCTTTTCGCCTTATCTGCTCCGCTCGTTAAAAGCAAACTACCCTTCCCCGACTCCGCATGCACATCAGCGAACGGAAAATTCCAGGTCCATTGCGGCTTCAGCTCATCTCCGCTGAAGTCATCGTAAAAAGAATCTTCCTTAAACTGATGCTTCCCGGCAAAAGGAAGTGGCTGCACGGCTTGTCCCGTTGATCCCGTTTTTACAGCCAGCCAGTTATCTTTATCCATTTCCATCTCCTGAACCACCACCTGTCTCCCGTTGTAGATACCTGTCCCTTTTAAGTAGGCATGACAAAGGTAGTACAGTCGAGTATCGGTCGTCGTTACAACCGTACCATGACCCACCGACTGATAGTCCCCTTCCCCCCCATTCAAAATCGGATTACCTTCAAACTTTTCCTAAGGTCCCTTTACATCCTTAGAACGCGCTACCGCTACCTGATAGTCGCTTTTGGGCCCGCAGCAGCTATGTGTAGAGTACAGGATATAGTAGTAGTCCTCTATTTTTAACTGCACCTGTCCTTCCATGCCGATATTTTCATCATCTTTGAGCAGGGAAAAGGGCTCACCTTCCAGTTTCAGGCCATCAGCGGAAAGCTTACTGCCGAGCAACTCAATCGGACGATCGTCCAAACCATAGGCCTTCCAGCTGATGTAAAGCTGACCGTCGTCGTCGTAAACATAAGCGTCTATTGCCTCTGTACCATATTCAATGATGGGACCGTGATCCGTAAATGGCCCCGCAGGGTTATCGGCGCTGGCTACTCCTATATAGGAGACCTGATCTGACTTTCTTCTGGCCGTATAATAGCAATATACTTTACCATTAAGTGAGTACAATTCGGGCGCCCAGAACGATTGGGATGTCCAATCCGGCTGCTTTTCAAAAACATGCCCAAGTTGTTTCCAGTTGACCAGATCGTCCGATTGGAATAACGGGAAGAACGGTGCCCATTCAGAAGAAGTAGCCGTTGCATAATATTGATCACCGATTCTTATTACAGAAGGATCTGCAAGATCTCCTGCTATAACGGGGTTCTTAAAGGTTTCGGATTCCTGAGCGGTCGTGAACAGGCCGGCCAGCAACAGGCAAATTGAGGTAAGGCATATAATCTTCATTCAACAAATGTAAAAGAATCATATTATTTTTCATCCTGCCTATTAACATAGAGTTCTTCCACGAGAATCATGACAATAACGAGCACCGGTACGGCAAGGATAACTCCCCAGCCGCCAACCCAGATACCCATAAAAACCTGAACGATGATCATCAGGGCCGGTGGTGTATTGACCAGCTTTTGCTGAACGAGTGGCGTTACGATAGCGCTTTCAAGCAATTGCACTAATGCATAAAGCGCGATGGTTAGGATTGCCATAAGTGGTGAAACCGTCAGCGCTACCAGAGCTGCCGGGACGAGGGATAAAATAGGACCGAAATTCGGGATAAAACTCAGACCTCCGGCAAGCAAAGCCAGCACCAGCCACATCGGCACGCCCATAATCGCCAGCCCAAGGCCTGTTCCAAGTGCAACGAAGGTCATAGAAACCAGCATACCCTTCAACCAGTTTTTTAGCGAAGAACCAATCTTTTCGGTAATGAACCGGGCCTTTTCCCTTCCGGCGGCTGGAACTAGACGGATAATCCCTTCCTGATAAACCTGCGGACTTATGGTGAATACGATACCGAGGAAAAGAATGATATAGAGATCTCCTATAATGCCAAAAGTAGACTGGAAGAAGCTATTGAAAACCGGAGCGACCTTTTCCTCTACATCCATTCCTTCCAATCGCTCTTTCGCGCTACTCAGCAGATTACTTTCCCGCAGATAAGATTCAGCTGTCTCGATATATCCGGGCATTTCCTCAACAAGCGATTTTCCTTCTTCTACCGCACGGACACCGATCAACGCTATCGCGCCCAAAACTACAACGATGCTCAAGACGACAGAACAACATAAAGCCCATACCATCTTTATCTTGATTAAGCGTTGGATAAGACCTGCAAAACCACGAAAAAAGGCCGCAATGAGCACACCTGCCAGGATCAGCAGAAATACAGATATCGCTTCTTTAAAAAGGAAAATTGCAATAGTGGCCAGCCCTACGATGCCGACGGTTATCCAAACTTTCTTAATGTAATCCGTGTAATTTGTTTTTTCGTGTTCGCTCATACGAATTCAGAAACAGCCTGGCGACTGAAATGTTCAGCGGCCGGAAAGCAGCGCAGCACTCCCCATGGCCATCAGCCCACCCAATGTGGAGAATGACATCCTTTCAAAAGCCAGGAAAAGAGGGTTCTCCTGGTTGAGTCCAAGTAAAAGCAGGACAAAAGCGGTAACAAACACCGATCCCAGCGCGTAATTATGTCGAATAAAATACTGCCAGAAGAAGACCACCACCGAGGCTATAAACAAAAACAAGAGGGGGTGGTCATTTACGCTGAGTAACAAAAGGAGCAGCGTACCCAGTGCGCAGCCTAAAAGCGTCCCAAGAAGCCGTTGACCTGTCCTTTTAATTGCTCCCTGATTCCCGACCTGCACAATCATTATAATTGTCAATGGAGCCCAGTAACTATGAGGAAAGGGTGCGGTATACATCAGGCATCCGCTAATAAGCAGTAGTGCACCAAGCTCAGCGGCATACACGAAATTAGGATACCGGAGGCCTAATATACGTGCTGGCACTTGCTGATGCTTTTCACCAGGAAGGGCCTTCATTCGTTTGAAACGCTGACCTGATATAATCAGGAAAATCAGTACAATAAATTCCGTCAGAATTCCGAAGAGACATCCTGAAGTCGTATACCACACCGCACTGTAATCCGTTGCGAAAATATAGCTCATCAGGAATAATGCGGCTGCAGGAATTACCATATCAGGCCAATTGATCGGATAATGTTGCTTCAGGTAACTGAAAAGCAAGGCCATAATTAACATAACCAGCGACGTTTGAAATAGACCTAAACGGGCAAATGCGGCAAGGGAAACCACGGAAATGAAAACAACCGAAGTTGTAAACGTGAGCATCAGCCTCTTTAGTGGCGTATCGTGTGCATTTACGCAAGCGATACTCTGAGCGGCGATAATCGTAAGAAACGCAGCGAGGTTCAATCTAAGCTCTCCCAGAACTGACAACCCGATACAAACTACGATAGTTGAAACGATCGCGTTTTGAAAGCGATTTAGTTTATAAGCAAAATCAGATAAGCGCCGTTTCAGGGAAAGCTCGGAAAACAAACTATTATTCTTTTAAGACAAACAAATCAATATAAAATTTCAAATATAATAAATATATCAGAACATTACACCTTAAACAAGAAAGCCCTTCGTTGGAAGGGCCTTACTTGCGGATCAGTTGATGTGAATAAACTAAGTGCACTTAACGTATTCGCTGATCTTCTCTATAAAACATAATTCCCTGGAAATATGTTTGGACGAATAACAAGCTTATTACTAATAACACAAAATGGAAGCAGAAACTTACCCTGGCAAGCCCTATCCATTAGGGGCAACTTGCGATTCAAGCGGCGTCAACTTTTCCCTGTTCAGCAGACATGCCACCCGGGTAGAATTATGCTTATTCGACTC
>JBMDWN010000295.1:0-2586 GCA_048595275.1 Olivibacter sp. | reverse complement strand
GGATACTCCTATGAATTTGGTTTTGACTGGGGAAACGCAACCACAACTTTAAGGTGGAATCACGTCTACAACAGTCGTTTATTCTCGAATACCTCTTTTGTATACTGTGATTTCAAGTATAACGTTCAGGTATTCAGTGAGAACAATGATTTTTCCATCGCCAGCAGGCTATCAAACCTCAATCTCAAACACGATTTCAGCTACTTTCCTTCGAACCGGAGTAGTTTTCAGTTCGGCGTTCAGCTCATGCGTCAGCAAGTCGCCCCGGCAGGAATCGATGCCAGTGAAGATTCTGACATCAATTCCCTCAATATTGAACGCAGGGCAGGATGGGATCTGGCCGCCTATGTATCGCACGACTGGAAGATCAGTGATCGCCTGAATGCGCTTTACGGGCTTCGTCTGACGAGCTTCCTCGTCACCGGCCCCGGAGACTTCTATTCGTTTAACCGGGAAGGCGACTTACTTTCTTCCCGTCGCTACGGGGGCGGAGAGGTGGTTGCTTCGTACATCAATCCCGAGCCCAGAATGGCACTAAACTACCGCGTGAACGATCAGTCGAGTATTAAGGCGTCCTATAACCGGAATGTTCAAAACATTCATCAGCTGTCCAATTCAACCGCTTCATTGCCTACGGATGCCTGGGTAATCAGCAGCAATAACATCCGCCCGCAGATAGCCGATCAGTTTGCCATCGGTTACTATCGGAATTTCTTTTCAGATGCTTATGAATTCTCCACCGAATTCTATTTCAAGGACATGCAGAACCAGATTGATTACCGGAATGGGGCGGAGCTGAACGCGAATGAATTGGTTGAAGCTGAACTGGTTTATGGGGTGGGGCAGGCTTATGGTGCCGAGTTCTACCTGAAGAAACGACAGGGAAGATTAACCGGTTGGATAAGTTATACGCTGTCTCGGAGCCTGCGTCAGTTTGATCAGATCAATGAAGGCCGGTGGTTTGCTGCCCGCCAGGATCGGATTCATGACCTGGCTCTCGTCGGAATTTATCAGCTGAACAAACGCTGGAGTCTTTCCGGGACCTTTGTATACAATACAGGCAACGCCGTCACTTTTCCGAGCGGCAAGTATGAGATCAGTGGTGCGCCGGTATGGTATTATGCAGAACGAAACGGGTACCGCATGCCGGATTATCACCGCCTTGACCTGGGTGCTACCTTAGGGCCGAAGGAAGAGGGAAGATTTAAATCCAGCTGGACGTTCAGCGTTTATAATGCCTACAACAGGAGGAATGCCTACCTGATTGATTTCAGGCAGAATGAGCAGAATCCAAACCGGACAGAAGCCTATCAGGTTGCGCTGTTCGGCATCATCCCTTCCGTTACCTGGAATTTTAAGTTTTAAGTTATGAAAACGAGCATGATATCGATCAAACACTTAACGTTTTTCCCGGCTTGTTTATTGGCTTTGCTATGTACGTCCTGCGAGGAGCTCATCGATCTGGATCTAGATGATGCACCGCCGGTGGTCGTTATCGAAGGCGGAATATCCAATCTGGATAACCAGCATTTCGTACATATCCATTATTCCGTGCCGTTTTCGTCCGAAGGGAATGCTGATCCCATAAGTGGTGCGAGTGTGGTTCTATATGAAAGAAGAGGCGGGAGCCGGGTTGATGAAGCAGGGTCCTACCGGGAGGTTGCGCCAGGTATTTATCGCTTGGGTGCTTTCAGACCAACGCCTGGCAGAAGTTACACCTTAAAGGTGGACTATGATAACGAAAGCTACGAGGCAACTTCTTTTCTAAATCCGCCCATAGCCATTGATTCCATAGGTACGGTGGAAAATTCAGTTTTTAGCGGAGATGAAAAGTCCGTCGCGGTCCTTTTTCAGGACCCTCCGGGTGAGGCGAACTATTATCGTTATTTAATGCGATTGAACGGAGAAATCTTGACGACTATCCGTGTGTTCGACGATCGTTTCAACGACGGCAAGTTGGTGCAGCGCACCTTATTCGATTTCGATAACGAATTTTTAAGAGGTGATTCCGTTTGGATCGAACAGCAGAGCATCGACGAATCTGTTTACCGGTACCTGAATGATATACGGTCAAACAACCCCGGTACGGCCGCGCCAGCGAACCCGCGTTCCAACTTCAGCAATGGTGCCTTAGGATATTTTAGCGCTCACGGGTCCGTACGTGTCTCAACGGTTGTTCAATAATCACAGCATCCGGAACTGGTAGCCCCGTTGCAGAAAGTGTTCAATGAAACGCGGCAGGGCATATAAGAGATTAATCTTTGCTTTTAAATGATCGTGAAAAACCACGATAGAGCCTGGTTTTGTATAGCGTATTGAGTTGGCTAAGCAATTTTCCGGTTGTAGCGTCCTGTCGAAATCGTAGCTGATGACATCCCACATGATGATCTCAAAACCAGCCTCTTTTATTTTTTTGTACTGTGCTTTTGTACCCTTACCGAAAGCGGGGCGGAAGAGATCGGAAGGAGCAACCTTGCTACATTTGAGAACATTCTGCAAATACGGATCGGCTGCGGTTTCCCATCCTTTCAGATGATTATAGGTATGATTGCCAATGCGATGCCCTTCGGCTTTTACACGTTCAAA
>JBMDWN010000294.1:0-13929 GCA_048595275.1 Olivibacter sp. | reverse complement strand
CGTCCGGATTTTCCGGACGCGGAGAATAACGTCCACCGGAGTGAGAGGCATTTAGTTCGCCCAGCAAGTCGCTTAACAGCTCCTGAAAATCGTAATTGTTATTGATGTGGGGCAGAAATCGCGCATAGGTGTGTTTATAACCCTCCCAGTCTATTCCATGAATCTTCGGATCGTAGAACTTTTTCTCTACCTGAAGCCAGGCATGGTTGAAAATGTATTCCCGCTCCGCTGCTGCATCCAGACTGATTTCACTTTTGCTGCTTATTGGTGCGACTTTTCCGCTTTCTGCATCTACCTTAACCAGGCTACCCCGGTTGGTCATAAACAGATTTTTTCCGTCTTCGCTGATTTCCAGGCCGCTTGGAGAACCGCCCAATTTAGCGAGAATCTTTGTCTCTTTCGTTCGGGGTTCTGTCATCCAGAGGTCGTAGCCCTTTTCAAATGCGGCAAGATAAAAGAGCTTACTGGCATCTTTGTTCAATACGTAATCACTAATGGAAGAACTATTGATGGTTAGGCGCACAGTACGATTTCTGAGGTTCTCAAGGTTCGGAGCAAAAGCCGGTTCAGCACTGTCCTTCTTATCTTTGCCGGATTTCTTTTTGCCTTTAGCCGCTTCTTTATCATCTGTTTTGGTGGAATCCTTTTTTTCCCGCTCTTCGAGCAGTTTAAATTCATCTTTGTTTAACTGATAGCGGTCATAAGCTTCCTGATCAAAAAAGGCAGCGAAAATATCGACTTCCCGACTTCCTTGATAAGCGAGCGATTTGCGTCCGTAGCGACTGCTTAACCAGGTCATCATTTTGCCTTTCTGAGCCCATTTCGCGCCCTCATCTCCGAAGCCACTTAAGATAGGGTGACGCAATTCACCGCTTCCGTCTGCTCTTACCAAAGCGGTATTTGCACCCAGAAAGAAGCCACGTTGATCGTCAACGAATAGCCAACGACTATCCGGGCTCCATTCAAAACCCCAATCGCCGTCGGCGTAGGAATGGTTTCGCCCCTCTGGCAGGATGGTTACGGCTTTCCCTCCGGCAGCCGGTATAACCTTCAAAATATTACGCTCTTCTATGAAGGCTATAGATTTGCCATCAGGTGAGTACTTTGGCGAAAAGTTATTTTTATCGTTCACCAGGACTGGGCTTTCTTTCAATAAGCTTGCATTGAAAAGATAGGACTCGCCTTTGTTAGCGATCTCCGTTTTATAAACTCCCCAGCCAGTGCTGTCCCGTTCGGCAGCGTAGATCAGGCCTTTGCTATCCGGCGCCCAATCCAGCATACGTTCCTGGCCGGCAGTTTCCGTAACCCTCTTTGTGAAATCACCCTCGACGCTGGTTACAAAGAGCTCCCCGCGACTGATATAGGCGATTTGTTTGCCGTCCGGGCTAAGTTTAAACTCGCTGACGTCTCCGCTCAAGGGCAAATTCTTAACGTCCGGACGTCCGGAGTCGGTGTTAACGGCAATTGTGAGTTTCTTCGGACTTCCGCCTTCCTCTAATGTATAAATGGATCCATTCTGGGTGAAAGTCAGCGTATTATTAGCGGATATGCTTAGGTGACGGACCGGGTTTCCGCTGAATCGGGTCAGCTGAACATCGGCAATGCGTGTTTTTATTCCCTTCTTATAGATATTCAGGGTGCCATCTTTTTCAGATAGATAAAAGACGGACTGGCCATCTTTGCTGAATACCGGTTCACGCTGTTCAACCTCTTCGCTGGTCAATGCGCGGTAATCTTTCTTTTCAAAGTCATATAACCAGATATCACGGGTTACGGAAGACGTGTGGTGTTTTCGCCACGGGTCTTCGTAACCTTTTCTATCCTCGAAAACCAGGCTTTTTCCATCCGGACTTAAATCAGCGCGGTCCATACCAGCTGCTGACACAAGCTTTGCACGACCTCCCTTTACAGAAACCTGGTAGAGGTTTTGGAATAGTCTTATGCTTGGAAAACGTACGCTGGCTGCAGGCGCCTGTCGGGCACTTCCAAAGTAAATGGATTGATTGTCTGCACTGAAATCATAGGGATAGTCATTAGCACTGTTATAGGTGATGCGCGTTGCCTGACCACCTTCGGCAGGCATGACGAATACGTCGAAATTGCCATGGCGATCGTTTGCGAAAGCAATCCATTTACCGTCACGACTCCATATCGGCATCATGCTGTGTGATTCGCCTACAGTTATTGACTTGGCCTCGCCACCTTTAGATGATACGCGATAGAGGTTACCCTTGTAGCCGAAAACAATAGATGATCCGTCCGGAGAGATGGACGGGTAACGAAGCCAGAGCGCTTCTTCTGCCTGCAGATAAGCAGGGAGCAATAGCACCAGGGCTATCAGCACTCTTTTCACGAAATAGAAATTATGCATAAACTCAAGTTGAAGATGTATTTGAAACAAAGTTACATTTTCCCGAGGAAAAGCACTGTCTTGTAATGGAGCTCTACTGTATTTTTTTGCTGATGTTCGTTGAACAATTGCTTGAGCGTTTGTCTCATCTTGGTCACACCAGGATGATCTGTATTTGGCATATAGGAATAGGAGAATGTGTTGCCCTCCAATTGTTCAAAGCTCACTTGTGTATGGTAATCGAATTCCCAATAGCGCATAGACCCCTCTCTAAAAAAGTGGGGGAGCCTGTCTGCCCGTTTTTCTCTCTTCTCTATTTGTTCTCTGTCTGTACTGAATTCCCGGATAAATTGCTCATAGGCCCTTCCGAAAGTCGTGACCGTACTCCTGATGTTCCATATAACGGCAACTTTACCGTTGTCCTTTAGAATCCGTTTAAACTCCTTCTTCGTGTGTTCAGGGTCGAACCAATGAAAGGATTGAGCACAGACGATCAGATCTGAAGAGTTGTCGGGAAGCCCGGTGGATTCTGCACGGTTGGGAAAAAGATAGCAATTGTGGTAGAGACTGAGCTGCCTTTTAGCTTTATTCATCATTTCGGCATTTGGCTCAAGGGCATAGAAACGCTTCGTTAAGGGAACAAGCAACTCACTGAAAATACCTGTGCCGCAACCCGCTTCGACTACCGTAGCATCACTTAGCGGCACGTGTTCAAATAGATATTGAATTAACGATGGGGGGTAACCCGGTCTGTATTTATCATAATTATCTGCCCGGTTATTGAACCGTTCTATATTCGCTCTGCCTGGAGATTCCATGATTTAGCCCCTCCCGATAAAAATAGCGATTTAAATCGGGATTCGGAAGACCGGAGCAACGGTATTGCTTTTAGTAGACCTTTACCATGAAAATATAATCCTGAACCTTTTTCAGCTGGTCTGTGCGACTAAGGTTCCCAAGCATATTCTTTTTATTGATCGCGATCTTTTCGCTCAGCTGATCTTCCGGAATCTCGGATAAAACCTTTAACAGGTAATTTGATTTTATGGCGAAAGCAGCACCATCGGTCTCTTTTTGCTTGCTGTTTATGACACCGATAATGTTACCGCGTGTATCAAAAACAGGTCCTCCGCTGTTACCGGGATTTACCGGGATGGATACCTGATAGGCTATAGTATCGCCACTGTAGCCAGTGCTGCTGCTTAAATACCCCCGCCCATAGACAGCTTCTTCCCTGGGGAAACCAAGTGTAAACACGTCCTCACCAATATCTGCAGCCTGACTTTTGAAGGTATAGGGCGTTTGGGCCATTGGCGTAAAGGAAGGATCTGTCACCTTAAGCAGCGCAATATCGTATGCCGGATCGGTATACAAGACGTCTACTTTATAAGAGCTTCCCAGATTGTTCTGTACGTAAACGGAATCCGCATCCTTAATTACATGATAAGTCGTAACGATGTATCCATCTGAAGACAAAGCAAAACCGGTAGCCCCGTAATGACTGGGTGCCATTTTATTCTGCGACTCGTTCATGTTTTTTATCAGCACGTTCTGAGCTTTAACGTTTCGCTGAATATTGTTCATGTCACGCCTCAGCGCAACGTATTGTGAAGAGTTGTCTTTCAATTTAGAGAAATAACCCGTAGCCCAAAGTGTGGATAAAACGGCTAGAATGGCTACGGAAGCTGCCACAAGCGAATTAATTTTATAGCGGTTCCAAAGTTTAACAACCACACTTTCATGGGGGGTGGCATTTCGCATAATTTCCCGAACATCCAGCGAAGAATGAATCTGATCCAGGCGATCCTGCAAGTCTACCCGTTCTCCATATTTTTTCAGTTCTGTCAGAAACAGGGTATGCGCGTCGAACGCGCTACGGGCTCCCGCATCTTGCTGAAGCTCTTGTTCAAAAGCTTTTCTCTCTTCCTCGTTGAGCTTCCCGGCCAGGTAGCGCTCTGTCATCTCAAAAAAGTTGTGATCCATCTTCTTATCCTCTTAAAGGTCCCTGAAAAAAAGTTTCTTTAAGCGCTGCAAGCATTTGTACTTCTGGTTCTTGGCATTATCCGGATTAGTGTAACCGAATTTATCGCAGATGGCCGTCATGGATAGATTACGTATGTAAAAATCCCTGATTATCGTCCTGCAAGGTTCACCCAGTTGCTGAAGCGCTCCCTCCATTTTTTTAAAGGCTTCGTCTTTTAACTCTTTTTCTTCAATATCCTCCTCAACAGCGAGTTGGTCAGAATACAATTCTATGTCATAAGAGAGAATACTTCCGTACTGCAATCTTTTTAACCAGATATTTCGGCATATCGCATACAAATAGGTCTTAAGCAGACTCTTCAGTTCGAAATCATCTGATTTGACCTTATCATATAGAATAATGACCGCTTCCTGGAAAACATCTTTAGCATCATCTAAAGAACCGTTGTTGTCCGTAATAAGCTTAGCAATCATCGGAAAATGTTTTTTATACAATTCCTCGAGTGATCCCGGGGCATCTCTGCGTAACTGAACAACTAATTCCCGATCTTTCTGTAGCGGATCAATATCCTTCTTACTCACTTTTTAATACTCTTTTCATCGAATGGTAACCCAGCCTTGTCTTGAATTTTACCTTCTTTACATTTTAAAGATAATTCAGATGGATGTCTGCATTCTATAGCAAACTTAGGTAAAAAAATATTTTTTATTGGGTTACCTTTTACGCGGTATCGTATAAAGAGGTAATAAGAAGATTTATTTTTATTCAGAAAAAGAAATTAACGATGAAAAATTTATTTAAGTTCGGTTTTTTAGGTTTAGCTATGGCGATGACAGTTGCTGCTTGTAATTCTAACTCTGGCGAAGCTACTGAAGAGTCAGCAGATACTACAACCATCCTTACTCCATCTGAGCCTGATACTACTGTGATCACAACAGATACTACCGTTTCTGCAGACACTACTGTTAAAGAAGGTGAAGGCATGTAATCCTTAAAGGGATTTATTAAGAAGGACTGCGAAAGCGGTCCTTTTTTTTTGCGCTTTCCGGGCTTGTTGAAGAAAGGGAATTATCCTTACTTTTGCAGCCATGAACGAGGACATTGGTTTTAGAGACCACGACGATCAGGAAGAGCAGGACCTTTACGAGCATTTACGCATAGTGGTTGATAAAGGTCAGTCTTTACTGAGAATTGATAAGTTCCTGATGACGCGGGTTGAAAACGCCTCCAGAAGCCGGATTCAGAATGCCATCGATGCCGGTAACGTACGGATGAACGACCGGAGCATCAAAGCGAGTTATAAGGTGAAACCGGGCGATGTCATCACTGTTGTGCTTCCACACCCACCGAGGGACACGACGATTTACCCCGAAAATATTCCGCTGCAAATTCCTTACGAAGATGATGATTTGCTCATCGTGAATAAAGCTGCGGGAATGGTCGTTCATCCCGGATTCAACAATTATACGGGTACCCTGGTGAATGCGCTGGCTTATCATTTCGAACAATTGCCGCAGCTTCCCGGGAACGAGGGCAGGCCAGGCCTGGTGCACCGGATCGATAAAGATACGAGCGGTTTGCTGGTTGTGGCAAAAAACGAGTGGACAATTAATTTCCTGGCAAAGCAATTCTTCGATCATAGCATCTCCAGAAAGTATATGGCACTGGTCTGGGGCGACTTGGAAAGGGATGGAACGGTTACGGGCTACATCGGCAGAAGCCAGAAAGACCGTAAAGTAATGAGTATATATGAGGATCCGGATAAAGGAAAATGGTCGGTTACGCATTACCAGATTCTTGAGCGTCTGGGATACGTAACACTTATCAGCTGTCAGTTAGAGACGGGACGAACACATCAGATCCGGGCGCATATGCAGTCTATCGGACACCCCTTGTTTAATGACGCGGTGTACGGGGGCGACAGGATTCTGAAAGGAACAATTTTTGCTAAGTATAGGCAGTTCGTAGAGAACTGCTTTAAATTATTACCGAGGCAGGCGCTGCATGCTCAGGAACTCGGATTTATTCATCCCCGAACAAAGAAGTTGGTTAATTTCGAAGCAGCTCTGCCAAAAGATTTTGCGTCCTGCCTGGAAAAGTGGCGGGATTACGTTCAGTTTGTTAGTTTATAGATGTCAGAAAAATTTGTCAATTTCAACGGTTCCCTGGTACCGGAGAACCAACCAGTCCTAACCTTAAACAACAGGAGCTTTCGTTACGGAGATGGTTTATTTGAAACGATGCGCTGGGAACATAATCAGATACGTTTTCTTCCTTTTCACCTGGACCGGCTTCATAAAAGTATGGAACTCCTGCATATGGAGGGCGGAGCGAAGTTTGATGCCTACTTCATAAGGGAGTCTGCGCTCACACTGATCAAGAAAAATAAAATTGGTGAACACGCTAGGATACGCTTAAATATCTTCAGAGATAACGGAGGTTTTTATAGCCCCGAAACGAACAAGGTCCTTTTTTCAATTGAAGTCAGTCCCCTTTCTTCCCGCGGATACGAACTGAATAAGGTGGGGGTGATTATCGACGTGTTTGATGAGCTAAAAAAACCTTCAGGCCCTTTTGCTTCATTGAAAAGCAATAACGCTTTAATGCAGGTGATGGCAGGGATTGCCCGGAAGAAAAAGGGTATTGACGAAATGCTGATTTTGAATGAGGAGGGTTATTTGTGCGAGGCCATTGCTGCTAACCTCTTTGTATGGTACGGGAAGGTCTTGTATACTCCGGCTTTGAGCGAAGGCTGCGTAGATGGGGTAATGCGCAGAGCGATCATTGAGCTGACGCGTCAGGAAGGCTATGAGGTAGTGGAGGCTCAGATCAGACCGGAAATCCTACAAGAAGCAGACGAGCTTTTCCTGACAAATGCCATTAATGGTATTAACTGGGTAATGGGCTATAAGAAGAAACGATACTTTAATCATCTGTCGAGACAGCTTCAGGATAAACTGAATAAATACGGACTGGAAGAAGAATATTAGAAAAATGGGGGCATCAACTAAGCTGCGCGCCCCTTAAAAACTCTTCAGTGGTCATTTTCTTTTTGCCCTCTATCTGAAGTTCGCGGATGGCTAGGTAACCGTCGGAGCAGATGAAGTTCAGGTAACGTTTTCCATCCGTTTGGTAAGTACCGATCTCTTCCGTTCTGTCCTCTGCGGAAAGCTGGTATTCCGCTTCGTATATTTTTAAGGTCTTGCCGTTCAGATAAGTAAAAGCAGTTGGGTAAGGGCTTAGTCCACGAATCTTATTATAAATATTTAAGGCTGAATCTGACCAGTCGATTTCGCAGAATTCTTTGTAGATTTTCGGCGCTTCCTTTACCTGACCTTCAAAAATTTCGGATTGAGGTATGGGGGTAAGCTCATTTTTTTCCAATTCATTTATGGTCTGGACCAATAGCCGGGCGCCCGTGTTCATCAACGTATCATGAAGTACCCCGGCATTATCTTTTTCTCCGATAGCAACTCGGTTCTGTTTTAATATATGCCCGGTGTCGATTTCATGACGGAGAAGAAAAGTAGTCACGCCCGTTTGCTTCTCGCCATTGATAATAGCATGGTTTATAGGGGCTGCGCCGCGGTATTGCGGAAGAAGCGACGCATGCAAATTTATCGTTCCATATTCCGGCATATTCCAAACACTTTCCGGTAACATTCTGAACGCGACGACGACCTGTAGATCCGCCTGGTAAGAGGCAAGTTCTTCAAGGAACTCCGGGCTTTTTAATCGTAAAGGCTGAAGGACCGGAAGGCCGTGTTCAAGAGCAAAGGTTTTAACTGCGGACGCACTGGTTTTTCGTCCTCTTCCCGCGGGTTTATCGGCTGCGGTTACAACAGCAACTACATTTTCTCCTGCATCGAGTAAGGCTTTCAGAGAAGCTACAGCGAATTCCGGGGTTCCCATGAAGACAATACGAAAGCTCATAGAGGGCGATTCTTATTATAAAGCATTTATTTACCTTTGCGAAGGTACAAATATTTCAGACTTGAATTTTCCACTGTTCATATCAAAACGGTTGACGCTGACGGCGCATCGTACCTTTTCCAGACTAATCGTTCGTGTTGCGATTATTGGTATTATGTTGAGTTTGGCTATCATGATACTCGCCGTTGCAGTTTTACAGGGCTTCAAGAATGAAATCATTAGTAAAGAGCGAAGCTTTAATAGTGATATCGCTATTTTTAGTCGCCAGCTTGGTAATTTACACGAAAATGCACCTTTCGCTTTGGGTCAGGATACGCTTAATCGCATTGCTTCCCTAAAGGGTATTCAATCCGTTCAGCCCTACGCGGTCAAACCTGGTATTATTAACGTCAATTCAGAAGTGGAGGGAGTGATCCTGAAAGGAATCGACTCGGCTTATGACCAGCATGGTTTAAATAACATGCTCACGGAAGGTCGGGTTCTTGATTTCGCGGACAGTGTTCCGGCACAGCAGCAGATTTTGATTTCCAGCTATACCGCCAACCGGTTAAAGTTGAAAACAGGAGATGATTTCATTATGTATTTCGTCCAGGAGTCCTTACGGAGACGTAAATTTACCGTAGTGGGGATCTTCAGTTTGGGTATTGAAGAGATCGACAAAACCTACGTGATTTCCGATATATCACTCATCCGTCGGATTAACAAATGGGAAGAGAATGTTGTGGGGGGCTATGAGATACGGCTGGACGATTTTTCTGATATCGAACAGGTCAACGGACAGGTATCTTCTATGCTTCCCACAGGCTTGTTTTCGTCAACCATCATAGAAGATTATCCGGAAGTCTTCGAATGGCTTGACTTGCTGGATATCAACTCCCAGATTATTCTTATCCTGATGATTGCCGTGTCCGTAATCAATATGATCAGCGCTTTACTGATTATGATCTTGGAACGAACCGAGATGATCGGTGTCTTAAAATCATTAGGAATGACAAACAAGGCATTGCGGAGGGTCTTCCTTTATCAGGCAACGTTCATTATTGGTATAGGTTTATTTCTCGGAAATGGACTGGGGGGGCTGATTTATTATCTTCAATCTGCTTATCATATCGTTGAATTGGATGAAGCGGCCTATTACATGTCTTTTGTGCCGGTAGACATAGGTTTCAAGGAGATTTTTGTATTAAATATTGGTACATTGATCGTTTGTCTCTTAGTTCTTATCATTCCCAGCCGATTAATTATGAAAATCGATCCTGTAAAGGCAATCCGATTTAAATAATTCGTAATTCCGGTTAATGGCTTTTGATGATTTAAGACAAATATTCCGTCTTTGGTGAGTTTTATTTAAAAAAATGTCTTTTCTGTTTGGTTATTTTTATTTTTAGACTAGTTTTGTTTGTTGCTTTTAAGGAAGCACCCTCGAAATCTATCTAAATTTTATTATTCGGCTATGAACAGGAGAAATTGGTTAAAGTCAGGACTAGCGCTAGCAGGCAGCTACGCACTAGCTCCTCAAATCTCTGCGGGGATGTCTCGCAGTTCGGGAAGTGTCATTTGGGAAGTCGAACACGAGTCGTATTATTCCGGTGCAGCACCTGGTCTGAAAGCAAGGCTTAACGCTAATGAAAATCCTTATGGTCCTTCAGAGCGTGTACGAAAAGCCATTTCCGATTCATTAAGCCTCGGTAATCGATATGGGCATGGAGATGCGGCAGTCCTGATTAAAATGATTGCTGAAAAAGAGGGGGTGTCTGCGGAGCACATTATGCTTGGACCCGGCTCAACCGATTTGCTGGAAAAAACCGCGATCAGCCGGTTCATTAAGGGCGGAAATGTTGTTTCTGCCGATCCTTCATACATGTCGCTTATCAATACAGCACAGGCGATAGGAGCGGAGTGGAAAGCCATTCCTTTAAAGCCGGATCATTCACACGATCTGGACGCTATGGCCGACGCTGTTGACGGCGAAACGCAGTTGGTATATGTTTGTAACCCGAACAACCCCACAGGTTCAATTACCGCACCGGCTGAACTTCGAAGTTTTTGTACGTCCGTATCGGAGAAAGTTCCGGTTTTCGTAGATGAAGCTTATCTGGAATTCCTTGATGATCCTGAAGCCAATTCAATGGTTGACCTGGTGCGATCAGGTAAAGATGTTGTGGTGGCGCGAACTTTTTCAAAGATCTATTCCATGGCCGGACTGAGAATAGGTTACATAGTTGCTTCGCCAGCCAGAATCAAAAGCATTACCGACTTGGTACGCAGTACTATGGGCCTTTGTGTGACCTCTGTTTCGGGCGCCATAGCAAGCCTTAAGGATCAGGATTTTTGTGCCTCCTGTAAAGTGAACAACTTGAAGGCAAAGCAGTATTTAACCAGTCAGCTGGATGAACTCGGATACCAATATATTCCTTCCCATACGAACTTCGTTATCTTTCCGCTTCGTAAAGGTACTGATGGAAAGCAATTTCTGGGCAAATTAGCCGACGAAGGTGTTGGAGTCAGAATGTTCCAGATTTCTGATGCACCCTGGTGCAGAGTGAGCATCGGTACGATGCCTGAAATGGAACTATTTGTTAATGCTTTTAAAAGCGTGACGGTTTGATCGACGGCCAGAGATAATGTTTTTCGCTGCCGATAAAACATTTGCTTTATTGATTCTGATCGGAATAGGTTTTGCGCTGAGACGTAAACTTCATTCGCCAGATCATCTTCAGACTTTAAAGCTTCTGATTTTGAACCTCGCTCTTCCGGCGGTGGTTTTCATTGCTTTGATGAATCTTGAAGTAAGTGCAGAGCTTGCTTATCTGCCGCTGGTGGTTATTGCGTTTAATGCGGTGATGATGCTTGTGTTCCGGATAATCTTACCCTTTCTGGATATTGGAACGGATTCAAAGGAAATGCGAACTTACTTGCTGCTCTTGCCTTCGCTCGCTCCCGGTCTTTCCTGTTTTCCGCTCATTGTAGAATACCTTGGAAACGATGCCCTTGCCTGGGCCGCAATGGCGGATGTCGGGAATAAAATATCGGTGCTTTTTCTAAGTTATTTATTCGCCATGCATTGGTATCACCGCTTGAACGAGTCGATCAACCCAAATAAAGCTGAAAAACTGAAACTGCTGATCTTGGGAATGATCAGCGAACCAATCAACCTTGTAATGATTGCGGCCTTTATACTGTTAGGATTTGGAATTTCCTACCTGGATTTGCCGGCATCACTGAAAAATGTCTCAGATAATCTGGGCGGACTTATGGTTCCTTTAATTATGCTTTTCATTGGTTTATCGGCTAAACTGAACTGGAATGATCTTAAATCGCTGTTCAGTATTCTGTTTATTCGATCCGGTATTGCTTTCTGTTTTAGTGCTATTGCTCTTTCAGCTTTACCAAACCTTTCTCTTGAAGCAAAAATGCTGCTTATCGTATTACCGCAGAGTGCGTGTAGTTTCTGGCCATTTGCTCATATGTCAATGATTGAGGTAATGGAACATAAGCGAAGCATTTCTTCTGAAAGAAAAGTATTTAATTTACGTATGGCTACAAATATGCTCGCACTTTCTTTACCGTTCTCCATCTTTACCATACTTGCTGTCTTCAATTCCGGCAATGTCTTAACGGATGTCAGTAATCTCGCACTCGCAGGTTTAAGCTTTATAGGAATAGCATTATTTGTTCTGATTTTTGGAAGACGTAGCTTGGTCAGGAAACTCGGGCTCGTGCGAGAAGGCCGTTAATCGATAACGGGGCCTAAGCCCCATTTTTAAATTTCCTTGAAGTCCTGTAATTTCCAGCTTCCGAGATCGTCTTTTTCGTAGAAAACTTCATAAGACTTTTCGCCAAGCTTTACCTGGAATGAAAAAGGTTCCTGTCCATCGGTTTTGTTTCGATGATTATTCAATTCTGCGTCAGCCAATTCCTCAATTTGTTCCCGACTGAAATCTTTCTGATCAAAGGTGTCTTCCATAATTGTTTTTCTTTGATAACAACGTCTAAGGGCGGATGTTTAATAATTCAGAATTGATGCTATAATTTGGATCACTTTTTGCACAGCGATCAAAAAAAATATATGGCAACAAAAACTATTATTCCAGCCTTCGTAATCCTCATTTCGCTTGTATTCGGAGCCTGTGACAAAGATGATCAACCGTTAGATGTCGAGCAGCTACCGGAACGGTCGCAACAATTCATCAGCACGCATTTTTCAGGTTTGCGAATTCAGTCCGTCACCCGGGATGACGATAGAGAATACGATGTCTTGCTAGAGAATAACTATCGTCTTGAATTTAACGCAAATGGTGATATTAGAGAAGTTGAGGGTAGGGATCCCCTGCCGAACAGCATCATTCCGGATGCTATTCTGGATTATGTTAATCAGAATTTCGCCGGTGAAGCGATTGTTAAATGGGAGTTGGATAATCGTGAACAGGAGATCACGCTAACCAATGGGACGGAGTTAGTCTTCGATCAAAATGGAAATTTTGTAAGAATTGATCGTTAGTAGTTTATTAAACTAATTTTATTGGTATATTTACTAATAAAATTAGTTTAATATGTGGGATCGTATAAAGGAGAAGCTGGAAATTCTGGCCGATGCAGCTAAGTATGATGTTAGTTGCTCGTCCAGCGGAAGCAATCGACGAAATACAAATCGAGGTTTAGGAACAACAGGAGCCGGGATTTGCCATACTTATACAGAAGATGGGCGGTGTGTATCGCTGCTTAAAATTCTGTTAACAAATTTCTGTATTTACGATTGCGCCTATTGCGTGAGCCGGAGAAGTAATGATATAAAAAGAGCCGCTTTCACTGTTGAAGAAGTTATTAATCTGACGATCAGTTTTTATCGGCGAAATTATATTGAAGGTCTGTTTTTGAGTAGCGGAATTTTCAAAGATCCGGACTTTACGATGGAGCGACTTGTACTGGTCGCTAAAAAACTCAGGCTAGAACATGGCTTTAACGGTTATATTCATTTAAAAACTATACCAGGCGCAAGTCAGGAATTGCTTGACGAAGCAGGCATGTATGCGGACCGGTTGAGTGTGAATATCGAGATTCCTTCCATTGAAGGACTTAAATTATTGGCCCCGGAAAAAACGCAATCAAGCATGTTCAAGCCAATGCATTATCTGGGGCAGCGAATCGATGTTGGTAAGGCGGAGCGTAAAGAAAATAAAAAAGCACCAATCTTTGCTCCGGCAGGCCAAAGCACACAAATGGTAATAGGAGCAGGACGAGAAACCGATAAGCAAATTGTTCACCTCGCTCAAAACCTATACAACAACTTTCATTTAAAACGGGTTTACTATTCCGGATATGTTCCGATAAGTTATGATCAACGATTGCCCCAAATTGGTTCGCCTGTTCCACTTATTCGGGAGAATCGACTTTATCAGACGGATTGGTTAATGCGCTTCTACGGATATCGGGCAGAAGAAATTTTGAACGATGAACAGCCATTATTGGATTTGGATATCGATCCGAAATTGAGTTGGGCTTTGAGGAATCGAGATTTATTTCCTGTCGACGTGAATACGGCTGATGAATTTCTTCTCAAAAGAATTCCTGGCGTTGGTTTGAAATCCGTAAAGAAAATTCTTTACGCCAGACGATATCAACCTCTGACTATTCAATTATTGAAGGACCTGGGGGTTGCTCT
>JBMDWN010000293.1:0-4714 GCA_048595275.1 Olivibacter sp. | reverse complement strand
TATCGACAGATTGCCGGACCGGTAGCGGATAATTCTACGGGTACCTCTATTCAGCGAATCGGAAATGAACTGTACTGCTTTTCGGGCAGTTCCGACCGGAAAATTCATATTTACCGTTATCCGGATCTGACGCCGACCGGTACGTTAAAAATGGACCTTCCGCCGTGGAATGAGGAGACGGGTACCCGTACATGGCCCAATGTTGTACAATTACCGGAGGGATATCCTTTTCCTTTTGTGGCCCTGATGATGGATCGGTTAAATTATCCGGGTATGAAGGGCGATAACTGGTCCTATGGGGCGCTTTATCTTTATCATGGTTTTGAAAGATAAAGCCTTTAAATCAAGAAAGGCCGTACGCATTGGTACGACCTCAATCACGGGTAGATGTGAAAAAAATTATTTGACTTCGAAGCTGTTCGTGGCTCCCTGCCAGAAGGCTTGATAGGCTTGTCCGCCATGCTCTCCGGCTTCCTGACTGAACTTACTGGTTTCTACCACGTATCTTCCGGGCCAGAGCGGAGTGAATCTAGCCTTTCCTTCAGCGTCAGTCGTCAGTTCGAGTGACCAGCCTTTTGGTGAAAAGACAGCTACAGTTCCTTCACCGAAGGGCTTACCCTCCCGGAACGCCTGAAGCTCTACAACTTTGTTTGTTTTTGGGTCGGCACTGCTGGCATAGACACTAAAGTCCAATGGGCTATAAGCATTTTTCAGTTCGGCTCCACCTTTTCCTACCTGAACCTGAGCGCTGGTCAGGAATTCATATTGCGTTCCATTAGCGAGTTCGCTTGCTTTATGCGCAACGCTTAAAAGGTATAGTCCGTCGGATTCCGGTACAAAACTCGTTTCCAGTCGGTTATCTGCGCGATTCAGCGATAATTCTTGCTTACTTCCATCCGGTTGAATTAACCATAGTTTCAGATCCTTGACATCAGCGTACCATTTATCCAGCGCATCTCGCTCTCCCTGAGCGTATTCGCCATAGTAAACAAAAACATCCTGCTTAGCACCTTTTTTTCCGGTTGACGCCGTCTCGATCCATAAGGCGTGTGAAAACGCCGCTGAGCAGCTTAAGCAAATAATTACAAATAAAGAACTGATGAATTTTCCCATATCGATTAAATATGGGGCAAATATATTACTATTTAGAACGAATAAAAATAAATTACGGGATTTATAACATGGACATCTTTAACTGAACATAGCTGCTCATCATGAGGGAGAGCTTTCTTCCGTTATTTATGCGTACCCGTTGATTCATGATTTTTTGGGGCGGGGTTCGCTTTATTTTGTTGAACAGGCACTGGTAATAAGAATAGGCCAGGTAAACTCCGAATTTAGCCGAATCCGGCAGCGCTTTTATCCCTTTCAGGGCTTCTTTGAATTCCAGCTCAATTTCGTGTTCGATTTCGCTTTTTATGGTTCTGTCAAATTGCTGGAAGTTCAGGTTCGGAAAATAACTTCTCCCCAGCAGATGATAATCGTCCTTTAAATCCCGTAGAAAATTAACCTTCTGAAAGGCCGATCCCAATTTTTGAGCGTAGGGTTTGAGCCGTTCGTAAGTCGCCTTATCTCCGTTTACAAATACCTGAAGACACATCAGTCCGACCACTTCCGCAGAGCCCAGGATATAGGTATTGTAAAGATCGGGGTCATACTGAATCTCACCGAGATCCATTTCCATGCTGTTTAAAAAGGTATCAATTAAAGACCACTCGATCTGATAACGGTGGACCGTCTCCTGAAAGGCGTTTAAAATGGGGTTTATGGAGATTTTTTCATCGATCGCCTGTATAGTCTGCTCTCGTAGTCTTTTAAGCAACGTGGCCTTATCGTAATCATGAAAGCTGTCGACAACCTCATCTGCCAGCCGTACGAAGCCGTAAATGGCATAAATGGCCGGGCGAATTTCCACGCTGAGGGCGAGAATGCCCAAAGAGAAGCTGGTACTGTATTTTTTTGTTGTTTCTTTACTAACTTCAAAAGATAGCTCGTCGAATAACTGTTTCATGTATCGTCAATTTCCTTCAAACTCAAGACGGATTCAGCCGTTCGGTAAGGGTTTTTAATGTTTCTGATTCGCTTGTTTTTTCCTGTTGGATGCTTTCGTGAAAATTGTCAAGCCTCGTCATCAGACGGATGAATTCCTGTCGCTCCACTTGTGTGAGATCCCCGCAAACAACCGAACTCGCCCTTCTGATTTCCGGCATTTGCTTTTCTAATGCCTTAAGACCGCTATCGGTCAGGTGAATAACTTTGCTTCTTCGGTCTGAGGTTGATTCCTCCTGCTCAATCCATCCGCGTTTCAAAAGCCGTCCTATAATTTGTATACCTACAGGTTTTTGATGAACATTCTGACGGATGAGCTCCATTTTTGTCATCGCGCCGTTTACCCGAAGGTTAATCAGGTAGATGAATTCCTCCTGGGTGGTAAATTCTGAATTGGCGATCGCCAGTTTTCCGTAAATTCTCGAATAGCGCGATAGCTTGGTAATTAACGTGCAGATCACGCTGTCCGAACTCCGGCCGTCCTCTTTTCCATCCCACACTGATTCAGATTTAAAATCTAAAACGTCATCCTGGCAGCAAAGCCATTCCCGGAAACCTCCAAGGTTTTGGGAATACGTTTTTTGGTCCGATTCCTCAAAGTTTTCCAATAGTGCAAGCACCTCTCCAATCAGTTTGTAATTCATTATAGTATAATATAATACCAAGAATTGATGGTAAAGTTTTTAAAAAAGACTTATTACTTCAATTTATCTTTTATAATGCGAAAATAACAGAATCATTGATCTTGCCTCTACAGTTATTACAGATTCTGGCTCATAACTTTCAGCGGCATCTTTACGCTGATCCGCAGTATCGATTTTCAGAATCCATTGTTGACCATATTCTTTCGAAGGAAGTCTGTAATCGATAGACTCATAATGCGCATTGAAGATGAGATATACATGGTCGTCCATGATTCTTTTGCCGTGTTCATCTGCGGTTCGAATGCCCTTCCCGTTCAGGTATACCGCCAGTGACTTTGCATAGCCGTTGTCCCACGCATCATCCGGCATGACTTCACCTTCCGGAAGGAACCACACGATGTCTTCGATCCCGGTTCCTTTTACCGGTTGTCCGATAAACCAACCGCGGCGGGAAAAAGTCGGATGTTTTTTGCGCAGGTCGATCAGCTTCCTGGTAAACTCCAGCATTCCCGGATCTGCGTCGTTCCAGTTATACCAGCTGATTTCGTTGTCCTGGCAGTAAGCGTTGTTGTTTCCCTTTTGTGTGCGGGATAGTTCGTCGCCGCCCAGGATCATCGGAACGCCTTGCGAGAGCAGTAAAGTCGCCATCAGATTTCTTTTTTGCTTTCGCCTTAGTCGGTTGACTTCTTCTTCATCGGTAGGTCCCTCAATGCCGCAATTCCAGGATCGGTTATGGCTTTCGCCATCGTTATTATCTTCACCATTTGCCTCATTATGTTTCTCGTTGTAAGAAACCAGGTCGTTCATGGTAAAGCCATCGTGCGCTGTAATGAAGTTTATGCTGGCGGTCGGAGTCCGGTAATCGTCTTTATAGAGATCTGAACTTCCCATAAAGCGCTCAGCAAATTCTCCAAGAACACTATCAGCTCCCCGCCAGTAATCGCGGATACAGTCCCGGTACTTGCCGTTCCATTCTGCCCAGCCGGATGGGAAACTGCCGACCTGGTACCCACCCTCGCCAACATCCCAGGGCTCTGCAATAAGCTTGACCTGCGAGATCACGGGGTCCTGATGAATGATGTCGAAGAATGCGCTTAGCTTATGAACGTCGTGGAACTCTCTGGCCAGCGCAGAAGCCAGGTCAAAACGGAAGCCGTCTACGTGCATTTCCGTTATCCAATAGCGAAGGCTATCCATAATGATCTGCAGAACATTTGGCAGGTTGGCGTTAAGCGTATTGCCTGTTCCCGTATAATCCATATAAAACCGGGCGTTGTCTTCCGTAAGCCGGTAATAGGCCGCATTGTCGATCCCCTTGAAGGATAAGGTTGGTCCTAAATGGTTACCTTCAGCGGTGTGGTTATAAACGACATCCAGGATGACCTCGATCCCTTCCTGATGAAGTGCCTTAACCATATTTTTAAATTCCGTTACCTGCTCTCCATTTACGCCGCTTGAGCTGTAGCGGATATCTGGAGCAAAAAATCCAATAGAGTTATACCCCCAGTAATTGGAAAGCCCCCTATCGGTCAGGTGTCTGTCCATGACAAACTGATGCACGGGAAGTAATTCGATCGCGGTAATGCCCAGGTTTTTCAGATAAGCGATGGTGACCGGATGGGCCAGGGCCGCATAAGATCCCCTGATTTCCGCTGGTATCTCCGGTTGTTGCATGGTAAAGCCCTTAACATGAGCTTCGTATATGATGCTCTTATGCAGCGGAACGTTTGGAGACCGGTCATTGCCCCACTCGAACGATGGGTCAATAACGACCGCTTTCGGAATATACGAAGCATTGTCCACTTCGCTGTAGCTGAAGTCTTCTTCGGAGGATCCTACATCGTAACTGAAATTAGCGTCATGCCATTCCACAGATCCGGCAATTGCCTTTGCATAGGGATCAATAAGCAATTTATTAGGGTTAAAACGATGGCCGTTTTCAGGTTCGTAAGTGCCGTGAACCCGGTATCCGTACTTCTGACCCGGCTTCAGACCTGGGATATAAACGTGCCACACGTCGT
>JBMDWN010000292.1:0-3365 GCA_048595275.1 Olivibacter sp. | reverse complement strand
CGGTTCTTGGGGACTTAATATACTTCTAAAGACTTCCGGATCTGCCAAACTTACAGAAAAAGCTGTCAATCCCGGTTCGCACGCAGCTTATCTAACCCTATCCGATGGGACCACAATCATATTGGATGAAGCTCAGAATGGGATATTATATGATAACGATGGAGTAGCAATTCAAAAAATGGAAGATGGGGCCTTGGTCTATCAATCAAAAAGTCAAAACACGGCCGGGGAAAATAAAAACGAAATGAATACAATTTCCATTCCGCGGGGTGGTCAATATCGTCTTATCCTTCCTGACGGCACTAAAGTATGGCTTAATTCAGCGACTTTGTTAGTTTATCCAAATGTATTTCCAGAGGAAGAGCGACTCGTATCGATTGTTGGAGAAGCATATTTTGAAGTTGTAGAAAATAAGTCGAAACCGTTCAAAGTGAAAACTCGGCAGGGAGAAATACAAGTTACAGGCACACATTTTAATGTGAATGCGTATGAAGACGATCAGGTAGAGACCACTACACTGTTGGAGGGAGGGGTTAGTGTGTTCAAGGGAAATGATCGTGTCTTATTGAAGCCAGGGCAGCACGCGATAAATAAAGAAGGCAATGAACAAATCCGGGTCGAAGAAACGGATACAGATTGTGCCATGTCATGGCTTGCTGGAGACTTTCTCTTCGAAAACCTTGACATTCATACCATTATGCGTAACGTTGCCCGATGGTATAATATAGAGGTGTTTTTTAAATATGCTGAAAAGACTCCTCAATTAAGATTTGGTGGGACTTATACCAAGTCGAAAGGATTAGAAGATCTATTGTCACATCTGGAGGCTTTAAGCAATCAAAGGGTTCGATTTGAACGAACAGAAAGGAGCGTGACGGTGATTATGTGAATTTTAACTAAGCTCTATAAAAACCAAATTTCAAATCAACTACACTATTAACGATCCATTTTATTTAAACCTAAAATGCAAATGTATAGAAAAGACAACGTATTATTATCTAATACGAACCACCCGTTATTTAAAACTTTACTCTTCACGAAGCTATGTTTATTTCTGTCGCTTAGCGTTATATTTCAAGCACAGGCCGCCGTAGTTGCACAGGAAGTTACGTTAACAGTAAGAAATGCCTCTCTACAGCAAGTTTTTAAGACGATAAAGAAGCAGACTGGATATGATTTCTTATATATTCAGGAGGATTTAATGACCGCGAACTCAGTTTCCCTCGACCTCAATAGTGAACCTTTGCAAAGTGCTCTCGAAAGCTGTTTTAAAGGACAGCCGTTGGCCTACGAAATAAGAAACAAAGCCGTATTGATCCGAAAGAAAGAAGGCGGCAGCTCGAGCCTCGCTCGTTCGCCTTCGTTGTCATCCCGGCAACGGGATATTACCGGAACTGTCACGAGTGAAGAGGGGGAGCCACTCCCGGGCGTCACCGTTACGCTGAAAGTCAGCTCAGGGGCTTCGTCCAATGGAGGCGTCACCACTACAGACATAAACGGTATATACCGTTTGAGGACATCCGAAACGGAAGCAACTTTAGTTTTCACGTTTCTTGGCTATCAAACTCAGGAGGCAAACCTTTCCTCTTCGGACGTTGTAGATATGGTTTTACCCTCATCGGTTAGTGATCTCAATGAAGTTGTTGTCGTCGGGTATGGTACGCAAAGAAGGGAAAAGGTAACTGCTGCCATAAGTTCTGTCCCAATGAAGGAATTGCAAGACATGCCAGTTTCAAATGTCGCTACCGCCATGCAGGGAAAAATACCGGGAGTCGTTATCCAACAGACGAATGGCGCTCCAGGCAGTACTCCGGCAATCAAAGTCAGAGGTTTCGGATCTATTACAGCAGGTAATGCGCCGTTGATAGTTGTAGACGGAAATATTGTCAGTGCGGATGTTTTTGCCCAAATTAATAGTATCGATATCGAGAGCATAGATGTTCTGAAAGACGCGTCGTCGTCCGCAATTTATGGCTCCAGGGGAGCAAATGGCGTGATTATGGTCACTACTAAAAAAGGAAAGTCTGGCGCAACTTCCGTAAATCTAGACGTTTTTACCGGTTTCCAGAACGTTTCGAGAAAAATGGATATTCTAAACTCCCAGCAGTTTGCAGCTCTTGGGATAGATGCATCGAATAATGCCTACTTGGACAACGTACCGGGAGCGAGCATAAACGACCCGAACAGTGTTCGTCCCTCAAGTTTTCTTCGCTATAGATATCCTCGAGGTGAAATATTTGATTGGTTCAATTTTGATGACCCAGAGCGAGTTGCTAATCTGCCTTATACGGACTATCAGGATTTAATTTTTCGTTCCGCAAATATGAGTAGTTATCAGCTTTCACTTTCCGGAGGTAGCGAGAAAACCCGATATTCAATCAGTGGTAGTTATCTTGATCAAGATGGGATTATCAGAGGTTCAGATCTTAATAGATATAACGTTCGGGCTAATGTAGAAACGGAGGTGCTCCCGAAGCTGCGTATGGGGGTAAACCTTATACCAAGCTACCGAATCCGAAATGAAGTAAATGCCGCCGGGCATTGGGCAGATAATGGCGTTATCAACGCAGCTCTGTCGGCTCTACCTATGGCTCCTGTATATGCCGCCAATGGTATTACCTACAGCTCGCAAACAGAACTAGCTCCGGCCTATAACTATCCGGGTGTAACGAACCCTTTGGCCAATATTACGGAGCGGTACAATCGGAGATCTACTGCAAATCTTGTCGCAAACGCCTTTGCGGATTATCAAATCCTTGATAATCTTAGCTACAGAATCACGGGGAACGTCAATTTTGATTCCAATAGGAGGAATATGTACCGCAGTTCTACGATGCCTTTAAATCAATTGTTACCTCCAACCGTGGCTACAGGAACAGCTTATTCAGACCAGGGCTTGAGTTGGTTATTTAACCAGGTTCTTAATTACAACACCAGCTTTAATGAGGTACATAATCTGGGAGCGCTCATCGGAATGGAAAGCAATCGATATATCTTCGAAGAAAGCGAGGCAACGGGAAACGCTTTTCCAAATGATTTGGTAAAGACGCTAAACGCTAGCGCAGATGGAGCAACAACCACGGCCACATCATCAATTGTTGAGAACAGCACGGTATCCTATTTTGCCCGTATTAATTATGACTATATGGGGAAGTATTTGGTTAATGTCTCAGTTCGGCGAGACGGCTCCTCCATTTTTGGGCCTGATCGACGGTGGGGAAACTTTCCGGCTGCATCCTTAGCCTGGAGGATCAGCGAGGAGAGTTTCATGAGCGTTTTCCAGAAAGTATCGGATCTTAAGATTCGAGCCAGTTACGGTTTGTCCGGAAATAACGCTTTTAGTAATAATTATCCTTCAGTAGCTT
>JBMDWN010000291.1:0-4131 GCA_048595275.1 Olivibacter sp. | reverse complement strand
ATTTCCCGTTCCCCTGTCGCACGTATGAGATGTATTTCGCTAACTAACTACAATAATAAAATTAATTTCCGGCTTGCCATCCGGACATTTGAGAAAAAGCAGGTTGACGTTGTACCTTTGTTTGTATGATAGAGGTTACCTGTGCCATTATTGAAAAGGAAAATCAAGTATTGATCTGTCAACGGGCTCCAGGCTTGAAAATGGCGCTCAAATGGGAATTTCCGGGTGGAAAAGTCGAACCTGGCGAGGGCAGGGAGGAATGCTTGATACGGGAAATCAGAGAAGAACTGAGTGTAAACGTCGACATTATCCGGGGTCTGAGCCCGGTGAAACACCACTATCCTGACTTGTCTCTCACGCTCTATCCCTTCCTGTGTACCATTTCGGGTGCGAAAATTAGTTTAAACGTTCATAAAACAGTCCTTTGGGTAAGGCCTGAAAAGCTGTTGGATCACGATTGGGCAGAAGCCGACATCCCCATTGTCCGGGAATATCAGCGTTTGAAAAAAATACGATGGTTCTGATCAGATTTAAGTCCGAACAGGCTTCTGCATGGTCATTTGAAACATCTTAATGCCGGCATTTGTTAATTAAATAAACCCAGAACAGGACGGCATGAGGCTGGCATTTCCATTACTATTATTGTTATGTTGCCTGAACATCGAGCACATACAAGCACAACTTATCCCGAGGGACAGTTCTTCGTCTGAGCTCCAGACACCCAAATGGCCGGAGGATTCCCTCAAACGACGAAGCCCCAGGGGAACCGTATCCGGATTTATTCAGGCGGTTGCAGATGAGAATTACACCCGGGCAGCTCAATATCTTAATGTAGACCGAAAATTAAGACGTAAGAGAAACAAGGAAAAACTTGCCGCGGGTCTGCAGCAATTATTGGATCAATATGGCAGTATTATGCCTTATGCACTAATCAGCGACAAAGCAGATGGTTCGGTTAATGATAATCTTGGTCCGAACATCGACCGTGTCGGTTCGGTATCCTTAGATGGTCAGGATTTCGATATCATGGTAGAGAGCACATTGGACGAGCATGGCGGGCCCATATGGCTGTTCTCTGCAGAAACTATGGAACGGATTCCGCTGACCCTTGAAAAAGATGCAGCTACGCCCCTCCTCAATAAGGTCTTACCCAGTATAATGATCGAGAAAAAATGGGGAGGCGTCCCGATCGGACATTGGTTAGTGAGCTTATTCCTTATCTTCCTGGCTTACTGCGTGGCCTGGCTGGCGGCAAAAGCTATGCTGTGGTTCATTCCGCTTGTCTGGCGACAAGCCAGGAATGAACCGATTGCGGGCTTTTTAAAAGCCTTTTCGCTGCCTATACAGTTATTTTTGGGCGTATGGTGCTTTATTTATGCCACTCAACAGGCTGACATCTCCATTGTCGTCCGCCAACGTCTCAGTAGTCTGAGCGTTATCTTTTACCTCCTGGCCTTCCTCTTATTGATATGGCAATTGCTGGAAGCTGGAGGTCGGGTTACGCAACGCCGGCTGGCCAAAAAAGGAAATCAGGCTGGTGTCTCAGCGGTTTTATTTCTTCAGCGAGCCGCCAAAATTGCTATGGTGGTCTTAGGGATTATGGCTATTTTGGACACCATTGGTTTTAACGTTACGGCAGGAATCGCAGCATTGGGTATCGGTGGTATCGCTCTGGCGCTGGGCGCTCAGAAAACGGTGGAGAACTTTGTCGGAAGCGTGACGCTTATTGCCGATCAGCCAGTACGTGTTGGAGATTTCTGTAAAGTTGGGACAGTTGTGGGAACCGTTGAACAAATTGGCATGCGCTCCACGCAGATCCGGACCAATGCGAGAACTATTGTGACGATCCCGAACGGAGAATTTTCATCCCTGCAGATCGAAAATTTCAGCCACAGGGATAAATTTTTCTTCAACCCTTATTATAGAATCAGGCTCAATACCACTCCGGATCAGATGCGCTATCTGCTCATCGAGATGCGCGCGGTGCTTTATGCTCATCCTAAAGTACTGACAGACCCAGCCAGGGTACGCTTTGTCGAGGTGGGCAGCGATGCCCTGAAACTGGAGATATTCGCCTACATCAATGCGGTAGATTTCAATCAGTTTCTGGAAGTTCAGGAAGATCTTTATCTCCATCTTATGGCTGTTGTTAAGAATAGCGGTACTGCTCTGGCGCTACCATCCCAAACCATTTACGTTGGAAAGGATCCGGAAGTCTCTGAAGACGTCGCCCGTGCCATATCATCCGATATTCAGGAAAGGATTGATCGTAATGATCTCCAGATTCCTTCCTTTGACCAGGAGGATATCGAACGGTTGAATAACGAGATCCCCTACCCACCTGTCGGCTCAAGTTTTTACAAGAATAAGTCATAAAAAACTTCACCTTCAGAAGTTTTTTTATTTTAGCGCTATATTGTTACAACGTAATCAATTCAGCAACGCATATTAACTCATTTTACGATCTATGAATTTTCAGGAAGAACTTAAAAAGATTTTCGTAAGTGAACAGGACGTACCTGAAGCCTATAAATTGCCTGGTGAAATTCATCAGCGGACCTATCTTTCAAACGGAGAAATGCTCGAGTGGAAAGGTGATATCAGTGAAGTATACTCGCCCATCTGTTTTACAGACCGCAATGGTGAACTTAAACGAAAGCTCATCGGAACATATCCCGTGTGCGGTGAAGAGGAAGCCATGGAGGCGCTTGACGCAGCCGTGGAGGCTTACGACAGTGGTCGTGGCGAATGGCCAACTATGTCAATAGCTGACCGGATTGCCTGTCTCCAGCGCTTTGTGTATAAGATGAGCGAGCAAAGGTCACTGGTAGTTAACCTGATCATGTGGGAAATCGGAAAATCACATGCGGATTCCACAAAAGAATTTGATCGGACGGTAGATTATATCAATGCAACCATTGACGCCTTAAAAGACGTTGACCGGCAGTCTTCCCGTTTCGAGATTCAAGAAGGTGTTGTTGCCCAGATCCGGCGATCTCCTCTTGGTGTTGTATTGTGTATGGGGCCGTTCAATTACCCCTTGAATGAAACCTTCACAACCTTGATCCCGGCTATTATTATGGGTAACACGCTACTTTTCAAACCGCCTAAGCACGGAACCCTGGTCCATTACCCTCTGCTGGAAGCGTTCAAAGAGTGCTTTCCCAAGGGAGTTGTTAATACGATATACGGAAGGGGAGCAAACGTCACCCCGGGACTTATGAGGACTGGAAAAGTGAATGTACTGGCGTTCATCGGCTCGAGTAAAGTCGCCAACGACCTGAAAAAGCAACATCCGAAAATTAATCGTTTGCGGGCCGTATTGAGTCTTGACGCAAAGAACGCGGCCATTGTAACAAAAAACGCGGACATCGGTCTTTCGGTTGACGAAATCCTTCTTGGGGCTCTTTCCTACAACGGTCAGCGATGTACAGCCATAAAGATCGTCTTTGTACATAAAGAAATTGCGGACAAATTTATCGATGAACTCAATAAAGGGATCGAGAAAATGAAATATGGAATGCCCTGGCTGGATGGTGTTAAACTAACGCCGGTAGCTGAGGTAAACAAACCCGCTTATCTGCGTGAATGTATCGAGGATGCCGCAAAGTACGGCGGAAAGGTAGTCAACCCCAACGGCGGAGAAAATACGGCCTCTTTCTTTTACCCCGCAGTAGTTTATCCGGTAACGGATAAGATGAAGCTTTACCGCGAAGAGCAGTTCGGACCGGTAATCCCGGTCGTTCCGTTTGAGTCGATCGAAGAGCCTATCGACTACCAGATTAATTCCCCGCATGGCATGCAGGTCAGTATCTTCAGCCAGGACGCAGATGAAATCGCCTCGCTGATAGATCCCTTCGTCAACTTGGTGAGCCGGGTGAACATCAACAGTCAATGTCAGCGTGGCCCGGATCAGTTTCCCTTTACCGGAAGAAAAGATAGTGCTGAAGGAACCCTCTCCGTTGTCGATGCGCTCCGCTCCTTTTCCATCCGCTCGCTCGTTACCACTAAAATGACCGACGCGAACAAAAAGTTACTGAACGAGATTGTCCACGACCACAGCTCCAATTTTTTGAGTACTAATTTCATTTTTTGAAAATTAAACCCATCGTGATTAATAGTATCGCGATG
>JBMDWN010000290.1:0-2674 GCA_048595275.1 Olivibacter sp. | reverse complement strand
CGCCACCGACAAATGCATTGCCCGTGCGCGTACCCGCGGCCTCATTGCGCGATGTTGAAATACAAGCGCCCTCTGTTGATCTGAAGATTAACTACTGGCGAAACTGGACTACTTTTTCAATCACTGCCAACCAGGCTACCTTTAGTGAAAACTTTGTTAATGGTGGGGTGAATTCGATTTCAATTGCCGGACTTTTCAACACTAAATGGGACTATACTAGAGAGAATCAGACGTTTATCTCAGAACTAGATTTAAGATACGGTAAATTAAGAAACCAAGACCAATTGGCGAGGAAGAATCAGGATCGAATATGGTGGGATAATAAGTATTCTTACAAATTTTCAAAGAAATGGGGGTTTTTCGGAGCGCTAACGTTTGAGTCGCAGTTTGATCGTGGATTTGAATACACTAGGGAAGGAGGAGTAGATGCGATAAGGCTGCGAATATCGAATTTCATGGCGCCAGGTTATCTTACCCAATCTCTAGGTATTGAGTACAAGCCGGATCAATTTAGCAGTATTCGTTTCGGTACAGGTACCGCCAGACAAACCTTTGTTCTAGACAACTCCGTCCGCCCCCCCGGTCCAACTACTAATCCGGAAGCGACTGAAGCAGAAAGACAGGGTGAAGTCCGTTTTGGTATTCCATATCCAGGACGTTTCAGAAACGAACTCGCTTTCCAATTGATAGCCATGACGGACCGTGACCTAACAAAGGCTCTGCACTTGAAAGCTCAGTACGAATTTTTTGCAAATTACGAGGAATGGGAGAACGCAAGACATCGCCTAGATGTAATCCTAACGGCAAGAGTTTCCAGAGTCATCAGCGTATTATTCAACACGACGCTTTTATATGACCCACTACAAATTCCACCTGAAACCGATGAATTTGGTCAAGAACAACCGCAAACGTTCTCAGATATTCTGCAGCGTTCTCAATTGTTAGGTATTGGTATAACCTATAAATTCCCACGTTAATTAATGCATTTAAGACGATACAGGAGCTTCGTTTTCATCATCTTTACCTTTTTCACAGCTGCCTGCGCCGCGAAGAAGAAGACCTATGAAATAAGTAGCAAAAGTTATGAAAAGCAGATAGACTCCATCGTTACCGTCATTAAGCAACCTTTACCGCCTCCCCATCCCGCGCTTTCCATATCCGGGCTACCTCCTGCACCGGGTCATGAGGGACAGCGTTCCGAGCATGAGTGGGTAGGCACCGTCAACTTCAACATGCGTCGCCCAAACTACATCGTTCTGCATCATACCGGTCAGGAAAACGTAGAAAAGACGCTAAGGACCTTCGCACTGGAACACACTCAGGTAAGCGCGCATTATCTGGTTGGGAAAGACGGAAAAATTTATCAGCTTCTGAACGACTATTTGAGGGCCTGGCATGCCGGAAACGGGCGCTGGGGCAACATAACCGATCTGAATTCTATATCGCTTGGTGTTGAACTGGACAATAATGGTTTTGAACCTTACAGTGAACCTCAGCTGGAGAACCTGATGGTGCTGCTGGATACACTGACCGCCAATTACAAAATCCCCAGGGAGAATATCATCGGTCATGGGGACGTCGCGCCCGGCCGAAAAATAGATCCCAATACGAACTTCCCCTGGAAACGATTGGCTAAGCGCGGTTTCGGCATCTGGTACGACGAGACATTAGTCAGCGCGCCATCCTCCTTTAACCCACTGGACGGATTGCGGATCATCGGTTACGACATCCGAAATCCCAGGGCTGCCATTCTGGCCTTTAAAAGACATTATATTCCTTCGGACGAAAGCCCCGAATGGGACCCTTTTTCGCTGAATGTTTTGTATAACTTATACAATAAGCTACGGGTCATAGACCCGCAGCCTTAGTTTATTTTAATTCGATCGCTTATCCCTTCTTGACTTCCTTCGCCCAGGTATCCCGGAGTCCGACCGTACGGTTAAAGACCAGCCGATCTTTAGGAGCCTTACTATCCATTGTAAAATAACCCAAACGGATAAATTGATACCCTTTCCCCGGAACAGCCTCTTCCAGGTCCGGCTCGATATACGCCCTTTTGATTACCTTCAGGCTTTCCGGATTCAGGGACTCGGTAAAGTCACCTTCTACAGATAGTGGGTTCTCCAGGTCGAAGAGGCGATCGTAAAGACGTACCTCTGCTTCCCGGGCATGTGGCGCACTAACCCAATGCATCGTACCCTTTACCTTCATGCCGCTTTCGTCAGCTCCGCTCCTGGAATTTTCAACATATTCCGCGTGCACCTCGATTACTTTACCATTCTCATCCTTACCAAAATCGGTGCATGTGACGATGTAAGCGTGCTTAAGCCTGACACTCAAGCCCGGCCCTAACCGGAAAAACTTCTTTGGAGGTTCCTCCATGAAGTCGTCCCGCTCGATCCAGAGTTCCTTTGAAAAGGGAATTTTACGAAAACCTTCGCCTCCTTCGGCTTCCGGGTTGTTCTCCCCTTCCAGCCATTCGTCCTCTCCATCGGGGTAATTCGCGATGATCAGTTTTATAGGATCGAGCACGGCCATTCTCCTCCAGGCCGTCTTATTCAGATCCTCACGGATACAAAATTCAAGAAGACTCACATCAATCACATTTTCCCGTCGGGCAACCCCCACCCGTTCACTGAAATTGCGGATGCTTGCGGGCGTGTAACCGCGACGG
>JBMDWN010000289.1:0-21272 GCA_048595275.1 Olivibacter sp. | reverse complement strand
AACGTGGTGCCTACGCCTAATTGAGAATTACATTCAATTTTTCCACCCTGCTCTTCAACAAACATCTTGACGAGGTTTAACCCAACGCCCGTATTTTCTTTGGATTTAGAAGACGTTTGAAACAGTTTGTATAGTTGAGCCTGGTCACTTTCCGAAATTCCCGGCCCATCATCTTTAACAAAAAATTCTACTAACGATTCATGCCCTATCAGGCGGGAGCCAATCCATACTGAACCTTGCTCTTTGTTCTGATGCTTTATTGCATTGCTGATCAGATTTTGAAACACCTGCTGGAGTTTCAGGCGATGGGTGAAAATTTTAGGGAGTTTCTCTTCAATATGTATTGAAATATTTGGCGGGGGATATAGCAAGGTGGCCAGATCCGACACCAGCTGATGAACATCCACCTCTTCCTTCGGTACTTTCCAGTCGACCGTTTTCGAGTAATCCAAAATAGAGCTAATCATCCCTTGCAAGTAGTTCGTAGCATCGAGACAAAGCCGTAAATAGTCCTTTGCAGACTCGGAACTTTCAATTCCTGGATCTTGCTGAAGGAAATCCATAATCGAGTGAATTCCGTTAAGGGGTGATTTCAGGTCATGCGCTACAATATAGGTAAAACGCTGCAACTGTTGATTAATTCGCTCATTCTCATACAGTGCCATTTTAAGTTCCTGCTGTTTCCTGAAAAGACGTTCAAAAACGTCAACTTTTGCCCTGGTGATGTGGGTATCCAATGGTTTGGTCAAATAGTCTACCGCACCCGAGCCATAACCCTTTAATACAAAACGTTCCTCTTTATTAATGGCTGTAGCAAAGATGATCGAGATCTCGCTTGTTTTCGGATTAGACTGCAAGATCTCAGCTACTTCAAAACCATTCATCTCAGGCATTTGTACGTCCAGTATAATCAGTCCGATAAACGGATTTTTCAATACGGCCTTTAGTGCTTCATTTCCGCTGGTAGCGTGTATAAAATTTCGATTTTCAGACTCGAGCATAGCCTCTAAAGCGTAGAGGTTTTCTACACGATCGTCCACTAAAAGAATTGTAAAACCAGTAGTCTCCATAAGTCTTATTTCGCAATCCATTTCTTGATTGCATTAATCAATTCTTCGTTTTTTACTGGTTTTGATATGTAATCTGATGCGCCCGCAGCTATGCAGCGCTGACGATCTTCTGGCATCGCCTTAGCGGTCAGCGCAATCACAGGAAGCGTTCTAAACCGTTCCTCTTCTCTGATCTGACGGATGGTTTCGTAACCATCCATTTCGGGCATCATGATATCTATCAATGCAAGTTGAACGGCCGTTCCTCTAGATTTCAAGATGTCAATAGCATCCCTACCGTTAATAGCGGTAAGCACCTCGAATCCGTTGGCTTCCAGTAAAGCAGAAAGAGCAAATACGTTACGCATATCATCATCCGCCAATAAGATCGTATCCACCTCGTTGTCAGAAAAGGTATCCGCAATCTCAGAAGGTGTTCCGGATATTTCAGCGGGCTCCGTTTTCTTCGATGGTGTGTGATGGCTTGACAAAAAAAGTTCCAGCTCGTCCAAAAGCCTTTGCTCCGAAGCTTCCGAATGCTGAATCATCGTTGCACAATAGCGTCTTAAACGCTGTTCTTCCTGCTCGGATATGACATTAGCAAGATAAACGAAAACGGGAGTTGATTCATTTTTATGCTGCTGAATATAGGTCAGACTTTCAATAGACTGATCCACATCCGCCTGCAGATAAAATAAGATACAGCCAAAGCTGTCCAGCTTCAGGTCACCACTCAACGCATCGGCTTTCGATATAGTAAAACGATCGCGCTCCCTTTCGAACATAAAGCGCTTTAATTGTTCGAAGGCTTCCGAATCTTGCTGATAGGTTAGGAGAATCAGGTGATTATTTTTGTCTATATGTTCGTTTAACACATCAAACACTTCGTTCATTTGCTCAAGAATCAGGGGCTTGAGCGCATAGCCTACAACTTGTTCCTTCGGAAAATTATATGCGTCTTCAGAAGAAATAATATGTACGGGAATCTTCGCCAGTTCTTCGTCTTTTTTGAGCACGGCTATTATGTCGTCACCCCGATAGATGGGAAGATTTCTATCCAGGATAATGGCTGAAGGACGGTATATTTTTGCGCAGTACAAAGCCTCATCCCCGCTAACGGTGACAATAGTCTGGTATCCCTTCGAAGCGGCAAACTCCTTTAGGATGTTTGCGAAATTGATATCATCTTCTACAATCAATACCGAACGACGGAGCATATCCAGTCGAAAACGGTCGTCTTGCACTTGTGTTTGGGCAGGCACGTATGATGGGATGGTGATTGAATTTTTTTCCTCTGTATTTACATTAGCTTTTGGAGAAGTCTCGTTGCTGAATTCATCCTCGCTGCCTTTTTTCAGGACCAAAGAAAATACGCTTCCGTTCCCCAACTCACTCTTAAGGGTAATTTCACCATTAAGCTTTCGAGCCAGCTCTGTACTAATGGACAAACCAAGCCCCGTTCCTCCATACTTGCGGTTCACCGAACCATCTGCCTGTTGAAATGCTTCGAAAATAGCGGCTTGTTTATCTTTCTGAATCCCCACCCCGGTATCCTTAACCTCAAAAATAAATGTACCATTCCGTATATTCTGCTTAAAGACTATGTTAACAGAACCTCCGGGCGGAGTAAACTTAAAAGCATTGCCAACCAGATTCTTGAGAATCTGTCCTATACGCTGATGGTCTGATTTAAGTTCATGTGAAACTGGCTCCTCTATCTGAACAGCGAATTGAATCTGTTTTGTATCCGCCACCGGCAAAAACAATTCCCTTAGTTCTTCCAACAAAGATTTAACATCAACCTGCTCCACAACAAAATCCATCTTTCCAGCTTCTATCTTAGAGAGATCCAAAATATCATTTATCAACTTTAGAAGATCCGATCCGGATTTATAAATCAGTTCGCTAAACTCAATGTCCTTCTTACTCAATGCTCCGGATTTATTTTCAGAAAGTAGTTTAGCGAGAATCAGAATGCTATTGAGTGGTGTTCTCAGCTCATGGGACATATTCGCAAGAAACTCAGATTTATATTTTGTCCCGGTAGCCAGCCGTTCTGCATGAGCCGCCAGGGCATGCCGATTTTCCTCCAGAGCGTCATTCTGTGCAGACAATTCCGTATTCAACTGTCGCAACTCTTCCTCATGTACCCGTAACTCTTCCTCCGATGCGCGCAGTGCATCGGCTTGTGTCTGTACCTCGGATAGCGTTTCTTCCAGCCGTTGATTGGACCAAACCCGCGCAGCATTGACTGCAATTGGATGAGCCATAATCTCGAACAAGGTTAGTAATTCCTCATCTATCGCCGTAAAGCTGGCGAGCTCCATCATACCGATCAGCTTCTGGTCAATTACTAAGGGTACAAAAACGACATTTTTGGGTTTTGCCTCCCCCAAGCCGCCTTTAATACGGTAATAATCGTCAGGAAGGCAATCGATTACCTCAACCCGTAACGACGAAGCTGCTTTTCCTCCCAAGCCATCCCCTAGTAAAAACTCCGGTATTTCATTCTTCTCCAAACCGATTGCATGAACGGGTATTAAAACTTGCCTTTCCGGATGAAAATAATAAAAAACCCCAGCGGGAAATTTCAACAAATGAACAATCCTTTCCAACGTATTTACAGCAAGTTCCACCACATCGCTTCCACTCTGTAATACATCATTCAATTCGGCAATGATTTTAAGTTCCGTGTTTAAGCGGTTGCTTTGTTCATTAGTGGAGGTAAGTCGACCAATGGTCTGTTCGAGTTCCTTCGCAATCAATTTCCTGCGCCGAAAAGCACGTATAATCATGCCTGTCATACCTATAAGGAATGCTACTGATAGTGCCAGCCGCACGTATTGAAGTAAAAGTCCCTTTGACCGATAACGCTCAATCTCAACCAATGTGTTTTCAATGTCCTGGTCGAGCACCAACTGAAACTCGTCAACTTTAGCAAGCACACTTCCTAACTCGAGCGGTTGCTTCCCACCCTTAAGTATCTGATGAATTTCTTTCGCCAGTAAAAACTGATCCTGGCTCACCCGACTTGTTTTTACCAATTGACCTGCCAAGTCTATGGTTTCACTAGCTATTGATCTGGAATTCAACCTACTTTCAATATCATACGATAATTTGAGTGATTTAACATTTGAGTGAACAGTCCACTCCAATTTCAATTGTTGCTGATAACTTCTATATGACGAGTAGGCAAAAGCTAAAAGAACAGCTATAGCTAGTCCTACTCCAAGAATTAACCGGTCAGATATTCGCAAACGCATAAGAATATTAGAAAAATTGTCTTCTCAAAGATGCAGGTAATTTTTCTAAAAAAACAAAATCTCAGAAACAGGCGGAAAGGTTTACAAATATCGAGATCGCTGCCCCCGCCAATGCCCTTTTAGAGTGTAAAAACTGGTGTATTGACTACACCAGTTTTTTTCATCATCAAAAATTCGTTTTTCATTTAAATATGCTTTAATTTGAACAAAGATTTCAATACTATTGACTCTTTAACTACGCAGCCCGGTTACGCTGCATCAAATAATAATATATCAATAAATGGAAATTTCTAAGATCTGCTGTATAGGCGCCGGTTACGTAGGGGGGCCTACCATGGCTGTTATAGCCAAGCAATGCCCCGACATCCAGGTAACGGTAGTTGACCTCAATGAAAAACGTATTGCCGCCTGGAACGATCCGGACGTCTCGAAAATACCTGTTTACGAACCCGGACTCGATCAGGTCGTGGCTGAAGCAAGGGGACGTAATCTCTTCTTCTCCACCAATGTCGAACAGGCTATTGCCGATGCCCAGATGATTTTCATCTCCGTCAACACGCCCACCAAGACATACGGTGCCGGTAAAGGGCAGGCAGCTGATCTTAAATGGATCGAGCTCTGCGCCCGTCAGATTGCTCGCGTGGCACAGGACGACAAGATCATCGTGGAGAAGTCAACCCTTCCCGTCCGTACTGCCGAGGCCTTAAAGGATATCCTGAAAAATAACGGAAACGGCGCCAGCTTCCAGATCCTTTCCAATCCTGAATTCCTGGCCGAAGGAACAGCTGTCGAAGATCTGCTCAGCCCTGACCGCGTACTCATCGGCGGAGACAGCGATCAGCCAGGACAGGAAGCTGTACAGGCCTTGGTGAACGTATACGCCCGATGGGTGCCCAGAGAACGTATACTGACCACCAATATCTGGTCATCCGAACTCTCAAAACGGACGGCAAATGCTTATCTGGCACAGCGGGTATCTTCCATCAATGCGCTCTCAGAACTATGTGAGCACACCGAAGCAGACGTCAATGAGGTTTCCAGAGCTATTGGTACCGATTCAAGAATCGGACCTAAATTCCTGAAGGCTTCCGTTGGCTTTGGAGGCTCCTGCTTTCAGAAAGATATTCTCAACCTGGTCTACATCGCACGCAGTTACGGACTGAACGAAGTGGCCGACTACTGGGAACAGGTGATCATCATGAACGATCACCAGAAGAAACGCTTCGCCAACCGCATCATCAAAACACTTTACAATACTGTCAACGGAAAGAAAATTGCTTTCCTGGGCTGGGCCTTCAAGAAGGACACCAACGATACCAGAGAGTCCGCGGCAATTTACGTGGCCGATCATCTCCTGAGCGAACAGGCAAATATACAGGTGTTCGATCCCAAAGTATCTTCAGAGCAAATGCTGGCAGACCTGGACTATCTGGATACTCGAAGCCCAGATGAAAACCGTGACCTCCTCAACGCTTTCGATGATCCTTATGAGGCCTGTAAAGGGGCTCATGCCATAGCCATTCTGACCGAGTGGGATGAGTTCAAAAGCTATGACTGGCAGCGGATATACGATAATATGCTCAAACCTGCCCAAATTTTCGACGGAAGGAATATCCTCGATAAAGATGCCTTGACTGCCATTGGATTTCAGGTCAAACGGGTAGGAAATTAGGGAGCTAGCCTACTTCAGATCCAACTAATGATAAAAGCCGCCATGCACTTTGCAGGCGGCTTTTATCGTTTTGGTGTTTGTAAGACTATAACGTCCTTAATCTGGTTGTATAATTGGTTAGGCTGTTATACTTTTCCGCTTAGCTTTATCCCAGGTCGAGGATTGCTTTTTTTGAAGAAACCGAAGTATCCCCTTATAGACTGCGTAATTCATCATGCAAAAATAGAATGGAATAAACGCGAACTTCATGGATTTTTTCTGATAGATAAAGCCTATTAATGCCAAGCTGTAAAATATATACTGCAATAGTAACAAGGTAGAATATAATGGTCCTCCCGGCTGAAAAGCCAAAAAATGATTTAGAACAAAAACCAGCCCTAATAGAAATGGAGTAATGGTCCATCTTAGAACACGGTGACTCACGTATTGAAAGCTAAGCAGGAGGTTCTTTCGCAAAAAAAGCAGATCCTTAAGTCGAATGATCGATTGGAGACCTCCCGCAGCTATGCGAACTTTTCTTTTAAATTCCTCCGGAATGCTTTCCGATCCGCTTTCGACTGCATAGGCATCCGGTTCGTAAGCTATGCGAAATCCATTGCGTACAACCTCCATGGATATCATAAAATCGTCCAGGATGGTATCGCTGGGGACAGCTGTATAAAGATCCCGGCGAATGCTAAATAATTCACCTGCTGCACCAATAGCAGAATAGAGTTCAAAATCCCAGGATTTCAATTTCGATTCGTATTTCCAGTATATGCCTTCGCCCGCGGAACTCGCGTCTGCAACCTGACTAAAGTCCACCCGCTTTTCACCGGCTACGGCACCAATAGACTTATTAGCATAGTGTTGTATAATTTTTTTTAAAGCTTCTCTATTTAACATTGTATTGGCATCTGTAAACACCAGCACATCTTCTTTGGTCTGGATAACGGCACGGTGCACAGCATGTACTTTGCCCTTGCGTTCCGGCCTATGTAAATGAATAATCTTTCCCCGAAAAGCTTGAAGAACTTCCGAAGTATTATCATCTGATCCGTCACTTACAACATAGATTTGCAGAAGCTCTTCCGGATAGTCCAGAGCGAGCGAATTTAGCACCTTTTCGCTCAAAACAGGTGCCTCATTATACGCCGCAATGACCAACGCGCAGGAGGGCAATCTGTTGTCGTCATGAAGTTCTTTTTGCTTCATTCCCGCCACTCGCTTTAGAAGAACAAGTCCATATAGCAAAACGCCGTAACCTATAAACGTGTAGACAATTAAAAAGAGGCTGATCCAAAAAAGTAATTCCATTATTTATCGTTTGCTATTGTCTCAACTTTAGTATGTTCTGTGGCTACAGACAGCTTATTGGCTTTCCGCGCATTAAACAAGGCCTTTACCTGATAATAGATGAACAGATGGATAGATTTCAATGCCCGGTAAATCCGTGGATCGGCAGCGAAATAACTCAGAGCAAGCAAAAACGAACCGACAAAGCTGATTGCGGCTAAAAACCAAAGCAGGGAAAGCCATGGAGCAACCCATAAATTGACAATAAAAGAGACTCCGGAAATAGCCGCTAGGATAAACAAAGGCGGCCGAAGCATCGTGATCGCAAAAAGCACCCGATTTCGATTGAAGGTAATTATTCCTTTCACGAGGATGCGTACTCCTAAGATCGCGAAACGACCCCAGGCATTTATCCATCTGGCGCGTTGCTTGACAAGCTGCTCCGGCGCACTGGTTTTAGCGTCATATACAATGGCTTTTTCCGAAAATGCGATCCGATGTCCCTGCTCTACCAGTTTGCTCTGAAATAGCTTATCGAAGCCTGCGCCGTCAAGTTCATTCGATTCCAGCAAAGAACGGTACAAATCGGTCTGAAAGGCCATTCCGGAACCGGCCAGCGTGGATGAAGATCCTGCTTCAAACAATAGTTTTCTGTCGATGAACCGGTAAAGCATATCACCCGCTTCGTCCAGGCATGCATAATTTGTATCGAGGTTTCGAGCTGCTCTAACACCCTGTACAGCCTTAAAACCTCGATCAAAAAGCTGATTCAAGGAGATCAGGTAATCTGGATGAACCACGTTGTCGCTGTCGATAATCGTTAACCGATCATGGTCGCGGATAAAATGCTGTGTAGCATAGAGATGGGAACGGATATTACTCGCCAGTACTTTTTCCGGGTGCAGGACAATAAGCCTTTCGTCTTCGAAACCCAGATTCTGTCCGGCGCAATTATCAGCCACCACGTAAATCAAAAAATTATCGTATCGCATTCTCAAAATTGAACGAACCGCATCCGGCACCATATCCAGCTGCCTGTAAGCAGTGACGATGATGGCGTAGTCAGCCTCATTCACAGGTTTGTCGAACGACTTTTTTCTAATCCGGCGATTGATCCGCAAAATGTAAAGAAAGAGCGGAGCAAACAACGTTGACATAAGAAGCAACTGGACAGCACACCAAAGGTAAAAAACAAGACTCATCGGCGTACTCCCTTCCACCAGCCGATGGCGAAAAACAAAAGACCAGGTATTATAAAAAACAGATAGGGCATAGTATTTATGTCAATTTAAATGTCTACGATAGCGAAAATTCCAGAACACAGCTTTGAAAAGAGCTTTAGCATGTGACCACTCCCTTCGCCAAACAGCGCCTAAAACAGCCTTTGGCAGCGCAAAGGCTAAGAAAAAGAGCGATGCGCTTAGTCGCTGGACTCCTTTGAAATTACGCCGGATGAATAAGAGCCGATTACGGTTCATGAAATAGGTTTTCAAGGGTGACGCTTTTCCAACGGACATGGATTCTTTGTGCAGGATGCTTGCGTGCCCCTGGTAATAAGCCTTGAATCCCGCACGTTTGATCTGCTCGCACCAGTCCAGTTCCTCATAATACAAAAAGAATTCTTCCGGCATTAAACCTACCTGCTGAATGACCCTTGAAGGTACCATCATCGCTGCACCGTCTATAATGGGCGTTTCGCGTAGCTCATCGTGTTGTCCGCGGTCCTGCTCTCCCTGCCCTAATGTTCGACTTCGGCAGCTCCAGGGGTTCATGCCAGCAGATCCGGCAAATTGAATAATCTGGTCTGAAAAGAAATAAATGATTTTGGGCGACACAATTCCAATCTTCCGGTTCCGGCGAAGGATATCCAACACCGGCGCTATGCTGTTGTGCCGAAGTTCTGTGTCATTATTCACAAAATACAGATAGGCTCCGGACGCTCGTTTTATACCAAGGTTATTTCCTCCGGCAAAACCCAGGTTTTTATCTGACCGCAGAAATATGACGCTTGGAAATTCCGTTTCCAAACGTGGATTTTCATTTACGCCCGAACCATTATCTACCACAATAACCTCTTTATTTGGATAAGGGTCCAGCTTTACCGAAGCAAGAAAAGCTCTGGTAAGTTCGTACTGGTTATAGTTCACCGTAATAAGGCTTACCAACGGAAATTCTTCAGATCGCTCCATATGCTTCATCATCCCAATCTTTACCCCGGTAAACCGAAACCAGGGCGAGGTAAAAAATAGTTAGTGAGGGAAGACTGTTCATCACCTCATTTCCGTAACTGCAGACAAACAAACCAAACGCGCCCGACAACAGAGCTATCAGTTTCGTTCGAAGCGCTGGAGACCGCATATTCCAAATCATCCCGCCGCATTTGCCAAACAAATACATAATCATTGAAAACCAAAGGATCAACCCGGTGATGCCATACATCGCCCAGACTTTAACCCAATAACTATCAGGTTCTATCGTAGAAAGAAATTTCCCCGGATTGTATTCCTTTCCCCATCGTCCGATACTCCCCAAGCCTCCGCCGAAGGGCTTGGATTCAAGATACCAAGCCAACCTTTGCTGATTTTCAAGTCTTACGTTGAAGGAAGCATCGTTCGGGTCCAAAGCCGTTCGCATTCTTCGGATCTGGTAGCTTCCCTGTCCTATGGTTGTATATTTAAGAAAACAGAAAAGCCCAATGACGAGGAGTACGCCTCCGATGAGAACTTTAAAATTCTTACTGAGCAACAAAGCCATGAAAGCGCCGGAGATAAGTGCATAAAAAGCGCCTCGCGTTCCGGACAAAAGCATGCCCCACAACAGAAGTAATGAAACAGCCCATAAAGCGACCTTCTTCCAACCCTTAAACGGGCCCAGGGCAAGCACAATACAGGTTAGGGCCATCTGCGCTTGAGAGGCGCCGAATTGTCCGGCATCCCGCATAAAGGAGAATGCTCTCAATTGACCGAACAGTACATGTGTCTTTGCGGCACCAGCGTCAAGGAAAGCCTTTTCGCCTGGTGTTAAACCAACAAACTGCTGCCTGGCTGCATTGAGTGCAGCCAGACAAGACAGCAATATAATCAGGTATAGGAAGGTATTGAGTTGTTTATCCGTTTTGAAAAACAGAAGGCCAAAGAGTACGAATATGAGCGGATAGATTGCTACCGGTCTTATCTCCTGCACCCAGCCACGTATGGACCCAGCATCCGGATTGGTTAACTGAAGCAGGCTAAGTAAAACCCAAATCAGCATCAAGATAAAAAGATCGCTCTTCATCAAAGACCATTCGAAAATGGGCGCATGGATTAAAAGACCTATTAACGTTATGACCATAATAAGTTCTGTTAACGTCCCAAAGGGCAAATCACCAACTTCCCTGTCGAAAATGAAGAGAACGAATGTATAGAAGATCAGACCGTAGAAGCCGACAGACGGATTTCTGAAAACTACCAGCGTATAAAATAACCCAATGCCTCCGGCAAATAAGGCTGCCAGGCCAATGAAACCAAACTGCATGGCCAGCCCCGTTGTTAAAAGCACGATTAGCGCACCTCCTAAAAGGAGGAGGCGTCTAAGGCTTGCTGATGAGTAATCTGTAATGGTCATATCAGGCCGTTTTATTCAGGATCCACCCTGCAAATCCAGGCAACTCTTTTGTGGTCTCGAGCAACTCTTTAGACTCTGCTGTTAATTTTTCATTGAATGGATAAACGGCCAGCGTCCGGTCGGCAAACAAAAGCCATTCCTTCGCCCGATTTGTGTTAGACATGCTATCGCTATCTATAATAATCAGGTCAAATTCCTCACGAAGTACCAGGAAAGCCGAATGAAGCTCGGTCGCGCTGCGCATTTCAAGTAAAGAACCCGAAGAATCCGCTTTATTCAATATGGTTACCCCCCCCTCAGACTCAATCTTACGGTCATCCAAGAAACTATCAAAAGATGCAGCACCAGGATCTTCTTCCTTTTCGTTAGCATCCTTTTTCGCCTTACCAAGTAATTTTCGGGGCTTACCGCCTGGCAACTTCAGGCGCTCTTTGTCTTCGCTTCCTCCGATCAGAAGAACCTTACGCTTTGTAGAGGCAAAGGCGTAAGCTATACTCTCGGCGACAAAGGACTTTCCAGCACCGTGATACAGACTTGTGATGCCCAATACCGTACTATTATCAGACGAAAGCAATTTGTCCATTTCGAAACGCAAGTTGCGAACTGCCGCTTTGTAGGCTGTAGTATTCGTGTGATCCTTTTCGTCCGTCCACAGGTCAGGAACATCTTTTTTTCGGTCCTGAAGCAGGGGAATAGAAGCGAACACACGACCTTTTGCTGCGGCGGAAAGCTGGCCGGGCGTCTTAATGGTTGAATCGGTAATGAACACCAGAAACAACATAGCCACACACAGCGTAAGAGATGAGGCTCCTGACAAACCAACGTATATCATTGTTTTCGAACGTTCGGCTGGCCCGGGGACCCCCTTCTGCGCTATTCCCAACCGGGCACCTATGTCACTCTCAACGTTTGCCTGATTATACCGATCCAACGCTTCCATATACGCTTGTGTCGCGAGTTCGGCATCACGCGCGATGTTTTGTGCATTTGCATCCGCCGGTGCCATTCTGGCGTAACGACCTTGTAAAGAAGACAGCTGCGCATTAATAGATGAAAGGCTGCTTTTTGCCCGATCCAGAGCTACCTCCATGCGTAACTTTTCATCTACAAGACCCTGACGTGTAGTTGCGGAATTTGTGGTAGCACTGGAAGCGTTCGTGCTCACCATAGCCGAGAGTTTTTGCTGGAGGGCATCCACCCGCTCCTTATCCGAAGCCTGAAATCCGTTATCTACGTAGTCATCATTGGCCTTTTGAAGCTGGGCACGGAGCGAAATAAGCTGCCCGTTCTCCGCAATCGTTTTGGAAGAAGAGTAAGCGGATCCTTCCGTATTCAACTTATTATCAATACCTGAGATTGCGCCCTGAAGGGACTGAATTTCCCGCAATGTCTGCGCACGCGCTTCTTCATTCGCCGTGAGCTGCTCATAGACGATTTCGGACTGACGATCCAGATTCAACGCGCCGTTAGTCAGTTTAAAACTTTTAAGCTGGGCATTTTTGTCGTTCATAATCGCTTGCTTATCCTGCAACAGTGAATCCAGAACATGAATGTTTCGGCGCTGGTTATTGCTTACGTTTGTTCCATAGTTTCTGGTAAAAATCTCGGACAAGCTGTTTACTACCAATGCTGACAGATAAGGATTTTCAGAGGTGTAGGCAATTTTGATAAAATCGCTATTCTCTACGTGACTGACCTCCATATCTTTCCGTACGGATTCTTCATCATAACCAGACTCTTCAACCAACGCATATAGGGGTAGCTTAGCGTCGTTGAATGGCGTCAGTGTTTCCTGTTGCATTTTCAATGCTGTATAAGCATCGATGAGTTCTTCTCGCTTTTGCGAATTCAGCTTTTTAAATAAATCCCCCTCTTTCCGAAACGCATCGTCAGGATGTTGCAGATCATGTAAAATCAACTCATAGGACAGTGCACTCATTACGCCTTGCATTTGAAGCATGGCGATCAGGTTACCGAACTGGACATTCGTCTTAAAATAATCCATGTTTCGGTTATCTCCGCTCACCTGTTGTGATCGATCGATCAAACCGGTTGATATTTGCGATTGCGCTTTGAACCGCTGTGGAAGATTACGGACGAAGAAATACGTCACTCCTGCGGCACATAACGGTACTATGATCAGAAACCATTTATACTTCTCTACTAATTTCCAGAATCTTTCCAGTTCCATAAATATTTATTTTACCTGATCAAGTTTTACCCCAATCAATTCTTCTAAACCGTCTTTTGCTTTTAGGAGCTCATTCTCCGCAGCGATTTTCAAGGAGTTCGCCTGCGCGTGATTCGTTCTCGCGGTATTATAATCGGTCAGGGAAACCTCGCCGCGTTCGAACATCCCCATAACCTCATCAGAGGTGTTTTTTGAATCTAGGGCAGACTGAGAACGGATTTTCAGTTCGTTAATACACCGTAGATACTCGTAATAACGAGCTTTGACCTCACTTTTCAAAAGCGACTGATATTCCGCGTTCTCCATTTCTGCCATGGCTACTCCCACTCTGGCCTGACGGATTTTGGCTGGTTTCTGGGCAATCTCGCCAAGCCTCAGGTTCACCCCGAATTGAAACCCGTTAAACAAAGGATTTGTCCCGATTACGGCGCCGCCCTCTGTAGGTGGGATGACGGTTCTGTCATCTCCGCTTTGCGTGCGATAAAAATAGTTTACGGTAAAACCCAATGCGTCAAACCAGGATGCTTTGTTAATAGCTACCTCTTCTTTGGCATGATCGACAGCGAGTGAAGAAACTTTCGCTCGCGGATAATTGCTGTTGGCCAACTCTACTAAATGTTCCAGTTGCGTATAATTAACTTGATCCATAATGGTCTCCTGTGCTTTCAATTCCAACACAGAAAAGAGCGTCATCCAGCAGAATAGACCACATACATAAAACTGCTTTTTATTTTTCATATTTTTAATTTCAATAGTTAAACTTTTTCCTTCTGCAATAAGGCGGGAAAGGTTGATAAGATAATCTTCAGATCAAAAAGAAGGGAATAGTGCTGAGCGTAATGGTTATCCAGCTCCCGACGCTCCCGATCCGACATCTCAGCTTTTCCTCTTTTGGAAATCTGCCATAGACCGGTGATGCCTGCCGGGCCAAGAAAACGTCTCGCCCACTCATTTGAAGTGAGTTTTTCCGCTTCATACAATGGAAGTGGTCTGTTTCCCACTAACGACATATCTCCAATCAGTACATTAAACAGCTGAGGTAATTCATCGATGCTCGTGTTCCGGATAAAAGCCCCTACGCGAGTAATGCGCGGGTCGTCTTTAATTTTGACGAATGCAGAATCATCTGAAGCAGCGGCGCCATATTGGTTAGCCGTAAGGGATAGCGTCTTCAGCTCTTTATCCGCGCCGGGGCGCATTGACCGAAACTTATAGAAGTCGAAAACGCGGTAACCTGCACCCGCCCGCTTACTCCTGTAAATAACAGGCCCCTTACTTTCCAAGCGAATACAGGCCGCGATTATGAGAAGCAGGGGAGACAAAAACAGTAGGATAGACAGGGAGGCCGTCATGTCGAACAGGCGCTTCGACCAAGGCATTTGGTACGTGCTCCATGGAAGAGACTTATTAGAGCCTGGTGAAGAACGGAGCAGCTTGAACCTTACCAGGTCAGCTATGCGGACGATCAGATCGTCAACTTGCACAGAAACATTATAAAAATCGTCCACCGCCAGATCAGACAAGAGTTCCCGATTCGGCAAAATCCCATCTGAGATCAGGATTAGTAAAGCACCGACGCCAAGGGTATGGGAACGAACAACGGATGCTTTGATTAAAAGTTGCTCCGGGTCATCTTCCCTGATCAAAATTACCTCCGGCATACTTTGCAAGGTGGCAACTGCCAACTCTTTCTGAAAGTCAGAAAAATCGGGATAAGCGATCAATTCAAAACAAGATTCAATACGTTCTGAATCGTTCTGAGATAAATCGCCGATAAAAGCGCATTTAAGCTTATAGGCTGCCAATGGGTTCTTTAGCGGGCTCATCTTCGAAAGGTTTCAATAATACATCTACCTGCTTTTTCAACACGGCGGGATTAAACGGCTTTGCCATGTAACACACATCCGGATAAGTGGTTATAAGCTCATGAGACATCTCATCGCTGCGAACCGAAAGAATGATAACGGGAATGTCGCGGAACATCCCGCTTACTTTAATCGTACTCAGGAAGTCCGGCGCATTCATCACGGGCATTTCTATATCCAGTATGATGAGGTCGGGTAAATTTCGGTCTGTCAGCCAGGTAATGGCTTCGTAGCCATTGCTTTTCAAATCCACGTGATAGTCTTTCCCTAAAACGAACTGCAAAAGTTCAAGAATAGAGGGCTCGTCATCGATCACTAGTATACGCTTTTTCATAGTCAAGAGCTGTAGTGTGTTTCTGCCAAAGGTAGGGCATAAAACGATCGGTGTAAATACACATAATGTAGTGTATCAAGCCCCTACAATTGATGTACATACGAAAAGAGGGCGTTCAGATTATTAGCTTTAATTTTGTTGGATGAAGATGTATGACTTTGTATTTGTAAGCTTACAGCGCATTGGAACGGATCGCGATTCCACGTCTACGAACCTCGCGCGCGAACTTGCCCGGAACCACCGCGTTCTTTATGTAAATGCGCCGGTCGACCGAAAAAGTTATCATCTTGGAGGAGATAATCCTTTTGTACAAGCACACATTGATGAGCTTAAATCCGGCAGCGGTAAAAAGCTCAAACAGTTGGATGAGAACCTATGGATGATGAATCCAGCGCGATTGATCGAGTCCATAAATTGGATTCCTTTTACTCCTTTGTTCCGGTTTCTCAATAAACGAAACAATGTGATTCTGTCAGAAGAAATAAAAGCGGTAATTGACCAGTTGGGTTTTAAGGACATAATTCTTATCAACGATAAAGACATGTTCAGAAGCTTCTATCTTAAAGAGCTGCTTTTACCAAAGAAATATGCATACCTGGATCGTGATTACACGGTCGCTATGCCCTACTGGAAACGACACGGGGCCTCGATAGAACCTGAACTCATGGCTAAGGCTGACCTTGTACTTTGCAACTCTACCGGTTTTCAAAACCGGGCAAAGCAATATAACCCGCAATCCTTTTACATCGGTAACGGTTGTGATGTCGAACTTTTTGACGGGAAATTAAAACATGATGTACCGGAAGAACTGAGCACTATCAAGGGGCCTGTTATCGGCTACATCGGAGCCATAATTGCACTTAGGCTTGATGAACGTTTAATGCTGGAAGTGGCTGAAAGCCGGCCTGGCTATTCTTTCGTCTTCGTCGGACCACAGGATGAAGTCTTTAAACGCAGCCGGCTACACGATCTTGAAAATGTGCATTTTTTAGGTAAGAAGGATACCCGTTTAGCTCCTGCTTACATCCAGCACTTTGATGTCGGAATCAATCCCCAGGCCCTTAATCCGATTACCCAATATAATTACCCGCTCAAAGTTGACGAATACTTGTCCATGGGTATCCCTGTTGTTGCTACAGAAACGGAGACCATGCGCGATGTTTTCATTCGTCACAGTTACCTCGCTAACGATGCGAGATCATTTAGTGAGGCGATTGATAGGGCTCTCCGGGAGAACAGCCCGGAAAAAAAATTGGAACGCATGGCTTTTGCCAGCGGCCACAGCTGGAAAAAAGTATCAGATGATGTTCTAAATTTCATAGAATCATGAGACGTATAAAGACATTTGTTATTTATTTATCTGCCGTAATTTGTGCGGCTCCTTCTTTTGCTCAGAAGCCCGTAGCCTTTAAAAACTTTCTGGGTGTTAACGCCTTCGAATGGGATTTTTTTGAAAAAGGAAAAAATTACTCGCTGCAAGTATATACCCCCAGAGCAGAACTGATTAAAAGTTTTGGTGTTCTGAGGCAATATATGGATTGGGAGAAAATCGAGTCCGAACCCGGCCATTACACCTTTAACCCAACTCATAAAGGAGGCTGGAATTACGATGCCGTTTACTGGTATTGCAAACAGCAGGGAATTGAAGTGCTGGCCTGTTTTAAGAACATGCCTCCATGGATGATGCGAGCATATCCGGACAAATTGCGTGACAAAGAAAATGCACCGAGACCTTACGGATCAAAGGCAAACGATCCAGGGTCCTATCAGGCTCAGGCAAAGGCTGCATTTCAGTATGCTGCACGCTACGGAAGAAATAAGCACATTCCGAAAGTGTTATTAAGCGTGTATGAAAAGCCAAGGTGGACGAATGACCCACCCAATCAATTGAAGACAGGCATGGATCTTGTTCGCTATATTGAATGTGGCAATGAGCCCGATAAATGGTGGAAAGGTGCTCTCGCACAGCAAAGCGCGGAGGAGTATGCTGCAAATCTATCTGCATTTTACGACGGCCATCAGGGCCGGCTTGGTAAAGACGCCGGTGTGAAAACGGCCGATAGCTCTATGAAGGTTGTTATTGGAGGTCTATCGGTTGCTGATCCTGCGTATGTCGCTGGCATCGTAGAATGGTGTAGAAAAAATCGGGGGCTTAAGCCTAACGGTGAGGTTGATTTATGTTTTGATGTCATTAATTATCACCTCTACCATAACGACAAAAACGAAGTTAACCAATCGAATAAAAGTACACGGGGCGTAGCCCCTGAGAAATCAAATGCTCAGGAAATCGCTAAAAAATTCGTCGAATTGTCGCGGAGCTCTGCCTATGGACGACCGGTCTGGGTTACCGAAACGGGTTACGACATAAACGCTAAAAGTCCACAACGCGCTGCTGAGATAGGCGTAAAAAGTGCTGAGCAGACCCAAGCAGACTGGATACTCCGGACTGCACTCCTTTATGCGAGGAGTGGGATTGAGCGAGTCGACTTTTATCATCTTACCGACATCAATCCGAAAAGCAGCCAAAAATATGCTTCCAGTGGTCTGACACGCGAAGGTGTGCGCCGACCGTCAGCTAATCTAATGCTGCAGGCCAAAACACTGCTCGGAGATTTCAGCTATCTGAAAAGTATGAATAGCGATCCGATTATTGATCTTTATCAGCACGAGGGAAGGCGAATCCTGGTTGCCACCTTGCCTTCTGAAACCGGTGCGATACGTAGACATCATTTGAACTTGAAAGGGGTTAAAAAAGTACGTATACATTACTTACAATACGATACTCCAAATATGAAAACAGAAGAAAAGAGTTTGAGCAAGGGAGGGCTTGATATCGAGTTGTCCGAAACCCCTTTGTTTATTGAACTCATTTAGATTTATGGAGGAAATCATGTATGCTATCAACTAGTTCGGCAAACAAACTATTTACTTTCGCCTTTGCAGGCTTCAAGCGCTGTTCAATCTCCATACTTCGAACGAAGCGCTGACTAATCAACCTTTCCAGTCTTTCCCAGGCCACGTCGAAAACCAAGTCATCGGATTCCAGCACGAATTCTTCCTGACGGAATATCCGGAAAAGTTCCTTATATTTATGTGACCAGCTGATTGCTAACGACGGCTTGGCTTGCAAAAAGCCAAAGATCAACGCATGAAAACGCGAACTTACCAATATATCGACTTGTCCTATTAAAGCTTTAATCTGAACGGCAGATGCATATGATGGGTTGTAATAGACACGTGTTTCGTCATTGATGTACGTTGCAATCATTTCGCAAAGGAAGCGGTCATCCCTATGAGCTTTCCCATCCGGGAACAGCTCGTTTGGAATTAAATAAATCAGTGCATCGTATTCGGTGATAAGTTTTTCGGTTATTCGGTAAAGCAGTTTTAAATAAGCGTTTTGTTCTCCCTCGCCTTCCAGTTTTTCATATACCCGCAAATTCGGCGATATGCCGATAATTAGCTGTTTCGTATACTGTCTACGCAGAACGGATGGAGCTAATGCCATCTGTTCAAAAGTAAACACCATATCATTCGCTATGGGTATCTGTGTATCTGGTCTGTTCAGCAGCTTTGCCAAGTGATGTCTGGATTGAGGGTCTCTCGCATAAAACCCTGTTGCCTTCCTCAACATTTGTGAAGCAGCCTTCGCTACCGCTGGCTGCTCAAAACCTCCCCAAGCCTGGGGCATAAAATAAAATGGTATCATCTTTTGCTCACAACGGCGCATTAACTTTAGTGTTTCCGTAATAAGCGCCTTGCCCCATGAATCGGCGTACGCAAATCCGCTCACATCAATCACGGCGTCAATATCTTTCAGCATTGCGTCGATCTTGTTGAAAGGCAATGGAAAAAACCAATCCTGTTTTCCCAAAGAAAACATTTTCTTAAACTTTCCGAGTACTTGATGCCTTAAATCATGGTACCGCATTACAAATCCGGAGGAATTGTTAAATACTGGTATGAAACCTGCCCTTTCCGCTAACTCAGACTCGTAATCTCTACAAACCATGTAAAGCGTAACCCGGTATCGTTTTGAGAGCTGTTCCAACACCGTTTCAATCATCGCTTCCGCACCTTTATTCGAAAAATTAGCCCCGATTACCAATACATTTATAGATTCCATTTTCATCACTTTTTCTTGAGAAAGCTTTTTATTTCAAGCACTTGTTTTAATTTATTTCGAGTATCAGCTGTACTCAACCAGCATAACAAATAAGTTGTTACACCTACCCCTAAGCCTATGCATAATTCCAGAATCGGTGCCTCTCCCGAAAAATATCGATTTAACAGGACGGTTACAGCGCCACCCAGGATAGAGAAAATTAATGGGTAACTGATCTCACCCAGAAAATCTTTTAAAGAAACGGATGACCCTTTAAAACACCAGATCAGTGAAGGAATCAAAATGGATAAATCGGTAATGATATAGGCCATTGCAACACCATACATTCCCCAGTTAATCCCCACGACGAAACCACTAACGGTCCATGTAGCGTAGATAATCCCCCAACGCAGGTATTTTCTGGTCATGCCCATTGAGATCATCACGACCCCTTTTGTGCTTGCCGCCGGCTGAACCAGCGATGCAATGGCTAAAAGCTGAAAAAGGGTTGCCGTTTCTTCCCAGCCCGGGCCAAGCATAATAAAAATAAACTCCTTTGCGTAGACCCCTAATCCCACGACGATTGGCATGTAGAAAAAAGAAAAGAGGAAGAGGTAGCGTTTGTAGAAATCACGATATTTAGTGCCCTCACCACGTAACTTACTCAAGGCTGGAAGTGCGACCGAGTTCAACGGATCACGTAATTGTGATATCGGTAACATAAGCAGTTGGTAAGCTTTGGAATAAAATCCTAGTGCGGCGCTCCCAACATATCTTCCGATCAGCATTTTATCGGTGTTTCGACTAAAGTAGTTGATCATATCAAAGCCGGTAATCCGGGTACCAAAACTCAAGAAGTCTTTGCTGCGTTGCCAGTCCAGTATGAAAGCGGGCCGCCAGTCACAAAATATCCATAATAAAATAGAGGCAAATATCGGTTGAGATACCGTAACCGCCGCTACAGCCCAAATGCCGTAATCCAAAAGTGCAAGCGATAGCGAAAACACCACGCTAATCGCCATCGCCCCGACCTGAATATAAGAGAGCCTGAGAAACTGCATTTGCCGTTTCAGCAATGCCCCATGCTGCAGGGAAAGACCGGCGATAAAAATGGATGCTGCAAAAAGCCAAGTTAGCGGTAGAATTCTGGGCTCTTCATAAAATGCAACCAATAAGGGTCCTGCCGCCAATACGAGAAGGGCGATAATAAGACTGATGATGACGTTAAGCCAAAATAACGAGCTAACCTCCCGCTGATCGATTGTCTCACGTTGCACAACCGCAATAGATAAGCCCAGGTCTTTAAAAATGGTTGCGAATCCGGTAAAAGCAGTAACCATGGCTACCACACCAAAGTTGTCGGGTTCCAGCATTCTGGCAAGCAACACAGTAGATGCCATAGACAGCCCAAATGAAGCCATTTGACTCATCACGGTGTTGATGCCTCCTTTCACCGATTTGGACTTCAAATCTCCCACCAGGTGGCTTGTATCAAACCACTTAGCCGCTGCGGTATTAAGCTCAGTATGTTCCAAAATATTATCTTGAATAAGCGGCGAAATTTTTGTGCTCTCTTTCGAATAATTTTTCAGACGGTAATGAGCGGAAATAGTCATACGTAATCTGTAAACCTTCGCTTCTTAACACTTGCGGTTCCCAGTCGAGTAAAGCTTTGGCTTTTGAGATGTCGGGCTTACGCTGTTTTGGATCGTCTTGCGGAAGCGGCTGGTAAATTACTTTCTGCGTAGTTCCCGTTAACCGAATAATTTCTTCAGCGAACTGACCAATCGTGATTTCCCCTGGATTTCCAATGTTTACCGGATCAGCACATTCGCTGAATAATAGCCTGAAGATGCCTTCTACCAAATCATCTACATAACAAAAAGAACGCGTTTGAGAACCGTCCCCGAAG
>JBMDWN010000288.1:0-16605 GCA_048595275.1 Olivibacter sp. | reverse complement strand
GGAGCAGATGCTGGCGAAGGGTCTAAAAAGGTTGTCGACGGCGAATCGGGAACAAAATTCCTTACTTCCTGGAATAATAATGAACCGTTATGGATGCAGCTTCAATTCCCGGAGCCGACCCTGTCGGGGGCTTACTTGCTTACCTCTGCTAATGACGCACCGAACCGGGACCCTAAAACCTGGGAACTGCAAGGCTCCGAAGATGGGGAAACCTGGATCGTACTCGACAGAAGAGAAAACCAGGCTTTTGAAAACAGATTTCAGGAACGGCGATTCGAATTCAGTACGAATGTCCCGTATGCTTACTACAGGTTGCATATACAAGAGATTAACGGCGCCGATGCTTTTCAAATGGCGGAGTGGAGATTAATTAAATTACCCTAGATGATGATGGCGATGTACAAAATAGCGGAAATAAGATGGACACTATTAGCCTGCACGATGCTCCTGGCACTGTTCGTTGGAGCGTGCAAAAAGGAAGATCAAGTGCAAGAACCAGAAGAATTACTGCCCGTTCCTGTGGCGGCATTCTCTATGCAGCAAGTTTCCGCAGATGATCCTTTTACCTTCAGGTTTGAGAACGAGTCTGAAAATTTTAACAGGGTCGACTGGCGTTTTGGAGACGACAGTACTTCCGTGGAAGATTCTCCCACGCATACCTTTCTGGGCCCGGGACGCTTCCGGGTGACCGCTTACGTGGAAAACGAGCAAGGTTACTGGGCAGAATCGGAGCAATTTGTAACCATTCGTGTGGATACCTCCATTGTCATTAGTTCGAGAGCGCTTGGAGCGGGGGGACTCGAATTGGGACTGAATACCGATGTAGAGCTGAGTGAATTTGCTTGGCTGCTAAAAAGTGGTGGTGACACTCTTAGGCTCATCAGCCAGGAAAGGGTATTTACCTTTCAACCCGAAAATGAATTTGAAGAAATCGTGCTGATCGCACAGACGCCTAAAGGATCCAACGTTTCACTGGAACGCCTGATTTCTCCTTTCGGTGTTCTTCAGAACATTACCAGACCGTCTTCATTGTCCGTGTTACGGGATAACGATGGCGGGCCTAATGCGGGGGAGGGCTCGCTAAAATTAATCGACGGTAACTTCAGCTCTAAGTTTTTGCTTTTCAACTATACCGGAGAAATGTGGGCTATGTTGGATTTGTACGAGCCAGTTTCAGCAGGGGCATATAGAATAACCTCTGCCAATGATGCCCCGGAACGGGATCCAAAGAACTGGCAATTGGAGGGTTCAAACGACGCGGAGGGCTGGACCGTTCTGGATAGTCGGACAGATCAGGTTTTTGAAGAGCGTTTCCAGACCAAAGCTTATGCGTTCAATAATTCGGAAAGTTACCGCTATTACCGCCTGGTAGTGACGGCCAATCAAAATTCTACGCTGCTGCAGATCGGTGAATGGGAGCTTTACCGGACACCTCAATAAAGAATATAGTTTAATTGCGCATAAGGGGCATTTTAGCTAAGTTTGCTCGTAAAAAGCCTTAATTGCGTATGAGTAAAGTGGCCGTAATCGGAGGCGGTAGTTGGGCAACAGCTATCGTCAAAATGCTGACAGACAACGAACAGGATAAATCGGTCTACTGGTGGATGAGAGACCCGGAGGTGGTGGAACACATTCGCCAGTTTAAAAAAAATCCCAATTACCTGAGCGGTGTCGACGTAAAGATACCTGAAGAACAGGTTTCGGCAGATCTTGACTTCATCCTTGAGCAGGCGGATATACTTGTGCTCTGTGTTCCCGCCGCTTTTCTTAAGTCTGCTATCAAGGATCTGACTTCTACGGCGCTTGATAATAAAATTATCGTTTCAGGTATCAAAGGAATCGTACCCGACGAGAACCAGATCGTTGGGGAATACCTGCAAAGCCGCTTTGGCCTGCCCGTGGAAAAGATTGCCGTCATCAGTGGTCCCTGCCACGCAGAAGAAGTCTCCCTGGAAAAATTATCCTACCTGACTATTGCTTCCTCAGACATGAAGTCAGCAGAGACTTTCGCCGACCTCATTTCTACGCGCTACATCAAGACCATCACCTCAGACGATATCTATGGAACCGAATATGGGGCCGTGCTTAAGAATATTTACGCAGTCGCCAGCGGCATTTGTCATGGTGTTGGCTTCGGCGATAATTTTCAGGCGGTACTGATCTCGAATGCGATCCGCGAAATAGCGGTTTTTCTGAAAAAAGTACACCCGATAAAACGGGATATCAACGAGTCGGCTTATCTGGGTGATTTACTGGTGACCGCCTACTCACAGTTCAGCCGCAACCGTACATTCGGAAATATGATCGGCAAAGGCTACACCTCAAAATCAGCGCAACTCGAAATGAACATGATCGCGGAAGGCTACTACGCTTCGGCTAGCATTCATGAGATCAACCGTGATTTTGAAGCGGAGATGCCTATTGCGGAAACGGTTTATAATATCCTGTACAACAAAAAAGTACCGCGAGCTGCCATGTATGCACTGGCGGATAAATTAATTTGATCCATCATGTATACCACCATATTTTTTTCGCTTGCTAGCCAACGCTTTCGGATGGTCAGCCTGCTTTGTTTCGCCTTATCGCTGCAGCTTTATGCCTCCGCTCAAACCGATGATTCCGGTTATCGGAACGGGATGGTCGTATCGGCGCATCCCATTGCCTCAGAAGTCGGCATCGAAATCCTAAAAAAAGGTGGCAATGCCATAGACGCGGCTGTGGCCGTTCAATTTGCCCTTGCTGTGGTCTATCCCAATGCCGGGAATATTGGCGGGGGAGGCTTTATGCTTTACCGGACGGCTCAGGACTCCGTATACAGCCTCGATTTCCGGGAGAAGGCTCCCCTGGCAGCTACTCGGGATATGTATTTGGATACAGCCGGCGATCCCATTGATCGGTTGAGCCTGGACGGTCATCTATCCGCCGGAACACCCGGATCAGTTGACGGCATGGTGAAAGCGCACGAGCGGTTTGGAAAATTGCCCTGGGAAGATTTACTGGAGCCTGCCGTCCGGCTTGCTGCCAAGGGCTTCCAGCTAACCGCTATGCAGGCCGAAGAGCTCAACAGCAGGAAGGCAACTTTTGAACGCTTCAACAGACAGGGTACGGCTTTAATCAACAAAAAAGAAGAATGGGCGGCAGGAGCAAACCTGCGCCAAAAAGAGCTGGCAAGAACCTTAAAAGCCGTACAGAAACAAGGAAGAGCCGGCTTCTACGACGGTCGGGTTGCCCGCCATATCGTCGAAGAGATGGAAGATGGACACGGGATCATCACCTTCGAAGACCTGCAGCAATACGAATCCAAGTGGCGGCAACCCCTTTGGGCAACTTATCGTGGCCATAAGATTTATTCTATGCCACCACCCTCCAGCGGTGGCATTGCCCTGCTCAGTTTGCTTAAGTCGGTGGAACCTTTCCCGCTGAAGCGCTGGGGTTTTCAGCGCGACTCTACCGTTCAGGTCATGGTGGAGGCGGAACGCAGGGTTTACGCGGACCGGGCGGAACACCTTGGTGACGACGATTTTTACCCTGTACCGGCCAGAGGTTTGCTGGATTCGCTTTACCAACAGCAACGTATGCAGAGCATGAGCTTTGACCGGGCAAGTAAAAGCGATGCCATTCAGGCCGGTAAGCCCGCCCCGCGGGAAAGTGAACAAACCACTCACTTTTCGATTGTGGATAAAGAAGGCAATGCCGTGGCAATAACCACAACCTTGAATAATTCATATGGATCGATGGTGGTGGTCAAAGGCGCAGGCTTTTTATTAAACGACGAGATGGACGATTTTTCGATCAAGCCGGGGGTGCCTAACTTATACGGGCTGATCGGCGGGGTCGCCAATTCTATCGAGCCAGGAAAGCGTATGCTCAGTGCGATGACACCTACCATTGTAACGAAAGGCGGGCGCCTTTCTTTGGTCATCGGCACTCCGGGTGGATCGACAATCATCACATCGGTGTTTCAAAACCTGCTGAATGTACTGGATTTCGGAATGGGTATGCAGGAGGCGGTAAATGCGCCGCGCTTCCATCACCAGTGGCTTCCTGACGAAGTTTTTTTGGAAAACAACGCCCTTAGCCAGGATGTCCGCGGTCGTCTGACCGATAAAGGTTATGTGTTTGCAAAACGCGGAAGCATCGGAAGAGTTGATGCGATCCTGATAAAGGACGATGGCAGCTTCGAAGGGGGAGCTGATCCGAGAGGGGATGATGCGATTGCAGCTTACTAAGCGGTTATCGCCTGAGTATTTTCTTCAAACTAAATAGCTACCAAATAGAGCTCAAATAAGGACCAATTAGGGGGTGAGTCCGTAGTGAGTCCATGTTGAGTCCATAGTGAGTCCGCCTTTTACCGTAAAAATTACGGACTCAATACGCACACAATAAACAATTTCTATACAGTCATTCCGGAGTTGGTCCTTAGTTAGCCTTTATAAAGCCTTAAGTTGATATAAAAAAAAGAGGCTGCTTCATTGAAGCAACCTCTGCAAATAACTAAAAAAGACTGAATTACCAGCGGCGTTTTTCGGTTTTACGGTCTTTGCGTTTCCCGGAGAAATCTTTGAATCCTCCTTTATCGCGATCCCGTCTTCCTCCGCCTTCGTAGCTTCTTCCGGAAGAACGGCCACGGCCGCCTCCACCGCCACTACGACGTCCACCGCCGCCATCACGTTCACCGGCCATTTCAACCCGCACCGGGCGACCGTTAAACTCGACACCTTTGCTGAAGCCGCTCATTACCTGGTTGGCAACATCGTTCTCCACTTCAAAGAAGGTATACACCCCTTTGAGGTCGATCTTGCCTATTGCCTTACCATTGATCTGGCTATTATCGCAGATGAAGCCGAGGATATCTCCGCGATTGAATTCATCCACCGAGCCAAGATTAATAAAGAGCCTTGTAAAATCGGATTTCATTCCGTTTCTACCGAAACGTTCGCCTTTGCCTCTTTCTCCACGGGCATCGCTCGCAGACACATTCAGGTCAGGCGCATTCTCGTAGTAATCAAGGAAGCGGTTGAACTCAAGGGAAGCAAAATGCTTGATCACTTCTTCTTTGGAAAGATCGGCAAATTCATCCATAATACGCGGCAGGTAAGGATTGATCTGCTCGTCGTTGATCTCAACAGCCTTAACTTTATGCACCAGAGCAAAAAGTTGTTTTTCGCATACGTCGAAGCCGTTTGGAATTTCGGCTTTGGTAAACTGCTTACCAATTACGCGTTCGATCTGGCGGATTTTGCCGAGTTCTTTAACGGTAATCAAAGCAATTGAAACACCAGACTTACCGGCACGTGCTGTCCGGCCGCTTCGGTGTGTATAGTTTTCGATCTCATCCGGCAGGGAGAAGTTGATAACGTGTGTTACGTTATTAACGTCAATTCCGCGGGCGGCGACATCGGTAGCAATCAAAAGTTGCAGACTGCGTTCACGGTAGCGCTTCATAACCTTATCACGTTGCTGTTGGGACAGGTCGCCATGCAGGGCGTCTGCATTGTAACCATCTTTGATCAGCGCTTCGGCTATCTCCTGCGTTTCAATCTTAGTACGACAGAAAACGATTCCGAAGATTTCCGGGTTGAAGTCTACAATGCGTTTAAAAGCCGCATATTTGTCACGGCCTTTTACGACGTAATATTCGTGATCGATGTTGACATTACCGGTGTTTTTTGTGCCTACGGTAAGCTCAAAAGGATCAGTCATGTAGTTCTTGGCGATGCGGCGAACTTCGGCCGGCATGGTAGCAGAAAACAACCAGGTTTTCTTTTCATCAGGGGTGGTCGACAGAATGTCATTAATGTCCTCCTGAAAGCCCATATTGAGCATTTCATCTGCTTCATCCAATACGACAAACCGTACTTGAGAAAAATCAATCGCTTTACGTCCGATAATGTCCAGCATACGGCCAGGTGTGGCCACGACGATCTGTACGCCGCGCCGAATCTGACGCAACTGATCACCAATGTTTGCGCCGCCATAAACAGCAACAACATTCACATTATCAATATTTTTCGAAAAATTTTTGATATCATTAGAAATCTGCAGACACAATTCTCTCGTTGGGCAAAGCACCAACGCCTGAGGAACGTTTTGCGAAAAGTCTAATAATTCTAACAACGGCAGGCCAAATGCTGCGGTTTTACCGGTTCCTGTTTGGGCTAATCCGACAAAATCGCTGCTGCCTGTTAAAAGAGCCGGAATGGCTTGCTCCTGGATGGGAGTAGGCTTTTCAAAGCCTAATTCTTGAATGGCATTAACAATATCATGACGGATTCCCAATTGACTAAATGGGTTCATGAAATTTAAAAAACGATCTTCCAACGACATTGCTGAAAGACGCGGCAAAGGTAAGGATATAAAATTGTAATTACAAATGCCGCGTCTTTAATTTAGCTTCGAATTAAGCGTTTGACTGTTCGAGCTCCTGAATAAATTCCTGTCCCCATCGCCTTATGTCGTAATAACTAACCGCCTCGTAAGACCGTTTCATACGTAAAATCCGCTCGTTTTCCTCCAGACGGAGTGCCTGGGCCAGCTTGTCTTTAAGGTCTTTCGGGTCATAAGGGTTGGTTAGGATTGCATAGGGCAATTCTACCGAGGCCCCTGCAAATTCGGACAAAACCAGGACGCCATCCTGTTTTTCCTGCAATCCTTGTACGGCAACATACTCCTTTGCGACCAGGTTCAGACCATCCCGTAAAGGCGTGATCCAGGCGATGTCTGCAATAGCGTAATAGGTGATGACCTCTTCAAACGGAACAGACCGGAAAAAATAGCGGATGGGGGTCCACTCCAGGTTGGAATAACGACCATTGATTTCCCCGATGGCCTGATCCAGTTCGCGCTGAATCTTGTCGTAAATCTTCATGCCCTGAGATGGAGGAGTGCAGATGTTAATCAGTTCGATCTTTCCGTGGTATTCGGGGTGATCGGCCAGGAATTCGCCAAAAGCCTGGATCTTCTCCAGCGGTCCTTTAACGTAATCCAGGCGCTCTACCGATAAAATAATCTTCTTTCCTTTTGTACGGGCCTTAAGCTTTCCAATGCGTTCGATGGTCTGATCCTCCTGGCAGATGCGTTTGATGTTCTCAATGTTCACACCGACAGGCTGCGCACCCAGACGTATCCGGCGGTTGCCGACCTCAATCAGTTTCGTCATCTGATCAATACCGAGCGCAGAGCTGTAGGTAAGGAACTGCTTAGCGGCATTAATGCGCTGGATGACATTGACCGGCGCGTGGCTGCGAAGCACATCAACGAAGTTCTCCACGTAACGGGGGATGTGGAAGCTGATGAAATCGCACTGCAGCAGACTGCCGATGATCTCTTTTCTCCACGGTATGATGTTGAAGATATCCGCCGGAGGGAAGGCGGTATGGTGGAAGAATCCAATTCGGACATCCGGTCGTAGCTGTCGGAGAAAACCAGGAACCATCCAGAGGTTGTATTCATGAATCCAGACCAGCGCTCCCGGATCGGCTTCTTCTGCTACGCGCTCCGCGAACAATTTGTTTATCTTAACGTAGTGCTCCCAATGACGGTGGTTGAACTTGGCGCGGTCAATAAACGAAAAAATGGTCGGCCAGAACGCTTCTTTTGAAAAGACACGGTAAAACAGGTCAATATCTTTTTTGGACAGGGGGATGATGGAAGCAACCAGGTTCGGGTATTTTTCCTCATCAATAAACTGGCTCTGGACCTGATCCACACCTTCCTTACTTTTTTCCTCCTCGCCGATCCAAACACCGGAGCGACCATCGGCAAAAAAGCCGAGCAGGGAGGGGATGATGCCGTTGGGGCTTCTTGGGGGAATTCTCTTTTCGATACCGTCAACGGTTGTTTTGTCAAAAGGTAGTCGATGGTAGACCATCAGCAATTGTTTTTCTTCTTTTTCTTTGGCTACTTTTTGTGCGGCATTTTCTTTAAAATATGGCTGAAACGAAGGAAAATGACGAATGGCCTCCAGAATCCCCCCGGCGCCGGGCAAGTCAGCCTGATAGACGTTTTCCATGTCTTTTGTCGACTCGGTCAGCAAACCTTCCGCTTTGCCGACAACCACACCTTTCAATCCGGTTTGGAAAAGAGAAAGGTCATTCATCGTATCGCCCGCTACCAAGACATCCGCTTCGCTGAGATGCAAATGCCTTAACAATTCCATTAAAGTATGCCCCTTATTAACGCCCTTTGGCAGTATATCCAGGTATTGCCCGGCGGAGAGGAGCATATCGCAGTTCATCTCGTTAGCCACGCGCTGAATTGCATTAAGGTCCGTACGTTCGTCATAATAGTAAGAACAGCGTCTTTGCTGGGGCACCTCCTGGTATACGAGCCCTTCGATCGTTTCCAGTTTTTGTTTAACGGCAAACACACCCGGCCAGCGGGCTTCTATGTGTCCCTGTATGGGTTCAATAGACTCGAGCGTATTTCCGTCGACCAGGGTCGCCCCAACATCGCTGATGATGTAATCGGGTTTCGGAATCATCGGATCACTTAATAAAGGGAGAACCGTTTCAACCCCTCTTCCGGTTACGAAGGCCAGCTGTATCTGCGGGTTTTCCTGTATCATCCGGTAGAGGTGTAATTTATCTACGCTTTTACCTCCTAAAAATGTTCCATCTAAATCTGTAGCCAATAGCATCATAAGCAAATGTGTGTTTTTTCAATTGAAACAATATAATAAAAAAGGGGGACTAAGACGAAAAAAAAGGGAGCTAAGGCGAAGCGGGGGGAAAGAATAAAAAAATGCCGCCCTCAGGGCGAGGGCGGCTGTCCATCAATGGGGTGATGGACTCAATCAACCTAATCGTGTAGCAGGACGGAGAGCGCAACTTTGCGATCGGCTTCCTCGCTATCCATCAGGCCTTTCGCCATGATGGTATAATAATTTCCGGGAGCGGGCTTGAATTCCACGCTACCCAATTCCTGACCCGTTCCATGAACGAGCAGGTCTATCTTATATCTAATGCTATTGTCGGCTTCAACCGGTCCGAAAACCGAACGTTCGCCAAAGCGCTTGTTTTCGGCAAGTAGCGTATCTCGTCCTTCCATGCGAAGGTCGAATTGAACCGAATCCGGAACCAGATTTATGAAGCGTAAGGCTGCTTCGCCCTCTGGTGGATCGGTGTGCACGTTGAAGTCCCGTACGGCAACAAAGCGCAAGGAGTCCCTTCGGTCCGCAACAAAGATAGTGTAGGCGGTACCGGGATCCAGGCTGTACGGATTGACGACCAGGCGCCGGTTGCTATCAGCGCTGTTGACCTGGAACACATGTCCGCCGGGGAAAAGACTCAGGTAAATCAGGCGGTCTCCAAACCGGAAACTCTGCCGGTCCACTCGCTCTCCGTTTATCCCGACCAGCAATTGCGCGGTATTCGGCGACGCATGAACGAAAGACATGTAGGCGGGGCCTCCCATAGCGTCCAGTTCCTCCTGTGTTTTGTTATCTTTCAGGCAGGCGCTAAAAAGAAGGGATAGCATAATCCCTACACTGAGTACCGTATTTTTTTGTTTCAAAAGCTGCTGTTTATCTTTAATAATCCCTAACGCCAATTGGCTCTGTTCCGCTACAGCTAGTGCTAAAAAATATGTAAGTTTGTGACTAGATTTCAAAATAGATGTCGTTAAAGGGGAATAGTTTTCGATCAAATTCAGCGCGGGAGGTGTTGAGAAAAGCCTCCGGCAAAAGGAAGGAAAAGTCGGAGCGAATCCCGGAGAAACAAAGCTCCGGGGCATCTTCGCTCGATTTGCAGAATTCAAAGCTGGTAAAAATTGCCGGCTTGTTTTTTCTGATCCTCTCGCTCTATTTCCTGATTGCTTTTACTTCCTATCTTTTTACCTGGCAGGAGGACCAGAGCTACGTCTCGGAGTCGAACGGCGGATGGTCCAATCTTTTTAAGACTAGCGAGGAACTGGAAGTGCTGGGCTTTACCAATCCGGTTGTAGAGAACTGGCTTGGTAAATTCGGTGCGTTGCTGGCCCATCAGTTTATCTATTCCTGGTTTGGCCTGGCTTCTTTCATTTTTGTGGTGGTATTTTTTATTCTGGGCTACCGACTCCTGTTTAAAGTGAAGCTTTTTCCGTTAGACGAGACCTTCGCCTATTCTTTCTTTCTAATCGTTTACCTCTCTGTTTCGCTGGGCTTTGTTCATGGGCTGATCAATAATTATCCGCATATTCTAGAAGGCGAGTTCGGTTATTGGACCAACCGTCTCCTTCAAGCCCAGATCGGTGTTCCGGGTGTGCTGGGTTTGCTGCTGTTCTCTGGTTTGACGGCTCTGATCATTGCCTTTAATATCGATTTCAGGTTTCCCGCTAAACCGCGTCCGAAAAAGGTCATGCTGGAGGATGAAGACCTGGCTTACCTGTCTGCCGATGAAGAACCCGGGATAGATGACGATGAGGTGCCGGACTTTGCTGCTGGGCGTACAGAGCCTGCTCGCAGCAACCATATAAAAGACGAAACCAGCGCAACGAAACGGGTAGAGGCAAACCAGAAACTTACCCAGCAACTGGACATCAAACCGCGTAAGCATGAAAGTGCTGTTTCCGAAGATGCGCCGTTTTTTGAAGTGAGTGAGGCGAAAGAGCCGGAATTACCGACACAGAACGAAGAGAAACCGGAAAGGCCCGCTTTGCAGGTGGAGGCGCCTAGAGAAGAAAAGCCACTGACAAAAGCTGCCAGCCTCGTCGAAGAGCATGGGCAGTATGATCCGAAACTTGATCTAGCGGGTTACCAATACCCGGCTCTGGAGCTTCTCCGCGATTACGGGACGGGTAAAATTGTCGTTAATAATGCCGAGCTCGAAGCGAATAAAGACAAGATTGTCGAAACACTGGCCAATTACAACATCGAAATTGATAAAATAAAGGCTACTATCGGGCCGACGGTTACGTTATATGAAATCATTCCGAAGCCCGGGGTTCGCATTTCCAAGATTAAAAACCTGGAAGACGATATTGCCTTGAGTCTGGCAGCCCTGGGGATTCGTATTATTGCGCCGATGCCCGGTAAAGGTACCATAGGGATTGAAGTACCCAATACCAAGCCGGAAATGGTCGCGATGCGTTCTGTTATTGGAACGGAAAAATTCCAGCATACGGACATGGATCTGCCCATCGCCCTAGGGAAAACCATATCAAACGAAGTATTTATTGCCGATCTGGCGAAAATGCCTCACTTGCTGGTGGCGGGAGCTACGGGGCAGGGAAAATCGGTCGGCATTAATGCCATCATCACATCCCTGCTTTATAAAAAGCATCCTGCTGAACTGAAGTTCGTTCTGGTGGATCCTAAAAAGGTGGAACTGTCGCTGTTCAAGACAGTAGAGCGTCATTTCCTGGCTAAACTGCCGGGAGAGGAGGATGCGATCATCACGGATACCAAAAAGGTCATCAATACCCTGAACTCCTTATGTATTGAGATGGACCAGCGTTATGACTTATTGAAAAATGCTCAGGTCAGGAACTTGAAAGAGTATAATCAGAAATTTATTAACCGCCGGTTGAATCCGGAGGATGGTCATCGCTTTTTGCCTTTTATTGTGCTCATCGTTGATGAGTTTGCGGATCTGATGATGACGGCCGGAAAAGAAGTCGAAACCCCCATTGCCAGACTGGCGCAGCTCGCACGTGCGGTGGGAATTCACCTGGTCATCGCAACGCAAAGGCCTTCTGTAAACATCATTACGGGTACCATTAAGGCGAATTTCCCGGCCAGGCTGGCCTTCCGGGTACTGTCTAAAGTGGACTCAAGAACCATTCTGGATTCCGGAGGGGCTGATCAGCTCATCGGGCGGGGCGATATGCTGCTGGCAACCGGGAGCGATCTGATCCGGATACAATGCGCCTTTGTTGATACCCCTGAGGTCGAAGAGATTTCCGAATTCATAGGCGCTCAGCGAGGCTATTCATCCGCGTTCTATCTTCCTGAATATGTGGATGAGAACGGCGAGGGCAGCAACCTTGGGGGGATCGATCTGGAGAACGACCGGGATGCCCTGTTCGAGGACGCAGCGAGGTTGATTGTATTGCACCAGCAGGGATCGACTTCCCTGATCCAGCGGAAGCTGAAGCTGGGGTACAATCGCGCCGGCCGCATTATTGACCAGTTGGAAGCGGCGGGCATTGTGGGGCCTTTTGAGGGCAGTAAAGCCCGGGAGGTACTCTACCCGGACGAATATTCTCTGGAACAATATTTGGACGGTCTTAATTCAAAAGGCTGATTTGAACATTTCAAGTATGAAAAATATTTTTTTAAGCGCACTTTTTTTAGGGATAGTCCTGTCGGTTTTCGGGCAGGGAGCTGACGCTTCCGTACGTAACCTGATGGCTTCTGTAAGTAAGAACTATAAGAGTAAGCCAACCATTAAAGCTCAGTTCAATGTTGCCGGAAAGGATGCTTCCGGTCAAACGGTATACCGTTCCGAGGGAATGCTCTGGATGGAACCGAAAAGTGGTCGCTATAATATGGATATGGAAGACCGCCAACTGATTTCCGATGGAAAAGTTTTGTATACGGTTCTGAAAGAAGAAGAGGAAATTCAAATGAGCGACTTACTGGAGGGAGAGCAGGGGCTGAACCCGGCTAATCTTTTCACGTTTTACGACAAAGGGTATCGTTACTCGCGGTCCAAGTCGGAAAAGCAAGGATCGGTATCCCTGGAAGTCATTGATTTTGTCCCTACGCAAAGCAGTACATCTGTGAAGAAGATCCGTTTGCGGATCAATCCAAAAACAAACCTGATTTATGATGGTACGCTTTTCGATACAAATGGGGGGCAGTACACCTATACTGTTAAATCTTTTTCCGGGGAGGCTAAGGCTCCCGCAGGGGCCTTCTCTGTGAGTCAACCAGCCTTTGCCAACTTTGAAAAGGTTGATCTGCGTTAGTTTATTATCTAAATTTTGTATTTTAGAAAAATAAAGGATTCTAGCGCGTGATCTCTATTTCTCCGCAGACACTGGAAAAGCTAAGTCAGCTATTTAAAGCTTTTGGTTATAAGGTGCGTTTTGAGAAGGGGAATTTCAGGAGTGCTTCTTGTAAACTGCTGAATAGCGAAGTAATCGTGATCAATCGCTTCTCGGATCTGGAAACGAAGATCAACGCGCTGGCAGAATTGTTTAATGACTTGAATTTGGACTGCAGCGGGCTAGACGATAAACAAAAAAAGTTTGCTACGGCTGTTAAACAGACTAAACGGATACTGTGACCATTACTTTTTTAGGTACGGGAACCTCTCAGGGCGTTCCGATGATCGGATGCGATTGCAAGGTTTGCAGATCGACCGATAAAAAAGATAAGCGTCTGAGGAGTTCGGCCCTGATCGAGGTTATGGACCGTTACATCCAGATCGATACGGGCCCTGATTTTCGTTATCAGATGCTACGCGCCCAAGTTCCTAAACTGGATGCCGTATTGTTTACGCACGAACACAAAGATCATATCGCTGGTCTGGACGACATCCGGGGCTTTAATTACAAGATGAAGAAAGCGGTAGATCTGTACGCGGACGAACGTGTTCAGGAGGCTTTGAGGCGGGAATTTTACTATATTTTCTCCGACCATCGTTATCCGGGTATTCCCGATGTAAATCTGCATCCGGTAAAGAGAAGTCCTTTTTTATTAGTTGACGGACCCTTGGTTACGCCTATTGACGTTATGCATTATAAACTCCCGATTAAAGGCTACCGGATCGGAGACTTGACCTACATCACTGATGCAAAGACCATCAGTCCGTCGGAGCTGGAAAAGATCAAAGGCAGTAAGGTGTTGGTCATTAACGCGCTGCAACAAGAGGCTCACCTTTCACACCTGACTTTAAGTGAGGCCGTTGAGTTAGCAGCAGAGATTGGTGCGGATGAGACTTACTTTACCCACATCAGCCATCGTATGGGTAAACACGAGGAAGTTAGCCGACTTCTCCCTGAAGGAATGCACCTGGCTTATGATACGCTCCAGGTTACTTGTTAGCCCGTATAGCGGACAGGGCCCCGTTCCATAGATGGATACGCATTTCAAGCGCCTTTTTTACAGCATTCGTGGCTTCCGTCCATTTTACTTCATCCTCGCCGCAAAGAATCCGCGTCATTTCCGTTGCGAGATTACCATGCTGATCTCCATCCACTTCAATATGCCGGTCGAGGTAATATTTGAAGGTTGACACCGCATCCGGAGAGCGATTGGCTAAACCGTTTACAATCGTGTAGAACATATCAGGAATAAGATCTTCCCTACCAAAGGTAAAAGCGGCTGCCTGAGCATGGGTGCCAGCCTCTTCAATAATCGAAAAGGTGTGTCTTACGAAATCTGCCGCGGCTTCCGGTACCTCGGAGGCAATCAGCGCATCCTTAAGTGAGGAACCATGTCGAAGCGCTTCGGACAGGCTCAGCATCTTTGAAGGATCGGCCTTGCACTGTTCCATGGCATCGAGGTAAAGTTCGTAATGGCTTTTCCGGATCCCTTTTTCATCAATGTCCGATTCTTCCCCGGTCACAATCTCGTTGATAAGATAGCGTGTCGCCGGATCGCCGGTAGGAAACCAGGGTACCTGGGTGCAGGTAAGTCTTTGCTGAAGAATTTTTAGTAACGACATAAAATCCCAAACCGCGAAAATGTGGTATTCCATGAAAATCGCCAGATCACCGACGCTTTCAATAGAATCGTATAATTCGTGCTGAATAATATCCTGACGCAGTGCCTGAATCTCTTCTTTTAGTTGCTGGATGGATTGACCCATATCGATTTTAATTCTGCGGCAAAGCTAATTATTGGCGACTAAAAAGGTTCGGTTTTATTTGTAATGACTGTGTCAATTGACGGCTGCGCTTTGGATTTTTGCTTCAAAGTCTATTAATTTGGTATATATTGTAAAAACCAAAAAAAGAACATTATGAGTTTGCAACTAGGCGATACCGCTCCAAATTTTAAGGCGAGCACTACAGAAGGTGAAATTGATTTCTACGAATACTTAGGAGATTCCTGGGGTGTTTTGTATTCCCACCCGTCGGACTATACACCCGTTTGCACGACAGAACTGGGTAAAACAGCCTCGCTGAAGGGAGAATTTGATAAAAGAAACGTGAAAGTTCTGGCACTCAGCGTAGACGATCTGGAGTCACATAAAGGCTGGGTTAACGACATCAACGAGACGCAGCACGTACAGGTGAATTTCCCGATCATTGCTGATCCAGAACGGAAGATAGCCGAAGTTTACGGGATGATACATCCGAATGCATCAGCCACCGCCACGGTCCGCTCGGTATATGTGATTGGCCCAGATAAAAAGGTAAAACTGACCATTACTTACCCAGCTTCAACTGGCCGTAATTTCCAGGAAATTCTGCGGGTAATCGATTCTTTACAGCTAACGGCTGAATACAGCGTAGCTACACCGGCAGACTGGAAGGATGGTGAGGATGTTATTGTCGTTCCGGCGATTAAAACGGAGGACATTCCGGCTAAGTTTCCAAAAGGATTCAAGGAAATAAAACCTTATCTGAGAACAACCCCTCAGCCTAATCGCTAGGCTCGGGTAGCTTTTAATGTGCGAAGCCGTAAAACACGCTGAAGCAAATGATGCCGATCACAATCAATGAGATGACTACATATAAATAGTCTCTTTCAAAAAGAAAGGCGATCAGCGAAAAAATCAGGCGCAGAACCGGTGTGGAGAACAACAGGAAAATCCCCATTAAAATGATGGATTGTCCCTTACCTTGCAACGCACCTGTCCATGCGTCAGAAAAGAGAGAGAAGAGGTCTTCTTCTCTCTCCACAAAATTTCCGTAATGCGTTATCTCATGTCCGTGCCGGAATAAATAAATTACCCCTCCTATAGCCGCTACGCTCAGTGCAGTCCAGATACCATATCTCAACAGGTTGCCGATGAGCGCCTGTAGATCAAAGTCGTTAATTTTTTTTCCTGGCATATTATATTTTTCCTGCTAATCCGTTATAGATCATGTTGATGGCCAGGAGGATTATGATCACCGCAAAAAACGTACGGAGCTTTTTAGGGTTTGCCTTGATGAGGATACGGGCTCCGCTCATGGCTCCGAGCAGAACCCCAATAACTACAGGCATACAAATTCCCGGCTCTATATAACCCCTTTGAAGATAGATCACCGCGCTGGCGGTGGCGGTTACGCCCATCATAAAATTACTCGTCGTAGTAGAGACTTTAAAAGGAATTTTCATGATGTTGTCCATGGCAATTACTTTAAAAGCTCCCGAACCAATTCCCAGGAGGCCAGACAAAACACCCGCAAGCCCCATCATGCTGAAGCCGCCGATGACGTTTTTGGTGCCATAGGCTATGGTTTGTCCCTGCCCAGCCGGATAGCTGCCGGGGAGCTTCAGCGCCAGGGCCAGTGCGCTCGACTGTTTAACCAGGTGTTCCTGCTTCCTTCTCAGGCTGTTCAAGGCGGAGAAGATCAGAGTAAAGCCAAAAAGTACGGCGATAAAACTTGTCGGAGCTACGGACGCCAGTAAAGCCCCGACGATTGCGCCAATGGTAGTTGCGATTTCCAGGAACATGCCAAGCCGCATATTAGTAATCCCTTCCTTCACGTAGGCGGCAGCTGAACCAGAGGAAGTTGCGATCACGG
>JBMDWN010000287.1:0-6635 GCA_048595275.1 Olivibacter sp. | reverse complement strand
AGGTGGATTTCAGTGTGGCTTTAAAGGAGGTGATCGGACAATGGACGGAAGGGATGACTGCGGCTATTGAAGAGGGGATACGAAAGGGTTTGGTTCGGGAAGAGGTTAAAGCCGGACAAGTGACGTTTTTTGTATTGTCTGGCTATTGGGGCATACGGAACTTCGGTAAACTGGAAAACAGCAAGGATGTTTACCGGGCTTACCTGGCGGAACTTTTAAGGTATTTAAATACCCTGAAAGTGGCTTAACGATGGTAAAAATATCCGACGACAAGGACCAGCAGGCCGAGCAGACACCAGGAGATCGCGTCCCAGATACCATCTCCCACCAGCGCGCTGATTAGCCCCACAAGGCTGGCCAATCCCAACAGGATGGGGATGAACCAAACCTTGAAAAACACGCTTTGACCTTTACTCATATCTTAAGTCCTTTTGAAGTTGTTTGGTTTCCTGAGCTTCCAATCTTTCCCACTGTGCCCGACTTTTCTTCCACCGGCCAACCCATAAGTATAAGCCGGTTATCAAGATAACAATCGTCAAAAAATCCAGCAGCGCCCAGATGATCTTCAGCGGCATCCCGCCGTAATCTCCGAAATGGAGGGGCTGAGACAGAAAAAGTGTATTCACATACCAGGGCATAGACCGCATATCGGTTAGCGCTCCGTTAGAAGCGTCTACCAGGGCGGGCATGAAAAGCCTGGACGTAAGAGCTTCGCTTCCGTGCATAAAGAAAGCGTAATGATGTTTGCTGGTGAAAGCGGTACCGGGCATGGCCACGAAGGAAAGCTCCATGTCTGGTGCGGCTTCTACGGCGCGACGCGCGGATAAGTCAAGCGAGTAAAGCTTTCCGGGATCGAGCGGTTCCAGGTTAGCATAAGGCGCGGTCATTTCCGCCAGCTGGCCTTGTTGCCAAACGCCCAGGATAATATCAGAAAGCGTATTAATCACACCGGTGAAACCAACAACGAAGGTCCATATCAGGGTGACGATGCCCAGCAGGTTATGGGTGTCCAACCACCGGAGTCGACTGGAGCGGTCCCGACGGATCATGCCGAAGTCGTACTTCTTCATAATCGGACCGTATAGAACGACGCCGGAGATCAGCGATATGCAGAACAGGATACCCATCAGGCCCATGAACAACTTTCCGGGAATCCCGGCGAACATATCGGTGTGTAACCGGAGCATGATGTACATAAAACCTTCATTCAGCTTGAGTTCTTCTTTAATGCTACCTTCATAGGCATCGGCCTCCAAAACAACAAAATTGTCTGGGGGGGCGTTGAGCGAATCGGACATGCTGACAAAGACGGTCCCAGGTTCTCCATCGTCCCAGATCAGAAAACGCACCACCTGATCTGGTCTCGCTTTTAGCGCATTTTCCATCAGGATGTCCAGGGAGGCTTTTTCCTGCTTTTCACCGGCGGACATTTCATGCGCTTCTCCCCAATGCTCGATCTCTTCATGGAAAATGAGGGGGAGACCGGTCAGACACAACAGAAGAAGGAAGGCTGTGCAGATCAGACTGGTCCACTTATGCCACCAAAACCATCGCTTTGCCGTTTTTAGTTTCATGACGCGCTGTTTTAGCGTAAACTATTGAAGCTTTACAAAGCCCCAGATCATACCACCGTCGGTTACGTTGAAGACCCGTTCGGCCCGGTTGCCTTCTGTCAGGCGATAATAGCCTTCTGTTCTTTCCGCCGGGTTACTGACCCAAAAATAGATCTCACCGTCTATTTCCGTAATGGCATCGTTTGATCCCCACGCGTAAAAGGCTTTTGGCATGCCTTCAATTTTTGTCCGCGCCATGGTGTTCAGGTCAATGACGTAATAATCCCAGATCATATCCTGTAGATTAGAGAAATCTGCAGCCATTGCTGTCGATGGAAGTTGCGTGTACAATTGGCCACCCTTCACCAGTGCTGTAGCGATTGTGCTGCGTTCCTGGTATTGATTGGCGTGGAGTATCCAGTTATGATCGAAGTCTGTTTCGCCCCGGTTAATCCGAATAATAGATGAATTGGCGAAGGCATTACCCAGGTCTGTTGCGTAGAAATACAGGGCACCGTCGTCTCCCAAGGTCCACATCTTATTGCCGCTGGACCCCCAGCCGATACTCTTCAGGCCTTCATAACGAATGGTTTTTTCAAGCGCTCCGGAAGCCATATCGATCACGGCAAATTCTACGTAGTCTACCTGGTCATCTCCATAACCCTGCCTTGCCAGGGTGCCGTAGGTGATGCCGGCATATAGCTTACCTTCTTTAGCGGCCAGGGTATGCTTGCCGATGACCTGGTATTCAATGCCTTCCTTTCTCAGGCTGCTCAGGTCGATTTCGCCCGTCCGCTGCATGGTCTCCGGGTTGAAGGTTTGTATTTTTAGCAGACCTCTCTCCGGATCCAGGTAGTAACCTTGTTGCTCGCTAACCACCAGGTAGGAGGGTTGAGCATTGGGCAAAAAGCCCGCCTCAGCAACAGATCCGGTTTCGCTGACGACGTATTTTTGTAAACCGACATCACCTTGCGTACTGGAGTGGTTGAAGAACCAGTTTCCGTAAGAGCGGAAGCCGAAAGCGTTGCGGATTTGCAGCGACTGGCTCCGGATGTTGCTGACATCTCCGTTTGGAAAGCCGTTGAAGGTTCCGAAGTAACCCCCCTGGATATCGTTACCGAAGGCTGCGGCAGTAGTCATCATCACATAGGTGCCTTCGCCATTGCCTGGCTGTTCAGGATCAGTACTGTCGTTTTTGGAGCAGGAAGAGAAGGCAATGCCGGCTGCCAGAGTGCTGTAGAGGACGAGATTTTTGATTATTTTCATGGTCATGGTGTTTTTTAAATGGTGGATTTAGTGAAACGATAACTTAGTTTGAGGAAAATGCCGCGTCCCGGGTTTTGGATACGAAAATTGTCAAACACCGGAGCGTCAAATACATTTTTGACCTGTAGTCCGAAGGATAGAGCTGAAAAATCCGGCCGGTAGGTGAAACCGAACGTATGCAGGCTCTGATCAGGAATGATGTTTCGGGCATCGATGCTGGCGCTGCCCCAAAGCCCCAGAAATCCGTCAGGCTCGGCGTCTTTGGGCAGGGTGTCCAGGTAATACTGCCGCACAAACAGGAAATGCCAGTACAAGTCTAGTTCATCATGCTGAATGAACAGATGCTGAATGTGCTGCTCGAGTGAAATATTGCCGAAGAAATAGGGTGTATTACGGAGCCGGGAGCCTTCCAGGGTTGGGTTGTTGGTATTGTGTAAGCGCTGGTCCTGATAGGTGAGGTTTCCTATTGCTTTCAGGTTTCTGAAAAGGCTGATCTCCGTATCTATCTCCAGACCCAGACCGCGTACATCTTCCAGATTCTGGCTTTGGGAGAACAGGAAATTGAACGGAATCTGTAAGATCAGATCTTTGGTGAATCGGTAAAAGCTGTTGATCTCGATGCTGTGCTTTCGGGCCAGCAGACTGCGGAAGCCGAGATTGAGGTTCAGGCTACGCTCCGGGAGCAGACCGAAGTTGTTGAGCTTCCGGTCACCGTCGCCAAAAAGTTCGTCCTGTTCCGGAAGCCGCAGTGCGGTCTCGGCAGATAGTCTCCAGTAGGTATAAGGAGAGAGGTTCCACTTCAGGGCTTCGGCCAGACCAAAAGCGTGCTTATTGTTCTGATGAAAGACTTCCAGTCCCTGGTAGTCTGCATCGGTAGCCTGGGTTTGATAGCCAAAGTATTTAACGATCAATTGATTGCTTAGGCGACGGTCCAGGAAGTCGGATTGCAGGCCGAGTCCGGCTACCTGTTTACGGTAGTTGGCCCGGGCGGAAAGGACATCCAATCCTGATTGCTGAAATCTTTGACCGAAGGGGTCTTCGCCGGTACGACCATATCCGTTCAGGACGACGTTAAAATCGATCTGATGGTTTGGATGCAATACATAGCTGACTAAGGTGCGCGAAGTAAAATGATCAAAACGCAGCTGCGAGAGCGATCCGCGCACATTTAGCTCGCCTATACGGCTTTGTGATGGTGTGAACTCACCCAGCCAGTTGTATTGTCCGCGTGCGGTATCTACCTGATCCACATGAAGACGGCTCCAGGTGGCGAACTGATCCAGGCTTAGCTTTCCCTCAAAAAAGCTTTTACGGTAGCGTATGGTCGGAACGATGGCTTGCTGGTGGTTGGTGACACCGCCGATGGCCTGGCTCATGGTAGCCCCATAGTTGACCTGCCGGTCAATACCGAAAGCGGCTATTCCAAAGCGTAATTCATCTGCCCAGGACGTTCCGCGTACACCGGCATAGGCCTCTGCGTAGTAGTTACGAAAGCGGTTGTGAAAGAGCCTGGAACGGATAGGGTAGAGGGTTCCGGTATTCGGGTCGATGACTTGAAGGTCTGCTCGGTAATCGTTGTCGGAATAATTGTAAAAGGCATCGAGGCCAATAAAGAAAGGCTTCGTGGCAGACGGTTTGTAAACACTTGCGGCAACCCGGTGGGTATTAAAAGAACCGGCTTCGTAAGAGGCGTTCAGACGGTGTGCCGAACCGTTGTGCGTAATGAGGTTGAGCGCTCCCCCGAGGGCATCTGCTCCGAGGTTGGAGGGCATAACGCCTTTGTAGACCTCGACGCGTTGGAGTATATCCACGGGTACAAGAGAAACGTCAAAGCCTGCTCCCAGATAGTCCAGGGGGATCCCGTCTTTTAAATACCGGATGGATCGGTTTTGAAAACCATTGATCATCACGTTAGCAGGAGCTCCCAGACCGCCGGTCTGTCGTACCCGGATGCCGGCAGAGCGATTCAGCAGTTCGACCAGTGTGGTGGGCTGATTTTGTACATGGAGCGTATTAATAACCTGTGTTAGTATCGGACGCTCCGCCAGCTGACGGTTTGCACTTTTTCCCTGAACTTCGGCTTGTCCGAGTTCTGTATGGACAGGGATCATGCGGATAATCAGCGGTATTTCCGATACGGGATTCCCGTCTAGCCTCAGCGTTAACGGTTGATAACCAACTCTGGTAAATTGTAGCTGATCGTTTGTATCGGCAATCGCCAATTGAAATGACCCTTCCGAGTCCGTTTGCGCCTGCCGCTGGCCCACCGAAAGCTTTACAGTCACGTCTGCAAGTGGCTGGTTTTGGTCATTTACAACCGTTCCATTCAAAAGTGTTGCGCTGGTCTTGCTGCTATCGTCAATAGGGCTTTGTGCGTGCAGTCCAATTGAGAGCATCAGAATAAATAGCGACAAAAAGGTTCGGTTGTTAAGCATGCACGATAAGACTTACTATTATTCGTTATTAAGACTTATTTTAAATAGATTGCAAATGTAAAAACGCTTATGTACGTCTCATGCAGCTTTTGCTACGATGCATGCAGTTTTTGGTTAATAATATATCGGTATGAAGCTTTATTGGAGTAAAGACAAAGCGAGCGAAGTCGAGTTTATAAGCAACTACCCTACAGAATTCCTGGAGGACCCCGGGCAATTGTTTTCCGAAGAAAAGGTAGACATTCAGACGGACGCTATTGACCACCACTCCATTCACATAGCAATGGATGGCGTAAGAATCTCTTTTTTAAGCAAATCTCTGGTCAATGATGTCAGCCATTTTATCCGGAGCGACAGCCCGTATTTACAGATGCATTTTGAGTTGTCGGGATCTGCTATTTATCGGTCGGGTGAGCGCGGTGGAATGGACTGCCTGATTCCTTCAGGCACGCACACACTTTTTTATATGCCGGCTTTGTATGGGCAGCTGACCTATCCGAGGGTCAGACGAAGCATCAGCGTTGAAATTGAGGTAACGGTTGCCTATTTGAAACGTATGTTGGGTGCCGATCTTCAACTTCTTGATGACTTTGCGGATCGGATCCGGGATGAAGTACCGGTTATGATGGGGGGTCGCTCGTTCCCCGTTACGAGAAAGATGAATCAGGTGCTGATGGAAATGTATCATTGTCCTTTTACGGGTGAGTTGAAAAAACTGTTCCTGGACGCAAAATTGCTTGAATTGCTGATCCTTCAGCTTGATCAGATCGGCAAAGCCGATCAAGATGTATTAGGAAAGCTACCCGTTGGAAACAAAGATTTGGATCGGATTTGGGAAGTGCGGAGGTTGATCGAAAACAGTATCGATTCGCCCCCTTCAATTATTGAATTGTCTGAAATGGTGGGAATGAACAGAACCAAATTGCAGCAAATCTTCAAAGAAGTACACGGTACGACCATATACGGTCTTCTGGCAGATCTCAGAATGGCAACGGCTGATAGGCTCTTGCAGACCAGACCGGATATGAAAATAATCGAAATTGCGCACAGGATCGGCTATAAGAACCCTAACCACTTTTCTGCGGCTTATAAGAAAAAATTTGGTGTTTCCCCAAAAGGCACTAAGTAGAATGCATTATGGGGTTCCGTTATTTCCTGAAGTGAATATAATCCGTAGGAATTGGCTCGATTCCGCCTTGGCGGAATTCAGTGGCGATCTGCGCCCGATGGTATGTTGAGTGATTGATAACGTGAAACAGGATGTCAGCTATTTTCTTTTCAATCTTGTTGTTAGCATAACGAACGCTGTTATTCAGGTCAACCCGGTCAATGATCTCCTTGGTGTTTCTTTCGTTTTCATGGATAATCGTTTCGAAGCGCT
>JBMDWN010000286.1:0-1635 GCA_048595275.1 Olivibacter sp. | reverse complement strand
GAGCATGAAGCGGTTCTAACGCTGCAAATGCCTTACAGATCCTCCGAAGGGGGAGATTTAGATCCTTTTCTTTACAAACAGGCTGTTCAACGACATCCGGAGCTCAAAGGAGTAACATTAGGACATCTTCCCTTAAACGATAATCACTTTGGCACCGCTTTTAAATATGCAACGGATACTGGAACAATACAATTGAACATGCCGCGTAAATATGTAGATGCGGACTACTTGAGCGTGTACGAAATAAAACTGTTGGCTGGTAAAAACCTGGAGCTCACATCAGATAGTGTGCGACAGGTGGTGTTAAGTGAAAAAGCGGTTCACCTCTTCGGGTTTTCCTCTCCCGATGAGGCAATTGGCCGGATGGTGGAGATGAATGACGAGAATACCACAATTATCGGAGTGGTTCAAGATTTTCACCATAAAAATCTGCATGTAAACGTTGAGCCATTAGCGCTTGTATACGGCAAGAGCAGAAGTAGGCTTCAGAGCTTCAGCATCAAACTTCCCTCAGATCATATCCAATGGAGCAAAGCTATCCGTATGCTTGAAAAGGAATGGAAATCAATTTATCCAAACGCCCCCTTCAACTACAAGTTCAGCGATGAAGGAATAAAAGCGCTTTACGAATCGGAACAGCGCACCTCAAAACTGATCACCCTGGCAACCGCTGTCACCATACTAATCAGCTGCCTGGGTTTGTTCGGACTGGCCACCCTGACGGCTTTCCAGCGCACCAAAGAAATCGGTATACGTAAGGTGCTCGGCGCTACGGTATCCGGTATAGTAGGATTACTGTCTAAAGACTTTGTCAAGCTGGTATTGATCGCCACCATCATCGCTTCTCCAATTGCCTGGTGGTCTATGGATAGGAGGTTAACCGATTTCGCTTATCGCGTAGAGATTAAATGGTGGATTTTTGCTTTGGCAGGAGCAATAGCCGTAATCCTCGCCCTGATTACCGTCAGCAGCCGCGCCATTCGGGCCGCCCGGGTAAATCCGGTCCAAAGTCTGAGAAGCGAATAGTAAGCGAACACGATAATTTTTTCAAGTAAAAATGATTAGTTTAGGGAAGTCAAACATACCTAATCTTAGCTTATGACGCGCTTTCTACTCATCCTGATCTCTGTTCTCCTGAGTTATTCTGCTACCGCACAGCACTCCGCAGAAGCCAAATTAGATACGCTGCTTGAGCGTTTAAGAGTAGACCAGAATGCTGCCGGTTTTTCCGTGGCGGTGGTCACCAAAGACAGCGTGATCTATGCGAAAGGTTTCGGCTATCGCGACTATGAACAAAAACTTCCTGCAACACCCCAGACCTTATATGCTATAGGCTCTTCGACAAAAGCCTTTACAGCAGCTCTCTTATCCCGCTTGTTCGCGGACAGCATATCGTTGGACGATAAAGTCGTCCGACACCTGCCCCAGCTTAAATTTCAGGATGGGAGGGAAGCATCCGTGAGTATCCGAGATCTCATGGCGCACCGTACCGGACTCGCCCGCTACGACTATTCCTGGTACGTCGCCAATTCCGACAACCGTGACAGCCTGCTGGCCCGGGTGCAATTTATGAAACCCATCCATGAGCTCAGACAAACCTGGGAATACAACAACTTCATGTACCTGGCTCAGGGT
>JBMDWN010000285.1:0-1944 GCA_048595275.1 Olivibacter sp. | reverse complement strand
AATACCGGTTAGATCCTGAGCGGATGTATCAAAATGAAGGGTATTAAGCTCCTTAAATTAAAAGTGCCTCGTTGAAGTTTTCAACGAGGCACTTTTAATTTGAATGAATATCTGTTATTAGATTTTTACCGTAGGATTTTCGGCATATTCAGCCCATAGTGCGTCGACATCCTTTCCGAATTGTTCTGTCCAGAAGTTATCCGAATAAGTTTTATTTCGCATAGCTGCGTCAAGCTTCTTTACGGTTCCTTTTTTACGGCTCTCCAGCCAATGAAAGAAGCGTGCCGTGATGCGGTACGAGTTCTCATAGGACTGTTTTTCATTGAAGTCCGTTAGTTTCCAATCTGCCCCTTCGTTATCCACACCAAGTTTATAGCGCACATAATCGGCAACGCCTTCAGTTACCCATCCTGGCCCCGCACCATTTGGGTAGCTCTGCACCAGGTGCATAACTTCATGCGTAACGACATCTACATCGCCCGGGTGTTTTTTGAACCATTCCGGATTAAAGCGGACAACACCACCGCCGGCAGCGGCTACGCCGGTATATTCCGGATCGACCACAAAGATCACCTTTGGAGTGGTATTTTTATTATAAAGCTTCGCTTCTTTCGGATAGTTGATGAAAAACACTTCCGTAAGTCTTTTCTTTACCGTTGGGTCAAGGTCAGGAGACTTATCGATAAAAACTAAGGTATATTTCCCTTTGGATGTTGTATCTACGGAAGTAGCTACTTCCAGGTCTTTTTCAATCCGGCTCCAGCGATCTTGCGCCTGAGCTTTTTGCATCCCTGTGCCGCCGGCCAGGAAAAAGAGCCCCGCTAAGGCGGAGCTTTTAAAAATATCTTGTATAGTCTTCATGAAAGCATGATTTAAGTTAGAAGATTACTCTTTACTATTACTGAAGGAGTAGGGGAAAGACTTCGGATCCGTTCCTCTTGACGTATTGGGCTTGCTATCCATTTCAAAATGGAAGGTTCCACCTTTCATTAGCTCCTGATGACTAACCCAGTTTTTATCAAATGCTTTTCCGTTGAATTCCGTGCTTTTTACATAGCGATTCTCAGAAGAGTTCTCCGGAGATTCGATCACGAATTGTTTACCATTCTCCAAGTGAAGCGTAACCTTATCAAAAAGTGGTGCCCCGAGAACGTACTGATCAGTAGCCGGGCATACCGGATAAAAACCCAGAGACGAGAAAACATACCAGGCCGAGGTCTGTCCATTATCTTCGTCGCCGCAATAACCATCAGGCGTTGCAAAATACATACGATCCAGGGTTTCCCGAACCCAATGTTGCGTTTTCCAGGGTTCACCAGCGAAATTATAAAGGTAAATCATGTGCTGGATAGGCTGATTGCCATGTGCATACTGCCCCATATTGGCGATCTGCATTTCACGGATCTCATGGATAACACCGCCGTAATAGCTCTCATCGAAATCAGGCGATTGATTGAATACCGAATCCATCATCGTGATAAACTCTTTCTGGCCACCCATCAGGTCAATCAGACCCTGAACATCATGAAACACGCTCCAGGAGTAATGCCAGCTGTTCCCTTCTGTGAAGGTATCCCCCCATTTTAACGGGTTGAACGGAGTCTGGAAACTTCCGTCCTGATTCTTACCCCGCATGAGCTTGGTCTCCGGATCGAATAAATGACGATAATTCTGGCTTCTCTTTTTATACAATTCAATTTCCTTTTTAGGACGCTTCAGCGCTTTTGCCAGCTGATAAATGGCAAAATCATCATAGGCATACTCTAGTGTGCGCGCGCCATTTTCATTAATGCCCACATCGTATGGAACATAGCCAAGCTTGTTATAATATTCAACGCCTTTTCGTCCTACAGCACTAACCGGGCCTTCGTTATTGGCGCCATGCAATAAGCCTTCATATAAGGTCTCTATATCGTAGCCACGGAGTCCTTTGAGGTAAGCCTC